>CAIOTT010000074.1 GCA_903861305.1 Candidatus Omnitrophota bacterium | reverse complement strand
GGACCGGGAAGATTATTTCCCTGTTTATTATGTGGAGCCGTTAAAAGGCAATGAGGCGACCCCGGGATATGACCTTGCCTCAGAGACTGTTCGACGCGCCGCCATGGAGAAAAGCCGGGATATAGGCCGTCCGGTGGCCACACCGCCCCTGGAGCTTGTACAACAGGGCCAGAAGCATACTGGGGTTCTTGTTTTTATGCCGGTGTATGCCAAGGATCAACCCAGGCGCACGATCGAACAGCGCCGTCAGGCTTTGAAAGGTTATGTGCTGGTGGTCTATAGCGCGGATGATTTTCTTAAAGGAGTTTATTCAAGAATGCCACCGGAAGGGTTGGCGTGTCTGGTTGAGGATCTGGCGGCCCCTGCGGACAGGCAGGTATTGTATCGTCATGCGGTCAGGGACGGCGTGGTGGATTGGAGCCGGCCTCTGTTGAAATACGAAATGTCGCTGGAGTTCCCTGATCGTCAATGGCGCATTACCATCGTGCCCAGTACGTCATTTATTGAACGGCAGTTATCGCTGGCGTATTGGTGGGTTTTGTTGATTGGTTTATTCCTGACGGCGCTGATGACCGTGTTCCTTAATTTCCTGATGACAGCCCGTTATCAGGCCGAGCGGCTGGTCCATCTTAGGACCGATGAGTTGAGTAAGGAGAAAGAGACGCTCCGCGAAAGCGAAGAACGGCTTTCGGCTACCATGCGTTCCATTGGGGACGGGGTCATCGCGTGCGATGCCCGCGGGAACATGGTCACGATCAATGCCGTTACGGAGCGTTTGACCGGGTGGAGTACGGAGGAAGCCAGTGGCCGGCCAGTCGCCGAGATCTTTCATATTGTTCATGGTGATACCCGTCAGGAGGCCGAGATCCCGATCGGCCGCGCTTTGCGGGAAGACCGGATCATTGGCCTGGCTAATCACACCATCCTTATTGCCCGAGACGGGTCGGAGCGGCAGATTGCTGACAGCTGTGCCCCTATCCATGATGTGTCCGGCGTTGTCATTGGCGCCGTGCTTGTTTTCCGTGATGTGACCGAGGAATACGCCCAGCGCGAGCTGTTGCGTAAGAGCGAGGAATCCTACCGTAATCAATTCGCCATGAATTCCGCGGTCATGCTTCTGATCGATCCTGAAGATGGAGCGATTGTTGATGCCAATGCGGCGGCTGTTACTTTTTACGGTTACGCGCGGGAGAAACTCCTGCTGATGAAGATTTCCGACATTAACACGCTGCCTTCCCAGGATGTTAAGCAGGCGATGGCCTCAGTTGCGTTGGGGCAGGGCAAGCGGTTTCAATTCCAGCATCGTCTTGCGGACGGGTCATTGCGGATGGTCGAGACAGCAGCAAGTCATATTCAATTTGGAGGTCGCGGGTTATTGCACTCGATCATTTTTGATATTACTGAACGGAAGCAGGCGGAAGATGCTCTGGCAGAACAGCGTAAACTTTTGGCCAATGTTATCGAAGGCACCAATGTCGGGACATGGCGTTGGCAGGTTCTTACTGGGGAAGCTTTGTTTAACGAGCGCTGGGCCGAGATCATGGGATATACGCTTGCGGAACTCGTTCCGATCAGCGTGCAGACCTGGGTTGATCTGACACATCCGGACGATCTTAAAAAGTCCGAGGAATTGCTGCATCAGCATTTTACGGGAAAACTGGACTATTACGATTATGAATGCCGCATGAAGCACAAGAACGGGGCCTGGGTGTGGGTGCATGATCGGGGCAAGGTTGTTGAATGGACGCCTGAAGGCAAGCCTTTGGTGATGACGGGCACGCATACGGATATTTCCGAACGCAAACAAGCGGAAGCAAACTTGTTGCAGGCCACGGACCGGTTGACGATGGCTACCCGCGCGGGCGGCGTTGGTATTTGGGATTACGATGTTGTCAACAACCGCCTGGTCTGGGACGAGCAAATGTTCCGTCATTACGGGATTACCCAGCAACAGTTCATCGGCGCTTACGAGGCGTGGCAGGCTGGGCTTCATCCGGAAGATCGCCAGCGCGGCGATGAAGCGATCCAGATGGCCCTGCGCGGGGAAAAAGAGTTCGACATTGAATTCCGCGTGGTTTGGCCTGACGGGAGTGTTCACAACATCCGCGGGTTCGCTATTGTGCAGCGGGATGCTTCGGGTAAGCCTTTGCGCATGATCGGCACCAATTGGGACGTTACGGCCCAGAAGAAGGCTGAGGAGGATATGAATAAAATGCGGCTTCAGCTGGTGCAGTCGGATAAACTTTCGACTCTTGGTGAAATGGCTACGGGCATGGCGCATGAGATCAATCAGCCTCTTAACGCGATCGCGCTTATTTCGACGATGTTCCGGAAATATATGCAGAAGAAAATGCTCACGGATGAAAGGTTGACCGAGGGACTCAGGGATATTGACGCCATGGTCGAAAGGATGAGTCGGACGATTAAACATGTTCGCGCTTATGCTCGTCAAGAAACGCTCGCAATAGAACTGGTCAATCTGCCGGCAACCATTGATGCCGCGTTGAGTTTGATGGGTGAGCAGATGAGAATGCACGAGATCGAAGTGGTCAAGGACTTCGAGCCTGGCTTACCTCCGGTTAATGGCGAGTCACATCAATTGGAGCAGGTCTGGATCAATTTTATATCTAACGCTCGCGATTCCATGGATGAGAAAAAGGCGCAGATCGCGAAAGGCGTTCTAGACCGGCCCGGCTACCAGAAAAAATTGCAGATCTCGGTATCGCACGATAAGGCGTCCAATATGGTGCTGGTGGCTTTTACTGATAATGGTATGGGCATTAACGAGGAAGGCATCAAGAAGGCTTTCGAGCCGTTCTTTACGACTAAAGAGGTCGGCAAGGGCACGGGTCTGGGTCTGTCGATCAGTATGGGCATCGTTGAAAGTCACAAGGGCAAGATTGAAATCGAAGGCAAGAAGGACGAAGGCGCGACCTTGAAGGTTTATTTGCCAGTGGAGCGGGGTTGATAAGGGTTTTTAGCAAAGAGTATTCTTCCAAGGGTGCGATCCAATGTGTTTAAAAAAGAAGAAAGTTTTTGTAGTGGATGACGATGAGTCGGTGCGTCATGCATTCAAGGTTATGTTAACTACTTTTGATTTTGAAGTAGAAATATTCAGTTCCGCTAAATGTTTTTTTGACGCTGTTGCCTATGATGAACCAGGCTGTCTGCTTCTTGACATTCATATGCCGGAAATGGACGGGTGGTCGGCGCAAAAAAAGCTCAGGGACTCCGGATCGAATCGTCCGGTAATTTTTATTTCGGCGGAAAAGCCGGACATTTCAAACGAACGCGCCTTAAGTACGGGAGCCGTCGCGTTCTTACAGAAGCCGGTTGACGGCCAGAAGTTGGCTGATCTTATCAATTCTGCGGCAGCGGCGGCTTACGGCGTTAGTAATTGACAACAACCTCAGAGGAATAATCGCTGTTAGCCGGCAAACTTGCCGGCTAACTTGACAGGGTTATAATGTTGTGATACTATTTCTTCATGTTCTACAACAATTTTCCAGAAGAATTAGGATTTAAGTCAGGCGATAAGGGTGGGACGCATTCCAGTCGAACCATAATGTTCGACGATTTGTCGACGATCATTGATCAGGTCCCACCCGAATCAAAACACGATGCCTATGTTGATGCAATCGTTAAAGATAACGCCCTGCATAAAGATACGTTTTCCACTCGCAAGCACTCGGCTCAACGCTTAACCGAATTATATCTTTTAGATCCCCAGGCTCCTCTCTTTCGTGTAATGCGTAGATTCTGGCCGCATGACCCTAAGGGGCGAGTTCTTATGGCACTGCTCTGTGCTTTGGCGCGCGACCCGAAACTGAGATTGACGGCGAGCTTTGTTTTAGATTTGAGTCAAGGTGAAGAGCTTATGAGGCGCAAGATTACGGATTCTTTGAAAGCACGGCTAAAAGACCGTCTCAACGATGCCATTTTGGATAAGGTCATCCGTAATGCTTCGTCATCTTGGACGCAAAGCGGGCATTTACAGGGAAGGGTTCGTAAATGTCGTTATAAGGTGCAGGCCACGCCCCATAGCGCTGTGTACGCGCTGTTGCTCGGTTATTTACAGGGCGTTCGTGGCGCGCGACTTTTTGATACTGGATGGACGAAGGTTTTGGACGCGTCCATTGATGAACTTCGCTTTCTTGTTCTTGAAGCGAAGCGTTTGGGCTTGCTGGATTTGAAGATCGCTGGTGATGTCGTGGAGATTGGATTTAGCAATTTACTGACCCCACAAGAAATGAGGGATGCCCGTGTCACGAATTGATAATCTGGCTGACAGTTTTGAAAAGCATATTTCGGCCCCTTGGCAGAAAAATATCGCCGGCGCTCAGAAGGTCATTTTTGTTGTTTATCCGAAAGAAGACGAGCGCCGACTTCGGATCAAGATCAAGGAGTTTGAACAGCGGGCTAAAGTTGCAAAACGGGGCTGGGTAGAGTTGGATTTCACCAGCTTCTTCGCACAATGGATGTCAAAGGATGAGTATAAAGACGAGTATTTTTTACATCCAGATGATATTCAGATCAAACTCGGTGGTGAGTTCACGGCAGAGTGTGCCGCGCATCTGACAGAGGTTCTTCGTTCTGCTGATGACAACACAGTCGTTGCTGTTCATGGGGTCGCATGTTTGTATGGCTTTACTCGACTGCATTCAATTTTGCAGAAAGCAGAGAGTGATATTAAGGGAAGGCTCGTTGTTTTATTTCCGGGAAGCCACGATCAGAATGTTTATAGATTAATGGATGCCAAGGACGGCTGGAATTATTTGGCCACGCCGATAGTTAATTGAAAGGGGAGATAACTCTATGAAGAACCGCGAGCTATTTTTACGCGATCCGGTCACAACAAAGCTGTCAAATAACGGGCAAGCCCGTATCAATGACGGCATGTCTTCGCAAGAGTGGGACACCCTGCATCAGGAACTTTCAAGTTTTGTGTGCGAGGGGCAGTATTCTGACGGCATCTTGAGGATGTTGGAATCATTTGTTTCTCATCTTGGATCGACCAATCAACCCGCAGCTTGGGTAAGCGGCTTCTATGGCAGTGGAAAATCGCACCTATTAAAGATGCTGGGTCATTTATGGGTTAACACAGCGTTTCCGTCGGATGGAGTTACAGCCAGAGCGCTGGTTCCACAGCTTCCCGATGACGTTCTTGCTGTTCTTAAGGAATTAGACACGCGTGGCCGTCAAGCCGGCGGAATGCATGCGGTTTTTGGTACATTGCCGGCGGGTGGGGCAGAAAGTGTTCGCCTCACCGTTCTTGGAGCCATTCTCCGCTCGAAAGGGTTGCCGGAGAATCATGCCCAAGCGAAATTTTGTCTCTATTTGAAGCAGTATGGGTTTTATGACGGGGTAAAAACTTTTATTGAGGCAAAGGGAAAAGATTTTCTTAAAGAACTTAATAATTTGTACGTCAGTCCCTTGATCCGTGAAGCTCTTATTCAGGCGGACGCCAAACTTGGGAATTCCGAAGCTGTGCGTGAATTGCTAAAGAATCAGTTTGCGCCGAAGGCAGATATTACGACGAGTGAATTTATCCAGATCACCAAAGAAGTTTTGTCCACAAATGGGAAATTGCCGTTAACCGTTATTGTGTTGGATGAGGTCCAGCTGTATATCGGAGACGACAGCAGTCGCTCAACCCAGGTGGTTGAGCTTGCTGAGGCCATCTGTAAACAATTAGACTCTCGCGTGTTGCTTGTTGGTGCAGGACAGAACGCTCTTGGGGCGCAGACGGCCCAGTTTGGAAAATTGCGTGATCGATTCACCATTGGAGTCGAGTTATCTGATCAAGATGTTGAAGCAGTTACAAGAAAAGTTCTTCTGGCGAAAAAGGCCGATAAAGTGGCGGCGATCAAAAAAGTATTGGAATCGCATTCCGGTGAGATCTCACGTCAGCTTTCTTCCACGGCGCTACAGTCTCGTAATGACGACCAGAACTTCATGGTTGATGATTATCCGATATTGCCGGTAAGGCGACGTTTTTGGGAACTTGTTTTTCGTGCCGTCGATCCAGCGGGTACGAGTGGCATGTTAAGAACGCAATTAAGGATCATCCATGATGCCCTTCAGGAACTCGCTGATCTGCCATTAGGAACAGTTGTTCCGGCGGACTTTATGTTTGAGCAATTGCAGGCTGGGCTCGTTCAACAGGGTGTTTTACTTCGTGAACTTGATGAGCGTATTCGTAAGCTGGATGATGGAAAGCCTGAGGGGGAACTTTCTGCAAGGCTTTGCGGACTGATTTTTTTAATTCGAAAACTGCCGAGAACAGCCGGCGTTGATTGTGGCGTGCGCGCTACACCGGAAATGCTTGCCGACTTGCTGGTTTCTGATCTTGCGAATGACGGGACAAGGCTAAGAAAAGAGATCCCGCCCTTACTTAAAAAGTTGTCAGATGAAGGTGTTCTTCTTAAAGAAGGTGATGAATACAATCTTCAGACCAGAGAGTCTCAGGAGTGGGAGAAGGAATTCAGGAATCGGGTTACGCAGATACAAAATAATGATCTGTTGTTACACCAGAAGCATGATGCGTTATTAAAAGAAGCGATAAGCAAAGAAGTCTATGGAGTTCGTTTGAAGCAGGGGGCTTCAAATGTCGCTCGTCAGATCCTTCTTCATCAGGATACGGCTCAGCCGATCCCGAATGGGCAGGATATTCCGGTTTGGGTCAGAAATGAGTGGAGCACGTCTGAGAAGACGGTGATTGATGATGCCAGGGCTGCAGGTACAGAGAGTTCGACAGTTTATATATTTATTCCAAAAACTTCCGCTGCCGAATTGCGTCAATTGATCATTCGGGCAGAAGCGGCGAAGTCTACTGTAGATTACAAGGGTGTTCCAAGTACGACGGAGGGAATGGAAGCCCGCAACGCGATGGCAACCAAAGTTAGCGATGCGGAGCACGCGCGCGATACGTTGGTTACCGAGATCGTGAGTGTTTCTAAAGTATACAAAGGCGGCGGGAGCGAATTGTTCAATCGCACATTGGCCGAAAAAGTCAAAGAGGCTGCTACGGATTCATTGGATCGCCTGTTTCCTCGTTTTAATGAAGCGGATCATCGTAATTGGCCCAATGTGATCAGCCGTGCACGGGGAGGCGATGATTCGCCGTTGGGGGCCGTTGATTTTAATGGCCCGACTGATCAGCATCCTGTTTCTAAAGAAATCTTACGTAAAGTGGGTAGTGGCCTTGAAGGCCGGGAATTAAGACGTTATTTTGAATCCACTCCTTTTGGTTGGCCACAGGACGCGGTTGATGGTGCGATCATTGCCCTCCATAGTGGCGGACACCTGATTGCGCGTTACAACGGTGCGGCATTGCCTGCCGGCCAGTTGGATCAGGGCAAGATTTCAAAGACAGACTTTAGAGTTGAAATGATTACGCTTTCCACTCAAGACAAAATCAAATTGCGCGCCTTGTTTCAAGAGGCGGGTGTTGCGGCCAAACCTGAAGTCCTTGAAATAAAGTCTGATGATTTTCTGGATGCCGCCACGCGCATTATATTGTCGGCTTATGGCAATGCGCCTAAGCCTGAGATGCCGCACAGCACATTTATTGATGAATTAAGGGGGCTGGCAGGTAATGAGCGACTTGGAAGGATGTTGACGATATATGACCAGATAAAGAAGGACCTCCTCATCTGGAAAAAGAATGCAGAGCTCGCTGAGAGCCGGTTGCCTGACTGGAACAAGCTTCAGGATTTTCTTAAATATGGCAAGGGAGTCAAGGCACTGGACGATGTTCGTATTGCGATTGAGGGGATCATTCAAGGGCGCATGCTGCTTGACCCCACGGATCGTACCCTGCCGCTCCTTAAACAGTCTACTCAGTCTTTGCGCTCAGCGCTGACAGGTGCTTATTCCAGTTATATTGCCACGCATAAGAAGTTGATGGATGAGCTTCTGGCTTTGGAGGCTTGGGGCAAGATCTCTGATGATCAACGTCAGTCGATTCTCAATGAAGAGGACATAACGTGTGTTCCGTCGTTAAACGTTGGCGATGATGACGATCTGTTAGCTGCATTAGAGAGCACATCATTTGGTATGTGGCAGGAAAAGATAGCCGCTTTGCCGACCCGTTTTAGTAACGCAGCACAGAAAGCAGCCAAGCTTTTAGAGCCAAAGACGCAACATGTTCGTTTGACTAGTAGCACATTACGGTCTGAGTCTGATGTTAAGGCCTGGGTTACGGCGAAAGAAAAAGAGTTGGTTGAGAAACTTAAAAATGGTCCAGTGATCATTGGGTAATTGAATAATGGCAACCTTATCAAAAGAACTTAGACGAGCTTTAGAACGGGCGGTGCTCGTTGCTCGTGAAATTGCAGAGAAAGGCGCTGCCGAGGCCATCGTGTCTTTTGGCGTTGGGGATGCCAAGGCTCCGCCTCATCTGGATGAGGCGGGCAAGTTGCTCCGTCGAAAACTTCGCGCCCATGGTCGGCAAGTCGGCGACAAAATAATTTCGGGCGATATTCAAGACACCTCACATTTGGCACAAGAATGCGCCTATGAGCACTGGCATCGAATGTTGTTTGCCAGATTCCTTTCCGAGAATGATCTGCTACGCCATCCGGACCATGGTGTTCCATTGTCTTTGAATGAATGTCAGGATCTGGCCCGTGAACAAAACCTTGAGGTCTGGGAACTTGCTGGACAATTCGCGCAAAGAATGCTCCCCGAAATATTCAGATCCGACGATCCGGTTTTAATGCTTCGTTTGCCGGCGGAGGCGCGAAATAAACTTCTTAAAGTATTAAATGATATTTCCCGTGATGTCTTTCTTGCTGACGATAGTCTTGGCTGGGTTTACCAATTTTGGCAGGCCAAAAAGAAAGATGAAGTGAACGAATCTGGCAAAAAGATCGGTGCTGATGAGATCGCTTCGGTAACACAACTTTTTACTGAAGACTATATGGTTGAATTTCTTTTGCACAACACATTAGGTGCATGGTGGGTTGCGAAAAGATTGAGTGAAGGTAAGATCGATCAGAAAACTTGGGTGTCTTGTCAGACGGAAGATGATTGCCGCCGGGTAATTAAATTAGGACAAGTTGATTGGAAGTATCTTCGCTTTGTTAAGAAGGATGATGGTCAATGGTTTCCTGCGTCTGGCGGCTTTGACGGCTGGCCCAGATTGGCAAAAGAGTTAAAAGTTTTAGACCCCTGTATGGGAAGTGGACATTTCTTGGTTTTTGCTTTGCCTATTTTGATGGCTTTCCGCGTAGAAGAAGAGCGGTCTTTAGAGGCAAAGGCTTGTATAAATGTTTTAAATGATAATTTATTTGGTTTGGAGATCGATCCTCGCTGTGCACAGATCGCGGCGTTTAATCTTGCTCTTGCGGCATGGAAATTATGCCAATATCAGTCTTTGCCTTCTTTGAATTTAGCCTGCTCAGGTATTGCTCCAAATACTAGCAAGAGCTCTTGGCTTCAGTTGGTTGGCGACAATGAGAATTTAAAGTTTTCGATGGGACGACTTTACGAGCTTTTTCTAAAAGCGCCTCTTTTGGGGTCATTGATTAATCCAAGAGAAGACAAATCAATTACTTTTTCGACACCATTTACAGAGTTATTACCTTATCTTGAGCAAGTAATTGCTTTAGAATCAGATGAAGTCGGTCATGAGCTTGTTGTATCAGCAAAAGGGATGGCTAAGGCGGCAGAAATCCTTTCGGGTCAATTTACGCTTGTTGCAACCAACGTGCCGTATTTGGGGCGCGGCAAACAAGATGATGTGCTCAAAGATTTTTGTGCATGCATACATCCCGAATCTAAGTCTGACTTAGCGACAAGCTTTGTTGAGCGCTGCCTTGCGTTTTGCTCTGTTTGCGGGAGCGCCGCACTTGTGACCCCTCAGAATTGGCTTTTCCTTGGAAGTTATAAGAGTATGCGGGAGACATTGCTTAGAAAGCAACAGTTTAATTTTGTGATAAAACTTGGTGAACATGCCTTTGATAGCCCGCAAGCAGCCGGTGCTTTTGTGGCGATTTTTGCTATATCGCTTAATAAATCGATAGATAGCAATCGATTCTTCGGTATAGAGGCAAGTGCTCTAGGTAGCCCGGAAGAAAAATCTAAAGCGTTGAGTGCGGCGACCGGTCTTGTTATGGCACAAGACAAACAACTATCTAATCCAGATGCTCGTATTGTTATTGGTGATCTTTCTAATCTGCCGTTGCTGAGTAATTATGCTAAAACGAGTCAGGGCCTAAAGACAGGAGATGATTCCCGCTTTCGCCAGACTTTTTGGGAGCATCCCTTGATTAATATGCGTTGGAAGTTTTATCAGGGTTCTGGTGATGGGCAGCGGCTTTATGATGGGATGAATGGAATTGTTGATTGGTTTGATAATGGATCTTCTATGGCTCGCTACCAAGGGTCTGAGCTTTGGGATCACCGTGGAGCAGTTGTTGGAATAATGAGGAATTTGTATGGTGGAGCATATTTGGGGGCTATTTTTGATAGCACAATTTCGCCAATAATTCCTAACGAAGTTGCGCATCTTCCTGCAATCCAAGCGTTTATTCTTTCAGATGAGTATAAGAAAGCTGTAAGAGCAATAGATTCAAAAGTCGCTGTCACTAATGCAACTTTAGTTAAAGTTCCGTTTGATCTTTCCTACTGGCAGAAGGTTGTGGCTGAAAAATACCCTCAAGGTTTGCCGCTACCATCTTCCAGTGACCCAACGCAATGGCTCTTCAACGGCAGTCCTTTTGTAGCAGACCAGTCGTTGCACGTTGCTGTGGCGAGGTTGCTGGGCTACCAGTGGCCGCGACAGACGGGCTCTAATTTCCCCGATTGTCCAGCATTGGGTTCGGATGGACTTAAGAAATTCGCCGATAGCGACGGAATTGTATGTTTGACGTCCTTACGCGGAGAGTTAGCTGCAGCGGATCGCTTACGTGAATTACTGGCATCTGCCTATGGTGTCGAATGGACTTCACAAAAAGAGAAGGAATTGATCTCCGCGACAGGTTCAAAAGCAAACAGTTTTGATGATTGGCTCCGCGATGATTTCTTTGCTCAACATTGTATTCTCTATCACCATAGGCCATTTGTATGGCATATATGGGATGGGCGCAGGGATGGTTTCCATGCTCTTGTGAATTATCATCGTCTGGCGGAGAGTGGTGGAGTGGGCCGGCGTATGTTG
>CAIOTT010000073.1 GCA_903861305.1 Candidatus Omnitrophota bacterium | reverse complement strand
TGGGATTCAGCCTTGAACTCAGGGCTTTCTATCTTGAGGGAGGATTTGCCGCTATCGAGGATGAAATCGAACAGAAGCGGGTTCTCGGGATGCACCCGCACACCCTTCATGAGGACGGGCATATAAGCCGGTGTCAGAGAGACCATGGTCCCCGGTGCCGGAAGGTTCAGCGCCTGCGCGTACGCGCCGGAGGGGACCACCCCGGTTGTCAGGAAACTGACAAGGATCGAGGCCGAGATCAAACGGAAAGAGAATGTCTTCTTCATGACTTTTAACCTCATGGTATATTTCGAATTGTGCTACTAAATAAATCCGGGTTTACCCTTTAGCCAGTTGATCTCCCGTCGGACTCGACTCCAGGCCCAGCAGGAGCAAGGGATTCTCGATCGGGACGATCTTGAGGATAATGCCCTCGACCCCCGTAAAATTGCCCTTGCGGAACTCCGAGACCATGGCCGGGTCGAAGTTCATCTCAACGCCCTTGCCATCCTTGGCCACGTCCAGGTCCATCTTTTTGGCGTTGAGGTCGATACCGCCGTCTACCACTTTAGGATCCTTACCAGAAGTCAATTCAGACATATCAGCCTTAGAATCCAGCGCCGCGTACACTAAGGCGTCAAGAAGAAGGCGCCGGAGGGCGTCCTTGTCCTGTAAGCCGATCTTTCTAAACTCCGACTCATCAGCTAACCTAACAACAAGAAAGTCGCCTTCCGCCTTGGCTTCAAGGCGTATTTTCTGCGCAAATCCTGGTAATTCTTTCTTGGTCAGATCATTCAAAGCATCCGGTGTTTGTAAAGCGCCACCATTATTCCAATGAACTACTGAATTCATGAGCTCGACCACTGGCATGATCACATTTCTAGGAACTTTGTTATCATACATAATCTTCATTCTTGTGATAATGTCAGGGTCACTCGATGAAGTATTCAAACTGGAAGCCAGTTGCAGAACAGCCAACTCTGTTTCCTTGTCGCTGTAAGAACGTGTTAATTCCCGGCTCAGGTCTGGCAGATCCGCCTGGGTCAGATCATTGATCTTTTTCTTACTTTGCTTCGACTTGACAGAAATAAAGGTACTACTCTCGATCGCTATTGCGACCTCGTCCGACTTTGCCTTCAGCCATTTCTGGGCAAGGCGAATAACTTGTTCCTTTGTTGTGCCATCGCCTTTCAACCAGCCAATATAGAAACCAGGCTTGGTGCCATTCTCAACATCGATTTGATAATTTGACCAAAGACGAATGCTTGCCTCAGGAACCTGCTCGAACAAATATTCCTCCAAATCAAACTGTAAGTGAAAGCCATCCTTAAAACGACCCAAATTAGTTAGCCGGATCATTTCAAAATCAGGAACATATCGATTAGACTTATCTCGAGACGGTTCTACATTTAATAAAGAAAGATCCTTGCTTAAAGCTTTTATCACCTTCTCGACCGTTGTTGCTTTCTGCGGGGAACCATACACCTGCACTGTTGGAGCTTTCTGCGCCGCGTCGTCGATCAAAAACTTTGTTACATAAGGATCATCGGAATCCAGCGGCATCAACGTGACACGAGAATCAGCAAAGTTGTTGACCAAATGCTGGTAATTAGCCTCAATCGTCATTCCCAGCAGCGCAGGCATAAGCCTGTTTGTTTGAGTGATCGTGACGATGAAACCATCCGCAGAGGCCTCGGTCTTGACGGAATAGTTCACTTTGAATCCCTGCGAACTCATATGCTCTTGAACAACCTTCTCTACAGCTTCTGGCGTCAGCCTTTCATTAGCTTTAATAGTTAGTGTTTGATTCGGACCATCCAGGGTTACCTTGATCCCCGTCATATTTACAGTAGAGATCCATGCCGTATTGATCGGCCTCCCTAACGTATAGATCTGCAGCATGACATACTGATCGACAATTTCCCTGTCGCTGTTGATCAGGATGATATTTGTAGGGACAAGACTATTGTGGAATAATGCAATGGCCATGCCATGAAGGCCCTGCTTGGAAGCAAGAAGCAATAACGTGGCTTTCTCATACTTGACATCAGGTAATGCCAGTTGAACAAGTTTTCGTAATTGCCCGGCAGTCGCGATGTCGCTTAGATCCAGCGGCGTCTCCCCGACCGAGAGCGCCCCGGCACCGCTAGCCGCACCGCTTGACGTTCCTATCTCCCGATGTTCGGCAACCTTCATCTTTAAAGCCACGTCCAGGTCTTGGGACGCCTCAATAACTTTCATCGCCGCGTCAATGGCGATCTTGCTGATATGATCGGGATTTAAATATTCTTTTCTTGGAACGCCTGGTCGATGATAAGAAAAACGGCCATCGTTAAGAACGCCCAGGAACGTCACACCTTTTATCATACCCGCCACATCAGCTCCAGGCTGTATGGCCGCTTCGGGTTTCAATTGAATATCGATCTTTACTCCCGGTCGGATATTCAAAGCTCGGAACTCCGGCACGCTCATAAGAGATTCTTTCCTGAATACGGCTCTCTGTCGCAAAAACACTTCCCTCTTATCTGTTCTTCCCGTTATCTGGGCAAACTCTGTCGTCACCGCATTAAGATGCGCCGACGTGATCTGGGCACTCTCCGCGGGAGACGGTTTTTCTTCTGTCGTCAAACTCTCAGGGACATTCATATGAAGCCCACCCGAGAAATACTTCCGGGGCTTGGGCTGCTGGCTGACGGCGTCCAGGTCTTCCTTGATATAGTTGAACACGCCCTTCTTGTAGGCTTCCAAATACTGC
>CAIOTT010000072.1 GCA_903861305.1 Candidatus Omnitrophota bacterium | reverse complement strand
CTGGTCGGATGTGGGCGTACTCGCAAATACCGGCATTAACTGGTCTGATATTGATGTCTTGGCGAAGACGGGTATCAACTGGTCTGACATTAACGTCCTCTCGACAACAGGTATCAACTGGTCGGATGTGGGCGTACTCGCAAATACCGGCATTAACTGGTCTGATATTGATGTCTTGGCGAAGACGGGTATCAACTGGTCTGACATTAACGTCCTCTCGACAACGGGCATCAACTGGTCGGATGTGGGCGTACTTGCGAATACCGGGATCAACTGGTCTGATATTGATGTATTAGCGAAGACAGGTATCAACTGGTCTGATATCAATGTCCTTTCGACGACGGGTATTAACTGGTCAGATATTGATGTACTGGCAAAAGCGGGCGTGAACTGGTCCGACCTGCAGGTCATGACCGATGCAGGCGTGAACTGGTCAGATCTTCAGGTGGTAACGGATACGGGAGTTAACTGGTCTGATATTGGCGTCCTGTCGAATACGAGTATCAATTGGTCCGATGTGGGAGTCTTGTCCAATACCGGGATCAACTGGCTGGATATTGATTCGTTGACGAAGACAGGTATCAATTGGTCCGATGTGGGGGTCTTGTCCAGTACCGGGATCAACTGGCTGGATATGGACTCCTTGTCGAAGGCGGGTGTGAACTGGACTGACTGGCAGGTGATGACCGAGGCGGGTGTGAATTGGGATGACCTGAACCACATGAGCACGGTGGGGGTCAACTGGGAAGACCTTAACCTGATGAACAGCCTCGGCGTTAACTGGAATGATCTTCAGGCGATGACCAGCGCGGGTGTGAACTGGTCAGACATGCAGGCCATGACGAACTCGGGTGTGAACTGGCAGAATATTGAAGTGATGTCAGATGCGGGTGTGAACTGGGTCGATATTGAGACAATGTCCATGGCGGGTGTCAATTGGTCGGATTGGCAAGTGCTGACCAATACCGGTGTGAACTGGTCTGATATGGGAGTGTTGTCGACAACAGGGGTGAACTGGTCGGATATTGACGTCCTGGCGAAGACCGGTATCAACTGGTCGGATGTGGGTGTTGTGTCCAATACAGGGATCAACTGGCTGGACATTGATTCACTGGCGAAGACGGGGATCAACTGGTCGGATGTGGGTGTGCTGTCGACAACGGGTCTGAATTGGATGGACTTCAGCGTGCTGTCGAACACCGGCATCAATTGGGCAGATGTGGGCGTTCTGTCGGGTACGGGAATTAATTGGTCGGATATTGACGTGATGTCAAAGACCGGCCTTAACTGGTCCGACCTGCAGGTCATGACGGACGCGGGTGTCAACTGGATGGATATTGATGTCCTGTCGAAGGCCGGTATCAATTGGCTGGATATCGGAGCTCTTTCAACGACAGGCTTGAATTGGACGGATCTTCAGACCATGTCCAGCACCGGGATCAACTGGGTCGATATCGGGGTCTTGTCGGATACAGGCATCAATTGGCTGGATATTGACGCACTTTCCAAGACCGGCATTAACTGGGTCGATCTGAACAGCATGACCCAGGCGGGCATGAATTGGACCGACCTGCAGCAGATGTCGTCGGCGGGTGTTAACTGGAGTGATTTCAGCGTCATGACCAATGACGCGGTGAATTGGGATGATTTTGTGACGTTGACCGGACTGGGGATCAATTGGGACAGCATTGATGTCATGTCAAATGCCGCCGTGAATTGGACAGATCTTAATCAGATGACAACGCGCGGGATCAACTGGGACGACATGATGCAGATGTCGCAGTCCAGTGTTAACTGGAACAACCTGGGTGATCTGACCCAGGCCGGTGTTAACTGGATCGACCTGGCGGTCATGGGCCAGACCGGCGTGAACTGGAATGATATCCAGGTCATGACCGACGCGGGGGTCAACTGGAATGATCTTGGCACCATGTCTAACGTTGGTGTTAACTGGCTCGATATCGAGAATCTTTCCACGACGGGCATCAATTGGTCTGATATTCAATCGTTAAGCAGCACCGGTATCAACTGGACCGATGTTGCTTCCCTGTCCACGACGGGCATCAACTGGTCGGATCTGAACGCACTTTCCAGTGCCGCGGTCAATTGGGCTGATCTAAGCGTCATGTCGACATCCGCCGTTAACTGGGAGGATTGGCAGTACCTTACCAATGCTGGCATCAACTGGAGCGATCTTGGGGTCATGGCCGCGAGCTCGGTCAACTGGTCCGGGTTGCAGGAGATCAGTCAGACGGGTGTGAATTGGGTCGACCTGCAGACCATGACGAACACTTCGATCAATTGGTCGGACCTTAGCGCGATGACCACGAATGGTGTTAATTGGGATGCGTTGAATGTCATGTCAGAGTCCGGGGTCAATTGGAATGACTTTGGCGCGATGACAGCCTCTGGGGTCAATTGGGATTCATTGCAGGTCATGAGCACGGCCGGGGTCAATTGGGATAATTTCTCATCCATGTCCGTGAATGGCTTGAATTGGGAAGACCTGCAGGTGATGACCAATACCGGTGTAAATTGGGCTAATCTTGAGGGGTTGACCAGCGGGAATGTCAATTGGACCGGTTTGGAAAGCATCACGAGCGCAAGTGTTAACTGGTATGACCTTCAGGTCATGACAGATGCCGGTGTGAACTGGAACGATCTGGAGACCATGACGCAGCGCGGGGTGAATTGGGATGACCTGCAAACCATGACGCAAACCGGGATCAATTGGTCGGATATGGGATCTATGACCAATACAGGTATGAATTGGGAAAACGTTTCGGAGATGACGTCCGCGGGCGTCAATTGGTCCAGCCTTGATGTGATGGCCAGTTCAGGCGTGAATTGGGATGATCTTGCGTCAATGACAGCGTCCGGAGTCAACTGGAATGACATTGGGTTCATGACCAATGCGGGGGTTAACTGGGATGACCTTCAAATGATCACAGAAACTCAAGTTAACTGGGACGATCTGCAGGCGATGACACGCACTGGCGTCAACTGGATGGACCTGGGACAGATGACCAATGTCGGCGTTAACTGGGATGACCTGTCCCGGTTGACAGAGACAGGTGTTAATTGGGATGATTTCCTGAAGATGACAACAACGGGCGTCAATTGGGAAAGCCTCAGCGGTATGACCAATGCGGATGTCAACTGGAATGATCTGGCGGCCATGGCGGACACAGGCGTCAATTGGGATGAACTGGCGGTTATGGCTGATGCGGGTGTCAACTGGGCCGATATGCAGTCAATGTCGACTGTGGGCGTGAATTGGGCCAATATTGAAACCATGTCGAACGCGGGTGTCAATTGGGACGGGTTGACCGAGATATCAGGGACCGGTGTCAACTGGACAAGCGTGAGCGACATGTCAAGCACCGGTGTCAACTGGTCTGATCTCGGAGATATGGTCAATGCCGGTGTTAATTGGAGTGAAATTGCAAATCTTTCCGACTCCAATATCAACTGGAGCGATGTGCAGACCATTACAGACGCCGGTGTCAATTGGTATGATATCAGCACCATGAGCAATGTTGGTATCAATTGGGCGGATATTCAGAACTTCAGTGAAACTGCTGTGAACTGGATAGACATCCAGGATATGAGTGCGATAGGGATCAATTGGGGCAGCATTGGAGACCTTTCTATCGCAGGGATCAACTGGCTTGAGATCGACAACTTCTCCAAGCAGGGATTGAACTGGGATGATATTGGCGTCATGACCGGCAGCGGGATCAACTGGTACAGCATGGGTGACATGACCTCAGCGGGTATCAATTGGGCTGATATCAACGCCTTGACCCAATCGGCGATCAACTGGGACGACCTTGTTGCGATGTCCACCACAGGCATTTGCTGGGCCGACATGAGCGCCATGACCAATGGCGGTGTCAATTGGCAGGATCTGGGCAGCCTCTCTGAGACAGGGGTCAATTGGGCGGATATGAAGGCGATGACCCAGGCGTCGATCAATTGGGGCGAGATGAATTATTTCTCACAAAATGCGCGTACCCTCATCAGCCATATGCAGGCCATTTATGACAGGTTGGGCGACCCCGCTTCAACGGACACGAACACCCTGTTCGGCAAGATCAACAGTGCCATGACCAGTCTTGGAAATGGGAAGATACAGCAAATAATCGATGCTTTGGGTACGGCTACGGATACATCTTCCCAGAAGACCATATTCGGTGACATCAACGGTATTATAAATTCTGTGGGTACCAGCTCGGGCGGGGTTTCCGTCTTCGCTCAAATGACGGCGATAGAGGCGTATGCGCAGAAGGGCAAGAGCAGCGCGGACGCAGCTTATACCACCGCAAAGAATATTCAGCAGGACCTCGGTGTTAATGGCGAGATCCCGACGGCCTATGATAAGCTCAAGGAGCTGGAAGCTTACCTCAAGGACCTGCAGCAGGCGACTCTCGCCATGGGCAATAAACAGGATGCATCAAGCGATCTTTCCCAGCAGATCATTGGGTTGATGAAGGACATGATCAACCAGCAGATCGAGAAAGCCGGGCTGGAGAAGTCGGGCCTCAAGGTCGAGGACCTTACCAAGTCGCAGACCGGGGACATAGAAAAGGTCAACGAAAAACTTGAAGAAATTGATGCCAAGATGCGCGCCATCCAGGAAGCGTTGAAGATCGACGATGTGGTCGTAAAGACCTGGTTTGAAAGCGAGGAATGATCGATGGGGTCAGGATACCAACGGCAAGGGATCCGGCTTTGCATTACAGCGACGGCTGTCATTCTTTTTATGTGGTGCGCTTCTCTGGCCGGGGCCGATGTCATTATTAATGTCCTTGTTGTCAATCCGAAGGATATGAACCTCGACAAGAATGTTGAATTCAGTCTTCCGGGTGAGATAAAACCAGAAGATGTTGTTGATGCGGCAGGGCTGAAGATCGATTATAACGTTAAGGATGCCGGTTATTTCCTTCATGGCGTTGTGACCCTGCAGCCGAAAGAAACGAGAACGCTGAAGGTAAAGGTCCGGGACGTCTGGCGTATTTCGGATGACGTGATCGCTGACCTCAAGGGGGATATTGAGCGCGGGTACAAGGAGATGGGTGGCGAGCGTGACGCGGCCAATGCGTCCAAGCTCCGTCAAAAACTTCTTGATAAACTTGATTATATTGCAACGGAAGAGCAACAGGCCCAGGGAAGTATTGATGCGCGCATTGATACGTACCGCAATCACCAGCAAAATCTTTTAGCGATCAAGACAAAAGCGCATCTCATTGATTATTGGCGGACAGATGCCAGCTTTCCCGAACCCAGCAAGCTTATTAATTATGTTGTTGAGGTGACGAATCCGGGCGATAAGCCCAAGAAGGTGAAGCAGGAGCATTATATCCCCAAGGAAGTCAGGCCCGAGTACGTGGTAGACCGCAAGGGTTTTGAGATCCGTTTTGATGAGAAGAAAGGCCAGCCGTTCCTTTTCAAAGAAGATGATTTTGCGCCGCATGAAAAAAGGAGTGTGACCATCGGGATCCAGGATGTCTGGTTCATTCCCGATAATGAATTAAAATATTCCCGCTCTCACGCCAAATACATCATGAACTTTCTCCAAAAGTCACAGTTCCTGCAGACGGCAAAGGACTTGTTCAATGATGTGATCAACAATCTTGACCTTATCGAATCCATGCAGGCCATTGAGCAGCCTGATATCCAGCAGCATATCGGCAGTTACAGGATCAATCTCGCCAGGTTCGAGCAGGCCAAGAAGGACCTTGATGATCTGGAAAAGCTTCTTGCCAGGTTCCGTTCTGATCTTGAGAAAAGCAAGGTCAAGAATGTCATGCAGAAGATCCAGCAGCTCAAATCACTTTCCAAGGTCTCGGAAGCGATCTTTGACAAGAGGCCGACAGTAAATGCCGCGTGGAAGATCATCGGCAGCGTCATGATCTTCCTGGGGATATTCACGATCTTTCATTTCGTCACATGGTTCCTGCGTTCAGCCAAAGAAAAGAAGCAGGAAGTGGTCAAGTACGCTCAGAAAACAGATGAGCCCAAAGGTTAACGGCGGGTAATAAAGTCATGAGCATCAAACTGCAATATACAGAAGTCGGGATCGTTAAGGCGATCAGGGGTTGTATCGTTATCGTAACGGGATTCAGCAATTGCATCAATGGCCAGCTGATCCATTTCGGTTACGGCACGGTCGGCATGGTTGTTGGGTTTACCGAAGATGAAGCCCAGGTCCTTATCCTGAAGGAAGCGGATAAGATCCGCACCGGGATGGAAGCCGTGGCCTCGATCGAGCCTTTGGTCACGCCTGTCGGCAAGAATTTTATCGGCCGGATCGTTAATCCTCTCGGTGATCCTTTGGATGGCCTTGGCGCCATTCAATCCGATGCCATGTTCCCGATATTCCCAGAGTCGCCGCCGATCCTTGACCGTCAGCCGCTGAGCAAGACCCTGGAGACAGGCATCAAAGTCCTTGATGCCATGATCCCTATCGGCCGGGGCCAGCGCGAGCTGATCCTGGGTGATAAAATGACAGGCAAGACCACGTTCATTACGGATACGATCATCAATCAAAAAGGGGCGGATGTCGTCTGTATTTATTGTTCGATAGGTAAAGCCAGGGCTTCCATGGCGAAGGTCGTCCAGCTTTTTAAAGACCATGGGTGCTTTGATTACAGCATGATCGTTTCCGCGGCGGCTTCATCGACACCTGGCCAGCAGTATCTTTCGCCGTATGTGGCCTGTTCTCTGGGCGAGTTCTTCATGAAGCAGGGGAAGGACGTGTTTATCGGGTTTGACGATTTTACCAAACATGCCTGGTGTTACCGTGAAATATCGCTCCTTTTGGGACGCCCGCCGGGCCGCGACTCTTATCCCGGGGATATTTTTTATCTTCATTCGAAAATGATCGAGCGCGCGTGTTACCTGAGCAAGGAGAAGGGCGCAGGGTCGATGACGTTCTTCCCTATCGTCGAGATCCTTGAGGGAGACCTGACCGCGTTCGTGCCGTCCAATCTTGTTTCAATGACCGACGGGCAGATCTATCTGAGTTCCCAGCTTTTCGGTGAGGGGCAAAAACCATCGCTTGATCTTGGTCTTTCCGTTTCGCGGGTCGGCTCCAAGGTCCAGTGGCATGCCATCAAGTCCCTTTCCGGCCCGCTGCGCCTGGAATACCTCCAGTACCGGGAACTCCTGCGCCTTTCGAAACTCAAGACGTCGGGGCAGTCGGAGGAAATGAAGCAGAAATTAAAGCGCGGAGCTGTCCTTACAGCCATCCTGCGCCAGGACAAGGACACTCCGGTATGTCAGGAGATGCAGGTCCTTATTTTTTATGCGTTCCATAAGAAGCACATGAACGATTATACAACGGAGCAGGTTAACCTGTTCCAGGATAGCTGCCTGGATTATACTAAAAAGAACAAACCGGAGCTGATGACCATTTTGCGCGAACGCCGCAAACTTGATCCGGAGCTTGAAAAGATGCTCGAAGAGGTGATCAAAGGCCTCTCGGCCGAGGTCCTGACGCGCACCAAGGTCAAGGACGACCTGGATTAGCTTGGAGGAGGCGTTATGGCAACGGCTTATACGGGTCATTTTCGTTGTGTTATATTAAGTGCCCGGCAGTTGATATTCGAGGGCGAGGTCAACAGTGTTTTTGTCAGTGGGGACGCCGGGGAATATGAGTTGCTTGCCTATCATTATCCGTTGATAGGCATCGTCGCGGGCGATCTTATCATCAACTGGGAGAAGCGCGTACCGGTCAAGGGCGGGGTCGTCAAGTTCTTTGCGAATGAATGCAATATCATGATCGAGGAAAAAGAGTCCGCGGTCCCGGCGCAGGCGTAATCTGGAAGGGCTGGTATGTTAGCTGAAACATTCATTATTTTGATGGTCATGTTCATCGCGGTCATGGGCCCTTCGGTCGTAATTGCCGTGCTGGGCTACGCCGTGATCAAAGCGCTGAGCCGCAATCCGTCGGCGGCGTCAAAGATATTCATGGGCATGGCGATCATGCTGGTGTTCGTTGAAGCGATATCGATCATTTCGATCCTTATTATTTTTCAACTTTTTTCGACGAAGTGACGCGGGCCGGGCATGTCCGGCAAGCGGCATGCGCAAGGGGGCGGACATGGCGGAACATTTTCAGTACTGGAGAGAGGGGTGGGTGTTCATCGCCGCGATGTTCTTTATTGTCGGGGTCCCGTGCGTTGCCGTTGCCGTGCTTGGGACGCGCCTGATCAATCATATCGGCCGTTATCCTACTAAAAGCGCGCAGCTGCAGATGGGCGTTTGCATCCAGCTGCTTCTGGTCGAGATCTTTTCGTTTTCGATGCTGGCAATATTTTTTCATGTCTTTTCCGATTAATAAAGGAGCAAATATATGACCTTCGAGCTGATAGTACAATTTTTATTGCTGACCGCGATCATTTCGGGGGCGCTTATTTTTGCCCTGCATCGCGTGTTCGTCTCAAGTGTCGAAGGGGCCAAGCAGCGCCTGGAGCGGGATGCGGAAGCGGCCAGGGCGCGCGAGACGGAACTTAACACCAAGATCAAGCAGGCGAGCGAGGAACTTGCGGCGCGTAAAAAGGAACTTGATCAGCTTGAGCAGAAAATGAAGATCGACCTTGAAGCTTCCGCGGAGAAACACCGGGAAGAGCTGGTCACCAAGGCTCGCGCCGACGCGGAAGAGATCATCACGAAGGCGCAGAACGCGGCGGAGGGTGTTCGGATCGATATAGAAAAGCAGATGGATATCAGGATCATTGACCATGCCGTCAATATTATCGGGAGTGTTTTGACAAGGCGTGCGAAGGCGGCTCTGGAAAAAGATCTTTTTGAAGAGTTCATTGAGCAGCTCAAGACTGTTGACTTGTCCAAGATCAGCCAGGATATCAAGAAGGCCGATGTGGTCACGTCCCTTGGCTTGAGTGATGCCGACCTTAAACGGATATCAGATGAGGTCAAGGCCCGCAGCGGCAGGCTTTTTGAATTGCATTCCAAGGTTGACGGGTCTCATATTGCCGGTGTCGTTATTCATTTTGGAAGTCTCCAGCTCGACGGCAGTTTGCGCACCGCGGTCAAGGAAGCCGCCGCCGCGCTCAAGGCCGAGGTGGAGAAGTCGCGCCAGAAAAAATAAGCAAACAGGGCCTAGAGGCTGTCATGGGTAAAGCGAACAAGGTCAAACGCGAGTTCCTCGATGTGAGGGACCTGGTGGAGCTGGTCCAGGTCCTCAAAGATATCGCGGACATGAAGTTCCATGACCTCTTTGCCAAAAGAGGCGGCTTCCAGCGTTTTGGCGAATCATTTGCGGAATTCTTCCGTCTTCTGGAAACCGTGAATGTGCTGCACCCGCTGGTCTCTAACAGCAATCCCCATGTTTGCATCGTTGTTATAACAACGGAAGAAGGCTTTGTTGGCGACCTCAACAACAAGGTCGTGACGCGTGCGCTTGAGGTCCGCAGCGAATATCCCAACGCGAAGTTCGTGACGATCGGGCGCAAGGGAGTGATGAAGCTTGAGATGCTGGGGGTCAAGAGCGCCAAGACGTATGAAGACCTCGGTGACAGGAAATTGTATGATCTGTCGGTGGATCTTAAGGATTATCTCGTCAAGCAGGTCATGGATGATGTTTTCGGAAAAGTGCTTGTGGTCTATCCATGGCCCAAGGACCTTCAGACCGTGCGCGCGAGGGTCGTTAAACTGCTGCCGGCAGATTTTATTTTTCAGAGCCAGCCGCAGACTGTCGAACAGTTCACGAAAGTGATCGAGGAGTCGGATCCTCTTGACGTTATCGGGTATCTGGCACAATTGTGGACATCGTCCAAGATATACGAGGTTATGCTCGACACCAGCATCGCGGCTGTTGCGGCGCAATCCCAGCAATTGGACACGAGTTTGATGAATGTGAAGAAAGAAGCCGGCTTCGTGAGGCTTAAATGGCGCAAGGCGCGCAAAGGTGATATTGATAAAAGCCTGCGTGAAACATTTTCATCGAGACTGATGACAAAGCGCTGAAGGGAAAATATGGAGCAAAACGCACAAAAGCCAATACCGCAAACTGCAGCTGCGGCTGACCTCAAGCCTTCCGGCCGTATAGCATCGGTCCAGGGGCCGGTCGTCGATGTCAGGTTTTATGAGGGGGAACCTTCGCCGGCGGTGTACGATTGTATCGAAACCTGGACGTATGATACCAAGAAAGTCGTGCTTCAATGCGCCGAGCATCTCGGCCATGGACTTGTGCGCTGCGTGGCGCTTCAGGAAACCCTGAATCTTCAGCAGAATGCCCCTTGTTTTTGCACATATCAGCCGATCGCGGTGCCGATCGGAGATGGTTGTTTTGGCCGCGTGATGGACACGAGCGGCCGCCCATTGGATAACGGGGGTCCTTTTGAGAATTGCCCGAATCGCGTGCCGATCCGCCAGCCCGTCAAGGAAGTTACATTTGACCTGAAGAGCAAGAAACGCGAGATCCCTGAATTGCTGGAGACGGGCATCAAGTATGTCGATCTTTTGTACCCTCTGGTCAAGGGAAGCCGTACGGGGGTTATCGGGGGCGCGGGTTGCGGCAAGACGGTCATCATCCTTGAGCTGATCAATAATATCGTCAAGGCCCACGGCGGGGCGTGCGTGTTCACGGGCATTGGTGAACGCATCCGCGAAGGGAATGAACTTTACTATGAGCTGCATGAAAGTCACCTTCTGCACAAGGTCATGCTGGCGTTCGGGCAGATGGACCAGCCACCGGGCACCCGCGCCGAAGTCGTGAATACCGGGCTGACCATGGCGGAATATCTTGTTGCCAAGAACAAGGACGTGCTTTTGTTCATGGATAATCTTTACCGTTTTGTACAGGGCGGGCAGGAGGTCTCCACGATCCTCGGCCGCGTTCCGGCTGAGACCGGGTATCAGCCGACCATGGCCTCCGAGGTCAATGCGGTCCAGGAACGTATCCGCTCTGTTGATGGCGGGGGTTCGATCACGGCCATGCAGGCGGTCTACGTGCCCGCGGATGACATGACGGACCCTGCGGTCGTTGCCATATTCTCAACGCTTGACGGGAATATCGTCCTCTCGCGAGACCTTGTCCAGCGGGGCATGTATCCGGCCATAGATCCGCTGCAGAGTTCGTGCGCGAACCTCGACCCTGTCGTCGTCGGCAAGCGCCATTTCATGCTTTCGCAGGAAGTCATCCAGCATTTCAACAAGCACAATGCCCTCAAACGCATCGTGGCGGTCATCGGCATCGAGGAGTTGAGCAAGACGGACCAGCTTGTCTACAAGCGCGCCGAGAAACTGTATAATTTCATGACCCAGCCGTTCGCGGTCTCCGAGGTTTTTACCGGGAAGAAGGGCGAGTATGTTCTTCTTGAGGATAATATTGAAGGCTGCGAGCGCATCCTTGCCGGAGATTACGATCAGCTCGAAGGCGCTGATTTTTACATGATCGGCAAGGCGCCAAGGATCTGACGATGTTAAAGACCGTTGTCAACAAGGCCGTCGGGGAAGCCCTGGTCAAGGGCGGCCTTCTTGATGAAGAAAATCTCCGCCGTTATTCCCAGGAAGCGTCGAATGCCGGCGTCAAGCTCACGGTCCAGCTCGTGCGTGCCGGCGTGCTCCAGGCGCATGATATTTTGAAAGTCCTTTCCGCCAGTTTTCACTGCGAGGTCCTGGATCTCAGGTCCATCCAAGTCGACAAGGGTGTCATCGAGCGGGTCCCTGTAAAATTCGCGACATATTACCAGTTCCTTCCTTTGGCGATCGATCGTCAGAAAATGACCATTGCCATTGCCGAGCCTTTGGATATTTATACCCAGGACGAGATACGGGCGCTGCTTGGCCTGGAGCCGAAATTCGTTCTGGCCAGCGCTTGGGATATCGAAGAGGCCTTGAAGAAATATTACGGCTTCGCTTCGGATACCATCGACAGGATCATCACCAAGGACCCTAAGCGCTTTCGCAAGGAAAGGGGAGCGGATGGGACAGGTATCGAGGATATCGAACGCCAGAGTGAAGACCCGACCGTCACCAAGCTCGTAAATCAGATCATCCTGGAAGCGTACCAGAAGCGTGCGACGGATATCCACATTGAACCCTACCGTAATAAAGTAAGGTTCCGTTACCGTATTGATGGCGTCCTGATCGATGCCAACCTGCCGCAGGATGCCAGGCATTTTCTTCCGGCCATCCTTTCCAGGATCAAGATCATGGCGGAATTAAGCATTACCGAGAAGCGCAAGCCTCTCGACGGGAGCGCGGTGGTGAGGGTGGGGGAAAAAGAGCTCGATCTGCGCGTGTCGACCATCCCCGCACTTCACGGCGAAAGCATGGTCATCCGGCTCCTGCCGACCACGTCGGAATTGCTCAACCTTGAGAAGCTCGGGTTCAACGCGGATAACGCGGCTAAATTCCGCGAACTTGTGCGCCGGCCCCACGGGGTTATTTTTGTCACGGGTCCAACGGGAAGCGGCAAGACAACGACCCTTTACGCGTGCCTGAACGAGATCAACCTGCCCGGCCGCAAGATCATCACCATTGAGGATCCTGTGGAGTATGAGATGGACGGGATAACGCAGATCCAGATCAACACGGATGTTCATTTTTCATTTGCCGACGGGTTACGCAGCGTGCTGCGTCATGATCCTGATATCCTTATGGTGGGTGAGGTCCGCGATACGGAGACCGCGAATATTGCCATCCGGACCGCTCTTACCGGACATCTTGTTTTTTCATCGCTGCACACCAATGATGCAGCGAGCGCTGTCACGCGCCTGGTGGATATGGGGGTTGAGCCTTACCTGGTAGCTTCGAGCGTCCAGGCATTCGTGGCCCAGCGCCTTGTCCGTGTGATCTGCCCCAAGTGCAAGGAAGAGGACCTGGAGCCTTTGCATGATATCCGTCAGGAGATCGCGCGGAGCCTGGGGCCTGCGTCCCCGGCCAGGGTCGCGATCTTCCGGGGCCGCGGCTGCGATCATTGCAATGGCACGGGGTATTACGGCAGGACGGCCATTTACGAGATCCTTGAGCTCGACGAGCAGGTGCGTGCCGTCATCCTCGAGAAGCCTCGGGCGGAAGAGATACGGAGAGTCGCTGTCTCCCGGGGTATGAAAACCCTGCGGCAGGATGGATGGAAGAACGTGGCGCAGGGTGTCACGACGCCCGCCGAGGTCATGAATGTCACGATGAAAGAGGTGTGACGGCCATGCCGGTCTTTGTTTACAGGGCCAAGCAGGATAATGCGCAGACGGTCACGGGTGAGGTGTCGGCGGCGGATGTTAATGAGGCCATCGAACTTGTCAGCCGTCAGGGCCTTTTGCCGGTGTCTGTCGATGAAAAAACGGATATTCCCGTCAGCCAGGATCGCGACCGGCCCGTGGAGCCTCACGTCGTCTTTTCTTTTACGCGCCAACTGGTCAGCCTTCTGAATTCAGGGGTCCCTTTGCTGCAGGCCCTGGAAGTCCTGGCCCGTCAAACGCGTCAGGGTTCTTTCGCGTTCATTGTCAGGGATCTGATCGTCAATTTGCGCAACGGCCGGGCTTTCTCGGCGTGCCTCAAGGAACATCCCCTGGCGTTCTCGGATATTTATGTGGCGCTTGTCAGGGCCGGCGAGGAAAGCGGGCGTTTGAAGGAGCTCCTGGCCAGCCTGGTCGTGTATCATCGCAAACAGGATGAAATAACATCCAAGGTCCGCGGCGCGCTCGTTTATCCGCTTTTCATGCTTGCCGTAGGCCTGGCGACAGTCGTGTTCATCCTGAGTTTCGTGATGCCCAAGATCGCCGTTCTTTTTGACGGGATGCATACGACCTTGCCCTGGCCGACGCAGGTGGTGATGGCGTTGAGCCGGATCTTGCGTCACGCCTGGCCGTTTGTTTTTGTGGGTGTGTTCCTGGGTGTCTTGGCATCCCGTTTCCTGGCCCAGGCCCCGCAACTTCGTCGCCGTGTTAAAATTTTTATTACGGGGCTGCCTTTGATCAGGGATTTCTCTATCAAGACCGACCTGGAGCGTTTTTCCCGCACGCTCGGGTTGTTGCTTGAGAGCGGGCTGCCTATCCTGTCCGCGCTTGAAGCCACGGTCCAGGTCCTTGATCATGAACCGCTGCGCCAGGAGCTCCTGCAGGCCCAGGAGCGTGTGACCGGCGGTGCTTCCTTCGGTGAGTGCCTGCGCGAGTCGGGGAATATCCCCGATATTGTCGCGCAGCTGATCATTGTCGGCGAGGAATCGGGGAACCTTTCCGGATCCTTGCGCGATATCGCCGACACCTATGAACAGGAGATCGCTGAGACGACCAAGGCCATCACCACGCTGCTCGAACCCCTGCTGATCCTGCTGGTCGGCCTCGTCGTGGGGTTTATTGTTTTCGCTATGCTTTTGCCTATTTTCCAGATGGACATGTTCGCCCGGTGATCTTCTATGGGATTTAAGTTCACAGTCATCCTGGTCAGTGCGTGCTTCTTTGTGCTTCGATCGGCCCCTCTGGTCTTTGCCGCTGATCCGGGAAAACCCTTCCTTGAGGCCGGCAGCGATCATTTTCGGGTGCGTTTCTCGATGGAGTCCGAGCGCGGGACGGCCCAGACGGTCCTTGGCCGGGCAGAGGCATTTTATATCAAGGTAGCGGATGATATCGGCTACAGCCGTTACGAGGATTTCTGGACATGGGATCATCGCGTGGTGATCACAATGTACCCCGATCAG
This sequence comes from Candidatus Omnitrophota bacterium, assembly GCA_903861305.1. Classification (GTDB taxonomy): domain Bacteria; phylum Omnitrophota; class Gorgyraeia; order Zapsychrales; family Fredricksoniimonadaceae; genus Fredricksoniimonas. The sequence goes on along the minus strand of CAIOTT010000072.1, from coordinate 14,684 downwards.
TACGCGTATGCCAGGTTCACGGGGAGCCCTTCGTGGTCGAAAGGTTTCGCGAGCCGCGACACACGGGTCTTTAAAGAGCACACCATTGTTTCCTACGACGGGCAGGAGAATTTCCTTGATGAGGTCCTTCCGCATGAGATCGCGCACCTGATGTTGTGGGATTATATCGGGGCCGGCTCGACGTCGAGAATGCCGGTGTGGTTCGAGGAAGGCGTGGCCCAGCTTCAGGAGCGGGAGAAGTCACAGAAGGTTTTCGAGGCGATGCGGCCTCTTGTCCTGCGGCATGGGTATATCCCTTTTCCGTCTTTTGAGGGGATGACGATCACCGGAGAGAATGACGCGCAAAAAGTTTCTCTTTTTTACGCTCAAAGCCTTTCAATTGTGCTATTTTTAATACAAAAGTATGGCAAAGATGCATTCTATCGCCTTTGCGCTGAATTGCGCAACGGCCGTTCTTTTGAACCTGCCCTTGCTCGTGCGTATCCTTCGGCGTTCGGGTCTCTGGATGCGTTGGAGGGCCGATGGGTGCGTTATTTTGAGGAACAGTAACTTATTCAGGAGGTCCATTATGCTGCCCAGGAATGCCAGGGGTTTTACGCTTATCGAGATCATGCTCGTTGTTATTATCATAGGGGCTTTGGCGGCGATCATCGTCCCGAACTTCAGCGGACGTTCCGAGCAGGCCAAGGTCGCGGTGGCCAAGGCGGATATCAGCAATATTGCCACAGCACTGAAACTTTACGAACTGGATAATGGCGTATTTCCGTCCACGGCCCAGGGGCTTCTGGCCCTGAGGGAGAGGGCGGCGTCAACCCCTGCCCCCAAGAACTGGAACGGCCCCTATCTGGAAAAGGACACGGTCGACCCCTGGGGCAATCCGTATGTTTACGCCGCACCTGGGACCCACCGTTCGGACTATGATCTTTCCTCCAAAGGAAAGGACGTTAATTCTGCCGACGATGATATTGTCAACTGGCAGTGACCGCGCGCGCACGAAGGTCGCGCGGGGGATCACTTTTATTGAAGTGATGCTCACCGTTGTCGTCCTTTCGGTCGGACTTGTCGCCATGTACCGGTCTTTTTTTTCCGCCATCAATTATCTGGACCATCTTTCCTCTCGTCTTTATGCGCACAATCTCCTGGAGAGCCGTATCGCCACCATTGAGCGGGATTTCCGCTCCCTGAAGGATGTTGACATCGGGGCCCTTTCCGAAGAGGCGCTTATCAACAACCGCACGGTCACATTTCATTATGCCGTGAATTTAAAACCCGTCGGGACACTGCTTTCCGTCTTTGAGCTTGAGATCACCCTTTCCTGGCAGGAACATGGCCGCACGGTCAGCCTTTCACGGACAGCCTACTTCTCGGGGATCACCGCCCTGCCGGCATCGCCCGGAAAGGGGGCCTGATGCGGCGCAAGGCGTTCACCCTGATCGAGATCATGCTGGTGTGTTCCATATTCGCAACACTGTCGATCGCTATTTTCACGTGCCTTTCGAACGGGATCACGCTCTGGAACAGGGCCAACCGGCTTGTGGCGGAAGAGGATGCCGCTCTTTTTTTTGACCGGTTCTCATCGGACCTGCGCAACACGTTCAATTATTCCAAATTCGTCTTTACTGGAGATGGGTTCAAGGTCGATCTTCCGACGGTCGTATGGACATCCGCCGACCGTGTCAGCGTGCGTGCGGGGGAGGGTGTCATGGACCAGATCGGCCGGGTCCAGTATGTGTATGATCCCGGGCGCGGTATCGTGTTCCGCCGGCAGGCTAACTATTCCCAGGCCCTGCTCGATGAATGGGGGCCGGAGGAGATCGTTGTGCCCGCGGTCAAAGGGCTGAGTTTCCATTATTTCTACAGTTCCTCCCGCGATCCGCGGATGCTCGTCGAGCCTGGAGATGGTATCCCGGCGGGGGTGGAGATCGACCTTGTCCTTCCGGGGGCCACACCGGAGGCGGAAGACAAGGTATTCCGGCGGTACATGCCGGTGCCGGTGGGGGTCTAGGATGCTGTCACGTTCCCGTGCTTTTATCCTTATGTCGGCGCTGTGGACCCTAACGTTCCTTTCCATCCTTGTGCTGACACTTTTTGGAACGATCCGCCAGAGGATCATCCTCTTCCAGCGGCTGGAGACCCGCGCGCGTGTCCAGCTTGCGGCCGAGGCCGGTGCCAAGAAGGGCATCGCTGTTCTTTTGGACGACCTGGAAAACAATCAGTTCATGCTGACAGCCCAGGCAAAAATGCGCCGGATGAACAATCCCGGCGAGTTCGCGGCGATCCCCGTCGGAGACCTCCGCGTGGAGGTGGTCCATGGAGCGCCGGATGACGCTTCTGGCACCGTTGTTGAACACTGGGGCATGGCCGACGAGCAGGCGAAGCTCAACCTGAACACGGCTTCTGCGGAAACGATCCGGGCGCTGATCATGGAAGCCCTGGGATGGGGAGGTGTCGAGGCCAAAGGCCTCGCGGATGCGATCACCGATTGGCGTGACACGGGACGTCACGAAGCGGGCGGTTTTTTCAGTGATGATTATTACAAAGGTCTGGAATTCCCTTACGCCATGAAGGACCTGCCTTTCGAGCGTCCGGATGAACTTTTGCTGGTCAAAGGAGTTGACCGTAAGACCTTTGATGCCCTTGTACCCTACGTTACGGTTTATGGTGATGGGCGGGTGAATATCAATACCGCCTCCAGAAAGGTCCTGCTGTCGTTGGGCCTCGAGGCTAATGTCGTGGACAAGGTCCTTAAAGCAAGGCGGGGAGAGGACGATCTTGAAGCAACAGCCGATGATCATATTTTTATGCGGACATTTGACGTGGCGGCAGAGACCAGCAAGGCCGTGCCCCTTGAAGCGCGTGAAGCCCGGCAGATCGATGCGCTGAATGCAAAAGGGGTTTTTTCGACCGAGTCAGGTATTTATTCTTTTACAGCCAGGGTCCCGGCCGTGGATGGCGGATACCAAAAGACTGTGGTTTGTGTTTTCGATGCCCTTGCCAGCCGCACGGTTTACTGGTACGAAAAATAATTGTTTTTATATTGAAGCCTTTTAAATTCATAGTTTATAATGTGACCATCAAAGGTTGGAGACAATGCCCTTAAATCAAGCAAAATTGATCACTATTTCTTTTACAGCTTCACTTGTCAAGATCGCCCAGCTGACACGCGCGGGCGTTGTTGAGAAGCTTGTCCAGAAGCCTGTGCCCGAGGGCGCTGTCGAAGCGACGCTGCGTGAAGCGCTGGCAGGGTTTCAGGTAAAGAGCGCGGGCATTATCTGTGTTCTTCCTGGCGATGTGGCGACGACGAAATATCTGGAGGTCCCTTCCTCCAGCAAAGAAGAGATCGAATCCATCCTGGCGTTGCAGGCGTCGCGGCACACGCCGTTCAATAAAGACGAGATACTGACCAGTTATATCAAGATAGGGTCTCCGCGGCCGAATTTTTCAAGTGTCCTTCTTATTGTCGTCAAGCGGGACGCGGTCAAAGAGAAATTGACGGCCCTGCGCGGCGCCGGGCTCAGCACGGACGCGGTCCTTTTTGCGCCTGAAGGTGTCGCACGTTTTTATTCCAGGGAGGTTAATCCCAAAAAAGGGGAGAAGTTCGCTCTTGTTGATGTCGGGGCGCGGCACACGACTTTTATTGTCGTCGGTGACGGTGTTCCGATCATGTCGCGCGATATACCCGTTGGCGTCGAGAATATCGCCGCAGATCCCGGGGCGCTGGCGCAGATCGTCCTGGAGTCCAAAGCCTCGATCGATGCGTTCCAGCAGGAAACATCGTCGCGGCCCCGCAGTGTTATCCTTACGACAAACCATGCGGCTATCGCCGGCCTTGAGGTGTCCCTTGCCGAGGCGCTGGCCTGCAAGGTCGAGATCATCCCGTATGGCCGAATTGTCAAAGGCGTCAAGGGCTTGAAGGAACAGCTGGCGCGGGATTTTGTCGACGTGTCGGCGCTTGATGTCATCGCGGTCGGGGCGATGGCGGGTAAATGCGCCGCGGACCTTGTTCCCCAGGAGATCAAAGACCAGCGATCGATCGTCGAGAAGGGCCATGAGACCATGAAGGCGGGAGTATTTATCCTTCTTATCCTGGCTTTTGTCGGCGCCGGGTTGCTCAGCCGTGTTTATTTCAAGGACCTGTTCCTGAAACAGAATCTCCTCGGGAAATATTCTGATCAGAAAAAGGAAGTCGGCCTTCTGGAGAATATGATCAACAAGACGCGGGTTTTGCGCGAGTACCTTCGGGCCCGGCAGCTGCCGCTGGAGGCGATCCGCGAACTCTACAGGATCGTTCCGGATGAGATGTATCTTTCCAGCATCACCATGGATGATACCGGCACCATTTCGCTCACGGGCATTTCCGATTCCATGTCCAAGGTTTTCGCTTTTGTCACGGCGCTGGAAGAATCCCCTTTGTTCGAGAACGTCAAGACAAAATCGACGACAGCCAAAAAAGAGCGCAGCAAGGATGTGGCTGCTTTTGAGATCGTGTTAAAACTTTCATCGCCTTCTGACAGTCCCGCGGAAAAGACGCAGGATGACGCTGGCGTGTCCAAGCAGGGCAAATAAGGAGATACCTTGTTCAGTAAATTCATCTCAGGACTTTCTCCGAACGAAAAAAAGATGCTGGGGATCGCATCATTGTTCGTTTTGCTGGCGCTTTTTTGCCGTTTGCTGATCGGTCCATCCCTCAGCCGCATGAAGGAACTTGATGAGAATATCGCCAAGGAACAGGATGTTATCCGGCAAAACATGCGCTTCCTTGGTTACCGTGAACGCATCGTCAAGGATGCTTCGGCGTTCAAGGATTTTTACACGCAGGACGTGCGCACGGAGGATGAGATCATTGCTGACTTTTTGAAGAAGCTCGAGTTGATGGGCACAAAGTCAAAGGTGGACCTTTCAAAAATTTCTCCCGCGGCCCAGGAATACCAGAAAAACTATGTCAAGTATCTGGTCACGATGGAGTGTTCCGGCAAGCTTGAGGATGTGACCAGTTTTCTCTACACCATCAATAATTCCAAGGAATTGATCAGGGTTGAGAAAATGACGTTGGCCGGCAATACCCGTGCGGCGGGCACTGTTCAGGCCAGCCTGACGGTATCCAAGATGATCGTTGGTGCCGATCCCTCCGCTGACCCCAAAACCCTTGTCCGTGTCAGGGAAGAAGCCAAGCCAGAAGCGGCCAAGGCTGAGGCTCCGGCGGACACCAAGAAATGACCCTCGGCTGGCGCCGGTTTATCGCGCCGACAATCCTCCTTTTATTTGTCAGCACGTCGCTCCTGTCCGCTGCTCCCATGACCCGGGAACAGCTTTTTCAGCTTGCCACGGCCGCGGCGGCGAACCATCAATTTGACCTTTCTGTCGAGCTCTTTGAAAAAGTCATTGAGCTCGATCCAAAATTCGCTCCCGCTTATAATGCCCTTGGACTTTTGAATCAAACTTTTGACCAGGGAGACCCCGATAAGGCTGTCCATTATTTCGGGATGGCCGTTGCCATTGCCCCTGATTTCTTTGAAAGTTGGAATAATCTCGGACGTTCTTATTATGCGCAAGGACGTTTCGTGGACGCTGAACAGGCTCTTCTCAGGTCGCTCAAGATCAAGCCGGACCAACCGGAGATCCAGCGGATGCTGGCCTGGGATTATTTGTTAGGCCAGTCGCGGCCGGAAGATGCGCTGACCTGTTTTAAGAAGGCCGTGCAGGCTTTGGATGACCCCTCGCTTTATTACGGGATGGGACTTGCGTATATGCTGCAAGGGGATCGATTCCGGATCCTTGATGCCGTCACCCAATTGCGCAAGCATCACATGGAAGAAGAAGCCTCCAAACTCGAGAAAATGGTCCGTGAGAATATCCGCCTGTCATCCAAACCCGGGTCGCCTCTTGTGACAGGAGAACCGGGGCAGGTATCTTTATTCGATCAGCAGGTCAAAGAACTTCAGGCGGGGGGATTCGGTGTGAATGACCAGGGGAAGATCAAGGTGCGTTTGAAGGGGCCGTTGTTATGAAGACCGGACGCTGTTTTTGTGTCGTTGTGGCCATGGGCACGCGCCCCGAGGTGATCAAGCTGGCGCCTGTGGTCATGGCGTTGCGAGCTCTTCCCGGGATCCGTGTCCGCGTGCTTGTGACCGGGCAGCACCGGACTATGATGGATGAGGCGCTTGATGTGTTCGGCATCAAGCCCGATCATGACCTTGATATTATGCGTCCGCGCCAATCGCTCTTTGATGTGACATCGCGTATCCTTCAGGGCCTGCCGGCTATCCTGGCGCGTGAGAAGATCGACCTCATGGTTGTTCAGGGGGACACGGCGACAACATTCGCCTGTGCTTTAGCCGCTTATTATAACCGTATTCCCGTGGCCCATGTGGAAGCCGGGCTGCGCACGATGGACAAATACCGCCCGTTCCCTGAAGAAATGAATCGCCGTTTGACTGGGGTGCTGGCTGACCTCCATTTTGCGCCGACGCCGCAGGCCAGGAAGGACCTTTTACGGGAGAACGTACTTCCGTCGCGCGTTCTGATGACGGGCAATACGGTCGTTGACGCGTTGCAGATGGTCCGTTCCCGCAAGAGCGATCTCAAGCATCCTCTGTTGCGCCGGCTTGCGGGTTCTTCGACGAAGATCGTCCTGGTGACACTTCATCGCCGTGAAAGTTTTGGTGACGGATTGAGCAACGTCCTTATGGCTTTGCGCGATATAAGCCTTTTGCCGGGTGTCGCGGTCGTTTATCCGGTGCATTTGAACCCCCAGGTACGTTCCCAGGTGGCCGAAACTCTGGCCGGGGGCAAGGTCCATCTATTGGAACCTCTGAGGTATGATGAATTTGTTCCTTTAATGAAACTGGCTCATCTGATCGTTACCGATTCAGGGGGTATCCAGGAAGAAGCGTGCGCTTTGAAAAAACCCGTGATCATCACACGGGAAAGGACCGAACGTCCCGAGGCGGTCAAGGCCGGTTTTGCCGAACTCCTCGGTTTTGACCGCAATCGTATTGCGGCCTCGGCCCGCCGTTTGCTGGAGGATAAAAGCTATTATCGCCGCAGATGCGGGCACACGAATCCTTTTGGTGACGGGAAAGCGGCAGCGCGCATCGCGAAAGCCTGCTTGCGATATTTACAACAGATCAGTCGAGGCCAGCCATGATATCGATCGTAGTCCCTGCGTATAACGAGGAAGAGGTCATCCAGCGTTTTTTGGACGCGTGTGTCCGGGATATCAAGCTTGACGAACCTTTTGAGATCGTCGTGGTGAATGACGGCAGTGTCGATGCCACAGCTTCGATCGTGCGCAAGTTCCAGGAAAGCGACCCTCGCGTCCGCCTCGTGGACCATGAGGTCAACAAGGGGCTCGGCAAGGCCCTGGAAACGGGTTTTCGGGAGGCGAAGGGCTCCATTGTCGTCACTATGGATTCCGACCTGACGCATCCCCCGGCGATGATCAAGGACCTTGTGGCGGGGATGAAGGATGTGGACATTTGCATTGCTTCAAGGTATGTGAAGGGCGGGGGGATGGAGGAGGTGCCGGCATGGCGGGTCCTTGTCAGCCGGGTGGCGAATCTTGTTTTTGACCTGTTGTTCTGGACCAGCATCCAGGACCTCTCGTCGGGTTTTAAGGCTTACAGAGCTGAACATATCAAGAAAGCGCCGATCCTCGCGAGCGGGTTTGAATGCCAGATGGAGATCATGTTGTATTTTATCAAGAATCATTTGCGTCATGGCGAAATACCTTTGATGCTCCGCAACCGCCAGTTCGGCTCATCCAAATTCCGTTTTGTGGCCATGGGGCTGAAGTACGTGCGCAGCCTCGGCCGTTTTATGGCTTATCGCTGGTCCTGATATGGGCATACGGAGTGCAGGTTATTGGACAGGATCCACCAGCCAGTTCGTCCTGATCATGATCGGGATCGTCCTGCGGTTGCGTCATTATGCCGAGAACCGGTCTTTCTGGCAGGACGAGATATGCCTGGCGCTGAGCATCGTCAACCGCTCTTTTCAAGAGATATGGCAGCACATCCTCTTGTTCCCTGATTTTGCTCAAGCCCCTCTTTTTTTTCAGGTCATTGAAAAATCCGTTATATCAATTTTGGGGAACTCCGAGCTGTCCCTGCGGTCCTTTCCATGCATCGCAGGCATCGCTTCTATTTTTTTAGCCCGCCGCTTCTTTCAGCGTTTCCTTGACCCTGTTGCCGCGACGATCGCCCTGGCGGCTTTCGTGCTCATTGAACCGCTCGTCTATTTTGCCGCAGAGCTGAAGCCTTACGGTGTGGATGTCCTGGCCGCGTTCCTTGTTTATGAATTGTTTTTCTTTGTGAAGCGGACATGGTCGCTTTGGGCTTTTATTATTTTCGCTTTAGGGGGAGCGCTCGTGATCTGGGTCTCGAATGCCATGCTGTTCATACTGGCAGGCTGCGGCGCTGTGCTTTTTTTTGAAAAGATCCGGGAACGTCAATGGCCCCGTGCCGCGATACTTGCGGGCTGTTATCTGGCCTGGGTCTTGAGCCTGGCGTTCTTGTACCATATGTCCCTGGGGAAGATGCTTAACCCGGATCTATTAAAGAATTGGAGATTGACCGGAGGGTTTGCCCCTTCGCCGCTCTGGACGCCGGCCGGGCTTGGCTGGCTGGCGCGTGTGTTGCTGGAAATGTTCCGTTCACCCCTGGGGATGGGGTGGCCGTATGTGATGGCCGGATTTTTTGGGATCGGGTATTACGGCTTCTGGCACAAAGACAAAGCCCTTGCGGCCTTCCTGGCCGCACCCCTGGTCTTGACTTTGCTTGCGGCGTCATTTGAAAAATACCCGTTCTATGAACGCATGGTCCTGTTCCTTGTCCCGTCATTGCTGCTGATATGGGCTGCCGGTGTCAGGGACATGGCGTCACACGCGTCCCGTTACGGCCGCTGGTTTGCCGTTGGCATCATCATCGTGTCATTGGTCCTTCCTGTGACGGCGGCCCTTGCGAATGCCGTGCGCCCCCGTGAAAAAGAAGAGAACCGTCAGGCGATGGATTTCCTGGCCAGCCATTTTCAGCCCGGGGACCTTATCGCGATCAGTCCCCAGGCTCAGTATCCTTTCTGGTATTATGGTCAACGGACAGGATTGAACAATAAGCTTGCGCTCCATCCTCTACCCAATGACGGTCTTTTTGCGGCGTCCGTTATCCAGATATTTCCTAATGTTGTCACGGATAAAGGCGTTGCCATGCTTGTTTTGCGCCATGTGGTGAATGTGTACGACCGGGAAGGGTATTACCGCAAATTCCTCCTGATGGGGCACGCAAGCGATGTGGTCCGCGTTCCTGAAATGTCACTCGATGCGATAAAAGGCATGGGGCGGGTCTGGGTTTTTCTGTCGCATCACAATGACCTCCAGTATCCGCGTTTTGTCGATCGTGTGTTCTCCAGGGCCGGGGAGAAGCTGGCGGGGTTCGAACGGCCGGGGGTGGCGGTATTCCTTTATAATATCCCTGGGGGGAAGTGATATGAAGCGTTCCGAACGCATGGCGGTCATCGTGATGCCGCGAGAGCCTCTCTTGGACTGGGTCAACAGCGTGACGCCCGATGATCCGATATGGATCGACGAACTCCTTGGGCGGGCGAACGTGTATTTTATCCCGTCCTACGAAGCGATGGATGAAGCTGAAGAGTACATGCGGTCTCATTTTGACGAGATCTTTCGTAATGAGCTCGCGGAGTGGTTTGAAGATGAAGATGTGTGGCCCCAACCGCGCACATACGCGATGTTCGAGGAGTGGTTCGACGTGATGTATGATGTGGTGGTCTTCGACTCCCAGGCGCGCCAGGCTCCCGGGCACCAGAATTAACCTGAATATTGCTGGCGCACAAGGCCAGAGTTCAAACAAAAAAACTTCCTCCATGACGGGGGAAGTTTTTTTGCTTGGTGCAATAATGGTGGACCGGATGAGAGTTGAACTCACGACCTCCTCATTGCGAACGAGGCGCTCTCCCAACTGAGCTACCGGCCCATCGATGATCCATGATCCGAAATTATGAGTCAGAGAATATCATAACAGCCTGATATTTTCAACTTATAATATTGTTCAAAATGACCCCGGCCATTTGACTTCATAGATAAAGACCTTGGTACGGCCGGTAAGGTCTTCTTCTTTGGAGAAGAGTTTAAAGTTTTTCAAGCCCTTCCCGTCAAAATAATACATCTTGATGAGGAGTGAATTCGCCAAACCCCGTTCCATCAGAGCGCAATGAGGGACATTGTTGTTGTCTTTAAAGAATACTGCGCAATAGCCGAGGTTGGCCCCGGGGAGGGTGCGTTCAACGACCTGCCCTTTGTCCTCGTCCAGATAGACCACGCTGAGCGGGATGCCGCGGCCGAATTTGGGTGAGTTGACCGTGACAAACATCTTTGCGGTGTCAACAGCAACCCCTTCCTCGAACATATCCGTCGCACCATTTTTGCCAACGAGTGCGAGCGGCGGGCTTTGCCGGATCGGGCCGTTCACCAGGTTCCAGAGAAAATCTATATAAGCCGGCGAATTCTTTGGCGGGACCTGTTTGAGCAAACGGGGATCTTTGTTGATGCGCTCGATCTTCGCGAAATCCCATTTGCCGATATATCCCAGAAGGACGTTGCCATCGACGTTCTCATTATAGATGAGCACGTAGGACGGCGGGGGTGTGCCGTGGGTGAGTTTCAGGAGTTCTTGAGCGTCAGCCGGCGCCATGAGCCCGTTCAAGCGCCGGGAAGCTTCAGCCCGCGGTAAGGCACAGATGTCCGTCAACAGCGGGACAACACGGGACAGGGGCCATCCGCGTTCTTCGAGGAATTCGGCCGCCTTGTTGGAGCTGGTGTTGAGCATACGCAGGATACCAAGGGCCTCCTGTTCAGTGGTGCTAAGGTGGACTTTGGTCAGCCAGTAGGCCTGTTCTCCTTTAATGGAGGCGCCGTCAAAGGTGACGCGGCGTCCCGCGACGGCTTTGACAAAATGTCCGGGAGACCACCAGGTGTTGACAATGCTGTCAGGCGGAGATTTTTCGCGCAGGCGGGTCAGCGCCCGGTCCCAGGCCGAATTAAAGATGGGGTGAAGATAGGACGCCATTTTTTGGTGGGTGATGGCTACGGGGATAAATGTCAGCGCGATGAGCGCGGCCGTAAATAAGATTTTCAGGAGGCGGGGGGGAAGCTTTGTCTTGAAAATATCCTGTGAACGCCAGAGCATATCAAGGCCCAGGGCGAATGCCAGGCAGATCGGGGCAACGAGAAGGATGGTGAACCGTTCCGCCCGCAGCGCAAGGATGAACGTCACGGCAGTGAAGGCCGTGAGGAGGATGACAGTATCTGCGGCGTGTTTGCGGCCAGCGATGGCTTTCCACAAGGAGACCCCCAATGCCGCCATGCCACCCCAGAAGACGATCGGGCCACCTGTGAGGGAGATCGCCTGGTCCGCTGTTGTGGGATGCAATTCACCGACAACAATAAATAGGTCGGGCCAGCCGCTCATCTGGGGTAAAAGGAATTTCTTCAGTTCTCCCAGGGCAAAAGGAAAAAGTTCAAAGAATTGCCCGGCACCGATCATGGCCATGAGCAAAAGAAGGGTTGTCCCCAGGATGATGGCAAGCAGGATGCCCGTGTTGCGCCGGTGGGGTTCCTTGAAAAAGAAGGCGCGGGCCGTGATGAGGGTCATTGCTCCTGTTGCCAGCGCCCATGAGAATGCCCAGCCTGTCCAGAAGCGCGCGTATAGCGTGAAGGACAATCCTGCCAGGATACCCCAGACAAGCATTTTTTTCAGGTTATCCGTGGCGCGCAGGGCCAGGAAAAGCAGGCCCAGGTTGAGGATGGGAAAAAGGACGCTGTAGGTGTCATTGTCGTACCAGGCAAACGTGCTGCGTTGTAAATAAATTGGGGACAGGATAAAGAAGACCGACGCCGTGAAAACAGCCGGCCATTCACATCCCAGTCCCACGCAGGCCAGGAAGAACACCCCGAGGACCAGGGGAAAAAGGAAGAGCGGGGTAAAGCCAAGCCCTGTCATGAGGTCAATGCCGGGGTTGAAAAATTTGGTGATGCGGTAAACCCACGCGCCGATGTACGGATGCCAGGTCTGTGGTTCCCAGTAGCCGAGGGGGGCGAGCATTTTTTCATTGAAAAAACGGCTCCCGTCGACACGTGAACTGACATCGCCTTTTTCCAGGATGTTCTGCGTCAGGTCCAGGAAGTAGTAGGAGTCGGATTCCTGCAGGTAATGTTTCTTTTCCTTGTTGTGTTGCAATAACTGGAGGCCGACCTGGTCGAAGGCGTCGCGGAACTTCTGGCTGTTGGTGTGCATGATCTCGTTGAGGCCGGCCTGGACGAGGCGGGCTTTTTCCGCGGGCGGCATGGAGGGGAACTGGGCGTTGATCCGGGCCGTGATCGCAGCGCGGACCTTGCCGATGACCATCATGGTCGCCTGCTCATATTCATCCGAGGCGGTGTTGTGGGTCAGAGGATAAAGGCGGAAATATACGCCGATCACCAGAGCCGCGAACGCGCAGACGGCCCAGGGGATGAGATGCAGGGATCGATCTTTGAGGGTGTTAGGCATAGCGTTCACTTTATCGGGTTCAGGGTTTGTTCGCAAGATTTAAATAGGCAAAGTGGATCTTGTTGGCCGGGACGACCAGGCAGGATTTGTTTTGACCGGAAATTTTGGCATTCATCATGCCCAGGAAGTGCCCTTGCCTGTCAAAGACAGGGCCGCCGCTGTCGCCTTCATAGTGATTGATATCAAGTTCAAAGAATGCCGGGGTCCGGGAGGGGTCACTGTGATGCACGGCAATGGCTTTGATGTGCCCTCCGGAAATAACGGGGCCGATCATGTCAGAGTGCCCGATGGTGATGACATCCTCGCCGAGCGACGCCAGGTTGGAATCGGTCCAGACAATAGGGGTGAGGGCGCGTGGGGGCGTTACCTGGAGCAAAGCCAGGTCATCGTCGGGAGAAACAAAGAGTATGCGGGCATTGAGCGCTTCACCGGTTTTCAGCGTCACGCGGATGTAGTGTGACCCGTAAACAACATGGGTGTTCGTGGCAATGGTGCCGTTCGTGTCCAGGATAACCCCGGCCCCGGTGCTTTGCAATGTTCCTGTCTTTCCATCCGCTGGCGGCAGGGGGGTCAGGCCCTGGACGGTCACGATGGAGTCCCGCAGTTGTTCATACAAGGGGATACCTTCTGCCGCGCGCAGCGGCATCGCGGGGAAGGCCAGAAGGGTCAAGAAGATCAATAATGTGCGCATGCGATAGAGTACTCTGATAGCGGTCTGGTGTGCAAGATTATTTTCTCCCCCCCCCCCCTCCTTAATTTATTGGACAGGTATCGTATATATTTACAGGTACGTGTGCCTGTTTTCCGATAGAAAATTTTTATTATTTTCCGGCCTTAAGGAGGCTTGACATGAGGAAGATCACTTCATTTTTTGTATTGGTGGCTTTTGGTCTTACCTGTATCATGCCGCCGCAAGGCTTTGCGCAAACCATTTCGGCCGTTGGCCTTATGCCTATGCCCGGGACGCAGGCGGGGTTGAGCCCCGTGTTCACGCCGGCGCATCTCAAGGGCATGGTCATTAACCCTAACGATCCTTTCAAGTTCGATTTTCTCATCTATCGCGGTGATGCGCCTTTGACGCAGGAGCAGAAAAAGGCTGAATATGCCCGGCTGATCAAGTATTTTCTCGCGTCCCTGGCGGTTCCTGACACGGACCAGTGGGTGAACCTTTCGCCGTATGAAAAAGACCGCATTATCCCTGGCAATTTCGGATCGACCGCCATGGGGCGCGATCTTTTGGCGCAAGATTATCTGTTGAAGCAGATCTCTGCCTCGCTGACCAATCCCGATACGGACCTGGGCAAGAAGTTCTGGGACGGGGTTTACGCGCAGGCGTATCAGAAATTCGGCACGACAGCCATTCCTACCGACACCTTTAATAAGGTATGGATCACCCCGGACAAGGCCGTGGTGTATGAGAAAGGCAATTCGGTCGTGGTCCTGGAGCATCATTTGAAGGTCATGTTGGAGAAGGATTACCTGGCTACCCATGAGAGCAAGGAAGTGGGCGCGAGGGGCGAGGACAATGAAACGGCGGCTATTTCCCACAAGGTCATGCGTGCGGTCATTATCCCGGCGATCGAGAAAGAGGTCAACGAAGGCAAGAACTTCGCGCCCTTGCGTCAGGTTTACAGCGGGATGCTGCTGGCGAGCTGGTACAAGCTGGCGCTCAAGGAGTCTATTCTCGGAAAACTTTACGCGGACAAGAGCAAGGTCAAAGGGATCGACCAGGACCCGAAGAACAACCAGGAGATCTACAACCAGTATGTCCAGGCGTTCCGCAAGGGTGTTTTTAACATGATCAAGGAAGATACGGATCATTACACGCAAGAGGTTATCCCGAGGAAGTATTTCTCGGGCGGGGCGGTTAATAATGAGAAGGATGTTCTGCAGCGTCTGAAGGGGGCATCAGGCCGTGCTGATGATGCGCAGGGTGCGTTAGAGAAGGTCGACCTTGCGGAGGCCACACTGGCAGATGCGTCGCCTACGGTACTGGCGAATAAGGGCAATATTGTTTTTTATGATGGAAAATTTATCCAGGACCCGTTAGTCCTCCATGGATTTGTAAAGTATTCTCTGTTGGGGAAGGGCATTCCTGCAATAGCTATTAGCGTGAATCCGAGT
>CAIOTT010000071.1 GCA_903861305.1 Candidatus Omnitrophota bacterium | reverse complement strand
TAGACTAATAATTCCGTCTCATTTTAATAAACGCCTCGACGTCCTCTGGCCGGACCTTCCATTGTCCGATCTTGACGGCGCGAAGTTGTTTCTTTTTGATCAGGATCCTGACCCAATCGGGGCAGAAGCCAAGTTTTTCCGCAACTTGCGGGATAGTCAAATATTGTTTAAGGTCTTCCATGGTCGTCACCTCAACTTTTTATCTGATGGCAATCAAACTAGTTCGTAGTTTAATCCTCTTTCCCCCGAGAGTCAACGAGAATAACGGTTTGGGGCACTTCGTTTGGGAGGAGAGGGAGTGCTGGAGAATGGCGCATGAGGTTTTCTGAAATCATGTCCATCGATGTCCATCAAAATGGCCTTTTTTGACCCCTTGGAAGACCGCTCTTAACCGAGGTGTTTGCTGATTACCGACGAAAACAAGCATTTTGGCCTTTTGTGGAGGTTGTCCCGATACCCCCAATTGCGTGGACATGGACATCGATTTTTTGGGTTACTATCACTGAGGGCCCGCGGTCGCGCCGACCCGCGGCTAAAGCGCCGTAAGGACCCGAAAACCTGTCAGAGCAAGTATATTATACCTAACGGTTCAATAATCGTTAAATTATACTTGACCGTACAATCTGAATGTATTATGCTTGAGGCCATGACAAACCAAACAAACCCCCAAGACAGTATCCCGAGTCAAGAAGCGGTCAATCCCTCTCCGGAGGTCGGTCAAGTAAGCCCGGGCCAACCCGGATCCGGCGAACAATTAGACCAAGCGATCTCGACCGACAAAGACCTGACCGCCAGCGACCTCAACAAGGCGTCTGGCATGTCTTATCGGCAACTCAACAGCTGGGATGAGAAGGGTGCGATCCCCTCAAGCAGGGACACTGTGGATGCTTGGCGCAAGTTTACCCCTGATGATTTCTTTACTATCCTCATCTGCAAGGAGCTCCGGGACAAGTTCGGCGTCTCATTCGAAAGCATCAAGCGCCTGCAAGACAAGTTCGAGAAAGATAAGTTCAACAACCTTCAACATACGATCAATTGCATAACTCCGGCCGGGTATACGGTCTGCCTCTTTACAGACCTCCAAGATGACTTTTATATCCTCAATGACCTTGATATGGCCGCGCTTATTCAGACTGGTTTCTTCCGAAAGAAGAACGCCAAAGATTTCCTGATTCTTCGCCTTAATCCCTTGGTTAATAAGATCTTTGAGCTCTTGAAAAAACCACCCCTGCCTGATGGTGATGCGTGGTATGAGAAACTTTTCGAGCTTCAAGGCAAAGCCGTGGTCAAGAATGACGCCGAGTTTCACCTTTTAAGCCTTGTCCGGTCCAAGGATTTTCGGAGCATTACAGTTCACTTGAAGGACGGACGGATCTATCAGACTGACACCTATGAAGAGCTTGCGGAGAAGGTTGACGGATCCAATGAGCTCATGAAGATCATTAAAGAAAAGCAATACCAAAGCGTTTCAATCGATTTGGCTGACGGCGAGGTGATCCGCATCTCCCGCAAAAGCCCGGTCAAGTTCAACAAGACGACAGAAAAATCCTGAGTCGCGTTGACCTATAGTTTAAAACTACCCGAAGTGGCAGAGTAACCCTGAGCTGACGGAACCCGGCGCACCTTGCGCTAACGGATTTCCATGCTCTCGGTCCAAGAATGCAAACAATACCTCCGCAAGGGGGATTTTACAGATGAACAGGTCGAACAGCTCCGCGACAGCCTCTACCAAATGGCCGACCTCTTCATCAAGGAATACATTAAAACCAAAAAGGCCGGAAAGAGCCCCATGAACCATGCAGGCGATCATCTACTGCCGAGTTTCAACCAAAGAACAGGCCGAGAAAGGCTATAGCCTCGAAGGCCAAGAAAAAGACTGCCGACAATTCGCCCTCAATCAAGGCCTTGATGTTGTCAAAGTCTTCGTTGAACGCGGCGAAAGCGCCAAGACTCAAGACCGCACCCAGCTTAAAAACCTCATTCAGTATTGCGTTCAGAACAAAAAGAAACTCTCCGCCCTCATCATCTGGAAATACGACCGGCTTGCGCGAAACCTCTCCGACCAGACTGAACTTGTCAAAAACTTCAGTTCACTCGGCATCCGGCTCCTTTCAGCAACAGAAAACAACGAAGAGAATGCCGTCGGTAATCTCATGCGCAATATTATCGGCACCTTTGCGCAATTTGAGAACGATGTCAAAAGTGAACGTACCACCAATGGCATGAAGCAAGCCCTTCAGCAGGGGCGTTGGTGCTGGCGCGCGCCTTTCGGATATAAAGGCTCCCGGGATGATCGCAACAAACCGCTCATCGTCCCGGCCGAGGATAGCCGGTACGTTAT
>CAIOTT010000070.1 GCA_903861305.1 Candidatus Omnitrophota bacterium | reverse complement strand
GATCACAAATTCTTTTAACAAAGCATACTCTTCTTGTTCCACTATGATTGTCCATTCCTGCTTCTGTTCAGCTGATAAATGGGCTTTTTTATACGCAAGGGAAGGATCAGCCGCAGCTCGCGACTTCTCCACAATTTCATTTAACATGCCGCGCACTTCAACCAGTTCAGCATCTGCCACCCCTTCCAGATGAACAACCTCGGTATCCGCCAACAACAAGAAATCACTTGTAATTTCACCTGCTTCAGTGATCCAATCCATTGCCAGCATAATATCCCAGTCTTTTTCAGGAACAGAATCTCTACTGACCTTATGAAGATCAGGAAATTGATTCAAAGCTTCTTGCTGATAAATATCAGTGGCCGCGTTTGTGTGAACGTCCCAGGAGTGCTCGATCAACAACCAGAGAGCCAAACGCAGGATGCGAGCGTTAGCCTTGTATTGAAGCGCAGCTTCTCGGACACCCGTAAAGAATCCATTTCTTGCTTGCTGTAATATTTCTGCCGACAGTCTCAGATACTCTGGAGGCATTCCATTTGCCAATTCAACGGTCGGCAATGCCGCGAAATCTGTTGTTTGCGCAGAGTCGAACTCATCTAGTGCCATCTTTAAAGCGTCTCCCCTGTTTTTACCAGTCTCAACATCGATCACTTTAAGTATTAATTGACGAAGTTTATTTAAGTCTGCTCCCTCAGTATCACTTGAGGAGTACGTATCAAATGATCTCCAAAAACCATTCATAAAATTTTGTATGCCAAAAGGCGCCACGAGCTTATCAATATCGTCCCTTGTCGCCTGGGAACCATCCGGAACCGCACTCTTTTCCAATTCAGCTATCCTGGCAACAACTAACTTCTGCAACTCCACGATCATGGCTGTTAACTCAAGATTGCCGGAAAGATTGCCCGGATGACCCTCAAAACCAACCTGATCCTGTATCGCATCACGCAAAGCCTCCAGCTCGATCGGTGCCCGGTCTTTTTTTCCAAAATTTTCGATAAGCATCTTAACAATGCGGCCATCAATAAGGTCAGTCAAATACATCTCTTTCAAAATATTTCTCTGCGCGTAATCAGCCTCCACCGTAGCGCTGAACTTTGCGTACAACTCATTTTTCTGGCTTGGAGAAAAAACAGCCACTTTCATAAGAGCTACGTTGTTTCTATCTCTCAGAACCTTCTTAACATTAAAAGCTTCCTTTCCTTTATCCAAGACCTGCTGTTTATCGTTTGACCAACCTTTAAAGAAGCCTAACGCCTGATCTTTAACCCTTGGATCCAGAACAAGAAATGCCAAAGCTGCAAACTGGCTATTGCTGACAAATCTGCCTGGCTGCTCACTCTTCGCTTTAGAGGTCATACCTGAATAATTTTCAATTCCAAACGCAGACAATCCCTTCTCAACCATTGTTTGGAGGTGCTGCGCATCAATGATATCCCTAATATCCAATGTCGCATTCTTCGCAGAAACCTGGCTTGATCTGACAGCTTTCAGGACATCATTCAGGCTGGCACGCCATTCAGAGGGCGACTCCTTCTTGTCAGAAGCGATCTGCTCAAACGCGGACAGGGCCCCTCGCACAGGGAACTCTGTGCCCGCCATCCTGAAGCCAGGATTCTCAAGCAACGCTTGCGCAATGGCCGCCAATTCATCTATATATTCGGACGGTACAGGTTGTTGCATGAATGAAATCTTCTTTAGAAGCTCTTCCTTGAGCAGAGGGTCAACGTTGTTCGCTTCCTGCGCGGCATCCTTTGAAAGCAATTTGGCGACCTGGGTCACAGGATAAGCATCATCTTTCAAGTTATAAGACTTCGGGTCAGTAGCGATCTTACTTAGCGTGTCTTCTTGGCCCATTGTTTTAAGGAATGCTAAGGCACGGAATTTATAATAAAGACCTGCACTTTGGTCCTTAATGACATTAATTGCCGCGGCACGAAAAATTGTTGCCACGATAAAATACAAGCCTAAAGCCTCACCTCCAGAATAAACACCTTTTACAAAAAGATCTTTATTGATCGGCAATTCCCCAAAGTGATTGCCTGTTACCGCGTTGAGCCAAAGCCCTACCGAGGTAATGATCATCCCTCCAGCCAAAACTTTTGTTACAAGTGAAAGATTCAGGAATCTTGACGCTCCTAAGGGCGCACTTAATGCCTGTAAAAGTTTATTATTTTCATCAGCTGTCAACTCGGGAAGAGTGGAAAAATTGATTCCGTTTATACTTTTTATATGGTTACCAGCTTGATTGACAAGGAGTTTGTACGGCAGCCGTATCAAGCTGCCCAATTTTTTGAAAAGATCATTTTCAGGTCCCAAATTCGTTTTCACATCAGGACGCATCGCCGCATCAAAAACGGCTCCACCTGAGAAATACTTGCGCGGCAGGGTTTCCCGGGTGGTGCTGTCAAATTCATCTTTAATGTAGTTGTATACACCTTTCTGATACGCCTGAAGATATTGGGTGTAAACCTGTTCCCGTGCGTTCTTTTCTGGAATATCAATGCCGTCGACCTTATTGCTCTCCCCGTAGACCTGGTTCAGCAGGCTGTCTTTCAAAGCATGCCGGTACCAGCCTGCCAGGATCAATGAATTGAATATCTGCCGCAGGGCCGCAAAATTCTTGCCCTCGTTGACCTCTTTCTCGAGCACCGGGAGGATCACCTCGCGCACAACATCCCGAGTTAGTTCGATGGTTTGCGGGTCCCCCGCTGCTGCAACCGGCGCTGCGATCCCCTGGGCCGCATTGTAATCAGCTTCGAGCATCACCTTTAAATGTGCTTTGGTCACAAAGGCGTTGCCATTATGTTGGTACACTTCAGCCACGTCAGGCGTGATCCATACCTTGTTAAACGTGTCCACTGGGACTTCCGTATTCCCGAATTTAGCGTTCACACGGCTGTAGATCTCATCCCAAAACTTGCGCCCAAGGTCTTTTTCCGGATACATCAGTGTGGAGGTGACCTGCTTAAGGATATAGTCCTGCGCCAGCATGTCGCGGCCGGCATCCGTATGACTGAGCTGGTCAGCCATGATACGGTTTTTTTCAACAGGTGAAAGGTTGACCCACAGTTCCTTCTCAGGAACCGCTAGCCCGGTCAGGAAGTATTTCACAAGCTTGGTCGTCTCATCGGTCAACGCCTGGCCTTTAAGGTCGGAGTTGCCCTTATCCACGATAAAATCAAATAAAAGAGGGTCTTCGGGGTGGATAGAGACACCTTTAAGAACAACGGGGGTATATATTCCGGATAACCCGATCATCTCTCCCGGCTGAGGCAGGTTGAAAATGGTTTGGGCGTACGTCGGCGGAACAAGGCCGGTAAGGATGAAAGTCGTCATCACAAAAGAGCATAACAACTTCCTTACCAACATCTTATAAGAGAAATAATCAAATTGATCTGCCATAGAAACTCCTGTTTTGAGGTTTCTTGTTATTGTTCAAAATGTCAACGAATGAAAGACAATATCAAGAATATATACTATATAGAGACAACAAGTCAAGGGCGGGAAGAAAATAACAAAATAAAATGGTGTCGTTAGTCATTTTGAAACAAGAGTTTGACTGACATTTAATACTGCTTCAATGAATTGTTCAGGCAACAGTCCCTTAATTCCTGCAGCTGTGGCATAAGCGGTGCGCAAAATGCTGATATAATCCGCAGGCGTCGTCCACTTGGTTTGATAAGGAAAGTCGGTCTCTATGAGGATCCGATCAATGGGTGTGGCAGCGACGAGAGGCTCCAGGAGATCATCAGGTTTAAGCAATTGTTTGGCGGAGAAACTCACATAACCCCCGAGCGCGAGGACCTCAGACAGCACCTCTGGTGTTCCGTAAAATGAATGCGCGCAAAAAGCAAGCCCTGGAGCCGTCTCTTTGATCAACGCAAGTGTGTCTGGCCATGCCCTTACACAATGCAGGGCAAAGGGCCTTGAAAATTCACGGGCGATCACTAAATGACGCCTGAAAATATCTTTCTGGTCGTCCATGTCAATGTTCTTGCGTGATTTATCCAGCCCAGTCTCCCCGACGCAGGCGCCGGGAAGCTTCTCAAGAAGGGCCCGCAGATCATTTTCCCAGCTGGGCGTAGGCATATCCGAGAACCAGGGATGTATCCCGAAGAACGGGACAAAACCTTTGTAACGAGACGCCAGCGTCATCACCATGGGCCAATCCGCCGGAGTGATCGCGCAGCCGAAGAATCTGTCGATGGCATTATAGGATGCCGCATCCATGAATTCTTCAATGAAAGCGTTGTTTTTCAGGTCCTGAATATGGATGTGGGCATCCTGGAGCATGGATCAATGCCTTGGATGTTCTTTAATAAAAAGCGGAAGGGACCGCAAGTTCTCCCCGTTAACGATAAGTTCCAGTGCGTACTCCCCTGGCTTGATCAGGTTCAATGCCTGAATATTGAGGACAATATCAGCGGAGGTCGTACGCTGGGTCTCGGGCATGGCAATTGAGAATGAACCAGTGGCCGGAGGCAGGATGTTAACGCCGTCTGCATCCATGAACCGGACCACAAGGGAATGGTTTCCCTGTTCAAGCGACAGGAAACGCATCCTGACAGCTACTGCGCAATGAGGATACAAGGCCGGAAATTGCCTCACCCATATGGTGTCGAACGCCCCCAGTATATTCAGCTTTCCGTTCTCACTTGTTGCGGCATCACTGATGGCAAATATCTCAACTTGCATGCGGGCCTCTTGTTCCTTGTGTCATTCTGTTTTGGGGATATTCTTGATGTATTGCTTGATAAGAGGATTCACGTTCAAACTTCCGTAGTGGAATACAACACAGGCGCCGGCACCTGAAGCCCTGCAAAGGTTGAACTGCTGAAAGAAAATATCTGGGTTCTTCGGGAACTTGTACGCCGGTGCAGCCAGGTATACTTTCTTGAAATTCCGCACCCTTTTCCTGGCATCATCGATGTCCTTGTTGAATTCTTCCGTCGTATCGGGATAACTCATGACCGTCACGAATTCCGCGTAACCTTTTTCGATCCACAAAGGCCAGTCCTGGAACGCCTCGTTATATGCCCGGGAATAGGACATGCATCCCGTTGTGGAAAGATGAAGATTGTCGTTGATGGAACGGGCCCTGCGCACAAGCTTGCGCAAAAGGTCGGTGACCTGGTCTCTTTTCCAATCCCGCCACGCCGGTGTGCTCTCGTTGAATGTTTTCAGCCCGGTCGCTTTCTTAAATCGTCCGACATTCATTTCCGTGTATCCGTAAGCCGGATGTGAATCAGGATAACGGATATAATCAAACTGGACACCGTCAAGGTCGGGATACGCCCGAATGACCTCTTCGACCATGTTCCCCAACTCCTTTCGGACACGCAAATCGCCCGGTTCAAGGAAATACTGGCTGTCGATCTCAAAATCTTTCAAAGAAGCTTTCGGTTCAATGTTCTTTGTAAGGATGCTGGTGCCGTATTTCTTCAGCAAGGGTGCCTGGGTGTTCCTGGAAAGGCTCAGAATATTCAACCAGGCGTGGACCTGGATATCCCTGGCATGCGCCTGTTTAATGAGAAAGGCAAAAGGGTCTTCCCCGACCTGCTTCAAGGCGCTCTTGTAAAGGGCCTGATCAGCCATCTTCGACGGGAACCAGGCCTGGTTGGCGCGGTAGACCTGGACAAAAAGCGTCTTGATCCTGGCTTTGTGCGCAAACTCGACAAGTTCTTTGATCTGTTCCCTGCTTGAAAGGACCGGCTGTTTGTCAATGACCGTGACGAATAACCCGCGGGATGGGGGCTGCTCCGCGCAAACAAGATGATCGCTGGATAAAAGGAGACAAAGGCATATCGCCCAGCAAGAAAAAGTCCACCGTAACAGGTCGCTATTTGCAAATGTCATAGGAAATAATCAAACTCTCGTTCATGGTTCAACTGCCGTGTAAGGCGGATGATGTGCGCCGGGGATTGCACAGGATCGAGTTGTACGAAATTCTTTTCTCCGTTCCAGGTGAACTTTTCGCCGCTCAGAAGGTCTTCCGCTGTGAAGGAACGGTCCTGGGCTATACCGAATTCATGCAGCGGCAATTCAAGCGATCCTCCCTGCGCGTGACGAAGGTCAAGGTTCACTACCACAACAATAATATTGGAATAGTCCCCCGTGGCTTTGTAATATGCCAGAAGATGGTCGTTGTTGATCTGGCAAAAGCGGACATTGCGGGTCATTTGCAGGGCAGGATTATCTCGTCTTAGTTTGTTAAGTTTTGCGAGGACATCCTTGATATTCCCGGGGCGGTCCCAGTCCCACGCCTTTAACTCGTACTTTTCGGAATTGATGTATTCTTCTTTCCCCGGGAAGGGTGTATTCTCGCAAAGTTCGAACGCTGGCCCGTAGACACCAAAATTGGACGACAAAGTAGCGGCCAGTACTGACCTCATGACAAAAGCTGTCCTGTCAGCATGCTGAAGATGTTCCGGCAGGATGTCAGGGGTATTAGGCCAGAAGTTCGGACGGAAGAACTCCGCGACTTCTGTCCGGGTCAATTCGTTAAGGTAATCCTGGAATTCCTTCTTT
This sequence comes from Candidatus Omnitrophota bacterium, assembly GCA_903861305.1. Lineage (GTDB taxonomy): Bacteria > Omnitrophota > Gorgyraeia > Zapsychrales > Fredricksoniimonadaceae > Fredricksoniimonas. Next base: position 15,428 of record CAIOTT010000070.1, on the reverse strand, counting down.
GTGTTCCTCCACGTGAAATAGGTATACGACTGGGTAAACCCCCCCTTGGCCAGACGATACATGATATGGGGGCGTGTAAAAGCCTCCGCAAGAAATATCGTGTCAGGATAGGCTCTGCGGACCTCGGCGATCATCCAGTCCCAGAAAAGGAAGGGTTTGGTATGGGGATTATCAACACGAAAAATATTCACGCCTTGTCCGGCCCAGAAAAGCACGATATCCTTCAATTCCTGCCAGAGCGCTTCGCGGTCAGGTGTGTCGTAATTGAACGGGACAATGTCTTCGTATTTTTTGGGTGGATTCTCGGCGTACTGGACAGTACCGTCAGGGCGCCATTTGAACCAGTCAGGATGCTGTTTGAGGTAGGGGTGGTCAGGAGAACACTGATACGCAATATCGAGCGCAAGCTCAAGGCCGTGCGTCCGGGCTGCCTTGATGAAGGACTTGAGATCCTCCGGAGTCCCCAGCAGCGGGTTTATGCTTTTATGCCCCCCTTTACGCCCGCCAATGGCCCACGGTGACCCCGGATCATCGGGAGAGCAGGTGGTCGCGTTGTTCTTGCCTTTCCTGAACGATTCCCCGATGGGATGGATCGGCGGCAGGTAGATCACATCAAATCCCATGCGCGCGATCTCTGGAAGTATCCGCTCACAATCTTTAAAAGTGCCGTGCTTGCCCACGTCCTGCCCCCAGGAACGGGGAAAGAACTCATACCAACTGCTAAAACCGGCTTTCTTTCTTTCGACATCGACCCGCAGCGCCTTGTCGTAAACATGGCAGCGGGCAGGGTCAATATGCGCTTCCATCAACATGTATAATTCTTCGCTGAAAGCCAGTTTCAGAGCAGCTTCTTTGTTCCCGGTATCCGCGATCACATCAGCCCACTTGAGAAGTTTATTGGCCTCCGCCGCATCCGCGCGCTGGGCTGCGTCCCGGATAAAAAGGCTTCCGATCTTCAGGTCAACGCTCACATCGCTGCCGGCATCCACTTTCTTCTTCAGATCATGGCACCAGGAGGAAAATTCGCAAATATACCCGCGGATGGAATATAAATACTCCGTCTGTTCATCGACCCGAAAAAATCCGATCCAGCCGTCGTTGCCGGCAGGCTTCATAGGCGTCGCGTGCCATTCCTTGTCAGCGGCTTTGCGAAATAGCAGGTCGGCCTTGACCTCATCGTGGCCGTCCGCGAAAACATTGGCCCGTACAAGGACCCTCTCGCCCGTAACGCGCTTGACAGGGAATTTTCCCCCATCGATCTCGGGCGTAATATTTTCAATGATGATCCTCGGTGGTGTTTGGGGCTCTACGATCCTGATGCGCTTCGCCATGGGGCTTCCTTTATTTTTATTTTAATTAAGATGTCCTGCATTTTATCATTGAGTTGGTGATTTTGAAACCATAACTTACGTGAGTTTCGCCTTGCTAATTTCACGCCATGAAGTAATATTGTGATGTGAAAGTACTACTCTTGACCAATGAGTACCCTCCCGCGATCTATGGCGGCGCCGGCATCCATGTGGACCATCTCAGCCGTGAACTGGCAAAATTATGCCCGGTTGATGTCCGTTGTTTCGGCACGCAACATCTCAAAGAAGGGAATTTAACAGCTACCGGGTTCCCCGCCAGTGACAGAACGTTCAGCTCACCCCAGCCGTTAAGGTCTGTCTTCAGCGCCGTTCAACGCTGCCTTGATTTCAATACGATGAATATTGACGCTGATGTGGTCCATTGCCATACATGGTACTCCCATCTCGGCGGGATACTGGCCAAACTTAATTACGGTTTGCCCCTTGTGATCACGACACATTCATTGGAACCGTTGCGGCCTTGGAAACGCGAACAACTTGCCGGCGGGTATGACTTCAGTCTCTGGGTCGAAAAAACAGCCCTTGAAATGGCTGACGCCGTGATCGCCGTCTCCAGGGACACAAAGGATGATGTCCTGAAACATTACAAGGTCGACCCGGCCAAGCTCCATGTGATCCACAACGGGATCGACCTGGATGACTACCGACCTGTCAGCGCTCCCGAGATCCTTAAACAGGTTGGTGTCGATCCGGCCAGGCCGTATATTCTTTTCGTAGGGCGCATCACACGTCAAAAAGGGATCATCCATCTTGTTAACGCGATCCGGCACATGACACCTGGTTTTCAGGTCGTGCTGTGCGCAGGTGCGCCGGACACCCGGGAAATAGCCGCTGAAATGCAGGCACATGTCGCTGCGGCGAAAGAACATCGCGACGGTGTCATCTGGATCGGAGAAATGGTCGACACAAAAACAAAGATCGCACTTTATTCTCATGCCGCTATTTTTTGCTGCCCATCGATCTATGAACCCTTTGGCATCATCAACCTGGAGGCCATGGCGTGCGAGACCCCAGTGGTCGCCGCGGCTGTGGGCGGGATCAAGGAAGTCGTTGTTGACGGTGAGACGGGATTCCTGGTGCCCGTTGCCCAGCATAACGGCGGGTCGTTCGAACCCGTTGACCCCGAACAATTCGCCAGAGATCTGGCTGAAAAGATCAATTTCCTGATGAAGGATGAACCGCTTCGCCGAAGGATGGGTGCCGCAGGACGGCAGCGGGCTATCGCCAGTTTCAGCTGGTCTTCGATCGCACAAAAAACATATTCGCTCTACCGTTCACTGCTCTAAAAAGATCTTTTCCTCAGGAATATCCGATCTAAATATATTCGTTCAAGTAGGCCTGATCGATCACTCCGTCATCAACAAGTTCCTGCACGGCGTCCTTCATGCAGCGCATACCCTGGCCTTTTCCGGCAGCAATAAACTCGGCGATATGTTTCCATTCACCTTCCGCCAGCGTCTCCCGGAAAGATTGGTCAGGAAGGAAGACCTCTACGGCAGGGATAAAACCGTCGCCGCTGATCTTTGGGAATATCTCCTGGACAATGACGCCTTTTAAAACAAGTGACAGGCGATTGAGTACATGTTTTTGCGTGTCTGGCGGAAAGAAAGAAAATACACGGTCTAGCGCATGTGACGTGCTTGAAGCGTTGAGGGTCGCCAGGACCAGAATGCCTGCTTCAGCAGCGGTCAAAGCCAGCGCCATGGTTTCCTGGTCATGGATCTCTCCGATGACCAAAACATCGGGGCTCTGCTTCATTGCGTTCTTGATCGCGGACGCGTAGGATACCGTGTCCCTGCCCAGCTCTCGCTGCTTGATAATGCCCTTGCTGCCCTCATGGATATATTCAATAGGGTCCTCAATGGTAAAAATGACGCGGGGCTTTTCCTTGCTCAGATGTCCGATCAAAGAAGACAATGTCGTGGTCTTTCCGGAACCGGTATTGCCCGCAATAAGCACAAGGCCTTTTTTAGCCTTACTGACAAAGTCACCCAGCACGGAAGGCAAACCAAGGACATCCGGGGACTCTACGGCCGAAGGGCTAACGCGAAAAAATCCCTCCAGATTTCCCTGCTGAAAGTGAATATTGGCCCGGAAACGTTTGTCATGGTAGTGAAAAACAAAATTTACATCCTTCTCCTTCATGAGCTTTTCATGACGGTCATCGTCAAGCGTGTTCAATAAAAGGCTTCTTACGGTGTACCCGTCAAGCTCTTCCCCCACGCGCATCAGTTCGCCCTTTTTTTTGATGATGAGAGGGCTGCCTGCCAAAAAATGCATGTCGGAAACATTTTCAAGGATGCAGGACTCAAGGATCGGAAAGATGTTGATACGGGCCAAGAACGCTTCGAGTTTGGCCCGGCCTTCATCAGTGATCTCCTTGATCTCTGATCCCACGATGAATTTCATGACCCCTTTGGTGAATAACTCCATCCTGACAACTCGGACCTGAAAGGATATTATTTCAGTGGACGTCAGATTACAGGAAATGCGCAGGTTGGAATTAAGTTCGAACTCCTCATTGGCGTAGAATCCGATCCCCCTGGCGCTGATATCAACAGCGGTCGTGGCTGTGGGGGTGCCGTAACCATAAACATCCTGCCGTTTTATCTTCTCATACTGGATGATGTTCATGAATTTCAAGCGCACGTCTTTTCTCTGGCTTATGCAGGGATTCATTTAAATTCTCCGGTTAATGGCGAACTGTATCATGAGACACAAAAGTATAAGATATTTTTTTGCGCAAGTAAAGGAGCCATTCAAGAACAGACACATACGTTATTAATGCGTTGCTAAAGATTGTATAAATGATATATTAAAAAATTGGGTCCTATAGATGCCACTGCATTCAAACAAATACTGAGGTCATCATGGCAATCGAAAAACGCTCGGTCACACGGTTTGAACTGTTAATGGACGCAGGTTTTGGCGCTCAGAAATCCGGCGACATCCTTCTAAGTGCCTTCGTCGCCATGGGCAAATACGTTTATGTCGAGCCCATGATACCGGCCGAGATCTCCCCTTTACCCCGAAGTAAACCAGCCCTTTCCGGCGTCATTATCCGCTTGGCGGACTTTGATATCACCAATATCGGCAATAATTCGGACCTTACCATCGCGGCCCACGAGATCATCCTCAGCCGACGCCTGGACGATGGCGAATATAATCCGCAGGGAATATTTCTTCTTGATACGGGTGATCGCGAAAAGAACCCGGAGTCATATGAGGCTGTGCTCAAACGCTGCGCGAAGGACGGGCTCAATGTCATTACCTTTGACATGGACGAAGCGTCCAAAGCGATCCTGCAGAGCATTGGTGGAAAAGGACAGAACATCTTTTATCTGGGCATGCTCTCGTATATTTATAACATGGACGAAGATATCGTTAAGAACGAGATCGAAAAGACCTTCGGGAAGAAACTTAAACCTGATGTCATGGAAAAGAATATCGGGCTTTATCACAACGGTTATCAGCTCGCCAAAGGCCTTGACCTTCTCCGCTATCAGATCGACTCAACCCCGCGTGAAGGTGACAAGATCCTTATTGATGGCAACACGGCGCTGAGCCTTGGAGTGATCGACGCTGGGTTCAAGCTATTCTCCGGATACCCCATTACCCCTGCTTCATCGGTAATGCACACACTGGCCCGGGAACTTCCCGCCTACGGTGGGCACGTTCACCAGGCTGAGGACGAAATTGCGGCCATTGGCGCCGCTATCGGCGCATATTTCGGGGGCACACCGTCCATTACGGCCACATCGGGGCCAGGCCTCTCGCTGAAGCAGGAATTCATCGGCTTTGCCCAGGCCGCGGAGATCCCGATCGTGATTCTGGACGTCCAGCGCGGCGGCCCTTCGACAGGGATGCCGACCAAGACGGAACAATCCGACCTTTTAGCAGCAGCCTTCGGTTCTCACGGAGACCATACCAAGATCGTCATCAGCGTGGCTAATGTCATTGACTGTTTTTACGCGCCGCACGTTGCCCGTTACTTGACAGAGAAATTACGGCTTCCCGTCTTTATCATGAGCGATTTCCAGACAGCTAACAGTTACAAGGTCATTTCAAAACCCCGGCTTGTTCAGCTGAACAATGTGAATGATATCCCCGACTTTGTGCTGGAGCGTTTCCATCTTAAACGCCTGCCTGAAAACATCGAAATGGTTTTGACCCTTCAAAGCATTCCCGGGACACCCGGCGGCATGCGCCGTGTGACAGGCTTAACAACGGACATCCAGGGGCATGTCAGCACTTTCTCTAAAGCAAGCCAGCGCTCTCATGAAGTCCGCAATGAAAAACTGCATCACGTCCAACGCGCATTAACAGCCCCCGAGATTTTCGGAGCTGACACCAATGACCTGCTCATTGTCGGATGGGGATCGACCCGCGGGGCGATCGAAGAAGCTGTAGGTCTTGCCCAGAAGCAGGGGCTGAAAGTTTCCGGTTTGCACCTGCGCATCGTCTATCCATTGCCGCTCATGCTCAAGGAAGTCCTTTCCAGATTCAAAAAGGTGATGTCCGTGGAAGTGGCCTACGGCGACGCTTTAAAACCGTCTCCCCTGGCACTTTTATTAAGAAGTGAGGCTCTTGTAGATATCCAGCCGCTCATGGCACAGGCCACGGGACGCCCCGTACGCCCCAAAGTGATCGTCGAACGCGTCAAGGAGGTTTTAAAATGACAACCCCTAATAATGCTTCCCCTGCTTGCGCAACTGAGATCACGCTCAAGGACCTTAACACGGAAAATCCGCGCTGGTGCCCCGGTTGCGGCGACTTCGGCATACTCAATGCCCTTAAACATTTTATTGTCGAGCGTCAGTTAAAACCGGAATCTATTGTCAATGTTTCAGGTATTGGCTGCTCCGGCCGTGCTCCGAATTATTTGAACACCTACGGCGTACACTCGATCCATGGCAGGGCTATTACGGTGGCTACGGGATTGTCGCTGACGCGCCCCGATCTTAGTGTTTTCATCCATTCCGGCGACGGCGACTCCATGAGCATCGGTGGCAACCATCTGGTGCACGGCATCAACAAGAATTTCAATTGCGTGTTTTTGATGTATGATAATGAGATATACGCCTTGACGAAGAACCAGACCTCACCAACCACACGCAAAGACCATCCCACAAGCACCCAGCCCTTTGGCAGTGTCCTGAACGCGCTGAACCCTCTGACCGTCGCGTTGGGGCTTGGTGCTTCGTTCGTGGCGTCAACGGCGGATTGGATGCCGGATCACCTGGGCAACACCATCAAAGCTGCGTATGATCATCCCGGTTTCGCCTTTGTCCATATTTGCCAGCGATGCGTTCATTTTGATCCGACCAATTTTGACCTAAAATCATCCAGTTGGTATACTTTCCTTAAACACGCCAACGGCATCGCGCCTGACAACCGCCTGGCATCAAAGACCGAAACCCTGGAACATGACCCCGCGGATATCGTCACAGCTTTTAAATTTGCCGGGGCTGAACGCCGTTATTTTGGGCTTTTTTATCAGGATAAGAACAAACCGCGTTACGATGAAGCGCTGCGAGGGATCACGGCCAAGGCAACAAAAAAAGACCGGAGCACGCTTCTTGATCCGTATTTGATTTAAAACTGATCCTCATGCAGGTCGATCGACGTCCCTGCGGGTAAAGGCGCGTCTGGCGGCACATACGAGACAACCTGTGCTTGGTTCTTGAACAATTCATAAGCTTCTCTTAATTTCTTTTCTTTCAAAAGGATAAGCACTTTACTGCGTGCGGTGCCGTCCTCCAGGTTCACGACCACCCCATCATTCCCCCGATCTTTGTTAAATCTTAGACATGCTTTCATACCCATGGTCTCCTTTATACGCCTTGTATGATCACTCAGAAAGATCCTAGATATATTGAGCGCAATTAACCCGTATGAGGTATGAATGTAAGCACGTGAAGTATAAACCAAATCGCTTTAGTTGTCAAGTGGCAAAATGTTATTTACAAGCGTATTAGTTTAGTGATATACTTGTATTGTTATTAGGAATAGCCGCGGATCCTTGGCGGTATTGAAATATTAAACACGGGCAGGTAAATAGTTAACATGTTCAATAAAATATTGACACATCACAGAGAAAAGGCAGGCATCAAGAAGGCCGATCTGGCGCGCAAGATCGATGTTTCCCTGACGTACATCGCGAGCCTTGAAGCTGGCCGTCAAAAGCCCCCCACGCGTGAAACCTGCTCAAAACTGGCTGACGCCCTTACGCTCAATGATCACGATCGCAAGGAACTCCTGGAGCTGGCTGTCCTTGAGCGGATGAAAACAGCTGACCTTGAAACGATCAAAAACAGGTTTACTAAAAGAAATGACCGATCGTCCCCCCTGCCTCAGATCGACAGGCCGGATAAGGTATCCATTCTAACCTGGGACAACGCGAACAAAAAGATCACCGAGGATGATATCCCCATCGGGCTTGAAGGGATACGGGTAGACACAAAAGTAAAAATCAATGCTTTTGCGCTCAGGATCAAAGATACATCCATGACCCCGGAGTTTCAGCCGGGTGATATTGTTGTTATCGATGAATGCCTCTCACCCAAAGACGGCGATTTTGTCCTGGCTTCGGATGTCAAGGGAACCGAACCTGTCTTGCGCCAGTTCAAGGATTATAACAAGACCGTATTCCTGCATCCTCTGAACGCCCAATTCCAGGATATTGTTTTTGATCGTCAGAAAAGGTACATGATCACAGGTAAGGTTGTTGAACGTGTGGCTAAAGTGAAGAAATACTGACCTGTATGACAACAAGACGCCAGGTACTCTGCGTTGACGACGAGCCTGACATCACTTTCAGGCTGAAACGCTTCATTGAACGTTACTACCCTATCGACGTCTGGACCGCTGAGAATGGCTACACAGCCCTTGGGATGCTTTCCATGCATCCTTTTGACGCAGTCCTCCTGGATATCAGCATGCCGGGGATCAATGGTTTTGAAGTTACTGCAGAGATCATCAGATCATATCCGCGCACGATCGTTATCATCATCACAGCCAGCGCGGATCACGAGGTCCTGTCCCGATCAAAGGGGGCTCGCTTTCTGGTAAAGCCTGTCTCCATGGATGACATCAAGATGCTCATTTACCAGCATTTTGACCTTTTGCCCCAGAAACCCCAAGAGCAATGACCGGCCCCTTATCCTTGTTAAGCCAGGCCAAGAGGCGCCGTAACCGGTTTGCATGTAAAGCAACACACCCAGCCGTAGGCCGCCTTCCATTATCGCGCCAGATATGGATGAATATAGCGCTCCCTTTCTTCGGAACAGCAGGTGCGGTATTGTATTCGATCACGGCGCCCATATCATAAAGCCCGTCTGGCCGCAGCATTTTCTCGTAAGATGCCGCCTGCGCGGGCAACTTGACCCATGTGTTGTACTGGCTTGAGGCGCTGTCATCGACCCAGACATCATCCTCCTTGGCCTGACGATAAACAAGGCTGGTGGTTAGCTGACGGGCTTTTCCAAAAGCGACGCCTATGGGGAATATTCCCGAAGGCGTTTTCCCGTCACCTTCGCGCTTTTCCTGGAACCCGGCAAAGCCGTTACGCCCGATAACGACCGGCCACGGGCCAAGGACCCTGCGCCAGTCACCTTCGGCCGCTATCCATGCTGTCAGTTCAGCATTAAAAATACCCTTCCGGGCCGGGAGAACCTCAATGACCTGCCGTTGCGGTTCTGAATCATAATCAAGCGCTCCGGCGCACATAGGCTTAGGCCGGGACGATATGCTTGAGCAGGAAATAGATATAAAAGTGGCCGTGAACAGCAAAAATACAGCAACGGGTGTCCTCATATAACGTCCTGCTTTGGCGTTACGTTCGCGCCATTGATACAACGCGCCACCATCAGGCACGTGACATTGTCGCCTACGGAATTCAGCATGGTAGCCGGCGGATCGACGATCGTTCCGATCATCGTAATGAGCGGCAAAGCAGCAAGAGGGAATCCATAAAGTGTGACGATCAATAGTTCGCCGATCATCCCGCCCGCGGGAATGCCGCTAATGACAGTGCCAGCCAGCACGGCGATCCCGATCGCTGTAAGCCATACATCCCAGCCAGCGAATGGCATCTGAAAAAGTCCGAACAGGAACGCGATCTTGATGATAGCCGCAAGGCAAGACCCTTCCATATGGATGGTAGCGCCCAAAGGGATGACCACCTCGCGGATCTCATCGGCGACCCCCATTTTCCTGGAAGCTTCAAGATTGACGGGAATGGCCGCGACACTGCTTCCGGTGGCAAAGGCCGTAAAGGCGGTTGACGGGATATGCCACCAGAATGTTCTAAGGCCACGGCCGCCTGCGGCCCAGAAGACATATATCGAAAAAGCGATAATGAAATATAAGAACGCGGCGGGATAATAAAGAACGATCACCCTCGCGTAAGAACCCATTAACTGCGGTCCCATGGTGCCTAAAAGATAGGCGATATATGCCCCTAAACCAACGGGCGCGTAGAACATGATCAGCCGTATGACACGCCCCATCACCTCATTGCCCGCGATGAGAAAACGCGCGAATGGGGCTCCTTTCTCGCCGCTGGCCGACGCCGCGGCACCGACCAGCAAGGCAAAAATGATCATCGGCAGCATGTTTTTCTTGGAAAGGATGTCTGAAAAGTCAGCCGTCGTGAACGTTTTGACAAGCGCATCTGCCGTGCTCATGGCAGCGGGGGTCACCCCTCCGGGCAACGCCCAGGGATGGCCAAGGAACGGCGGGAACAACCTGACCAAAGTGATCATGAGAGCGGAAGAAATAATGCCGGTCAGTACAAAAAAGAACATCATCCACGACATGATACGGACCAAACGGCGGGCATCGTTCATCGAAGCGATAGCGGAAGATATGGAAAAGAATACGAGCGGGACTACTGCGGTGAAAAGCAAATTAAGGAAAATATCACCCAAAGGTTTTAGGACAGCGGCGCGGGGCCCCAGGATAAGCCCAAGCAAAATACCCGATGCTATACCGGCAATGAGCAAAGGCATTGTAAGTATCTATTTATTATCCCATTTCTTGACGATCGAACTGATCTTTTCCTGGACCAGGTCCTTGGTCTCAACATCATTGAGGATCGCGTCCAGGAGTTTTTCATGCTCTTCGGCCATGAGCAGGATATCGCGCTTGAGTTCTTCATTATTCTGGCGCAGACGGAATTGGTCAACGGCATGGGTCAACGGCAAGAGGACCTTATCCTTGTCATCGAGTGGTTTAAGGATGTAATCAAAAGCGCCGGCACGGACGGCTTCCTGACATGTTTCCAGGGTCCCGTATCCTGTCAAGAAAATGACAGGGATCTTCCTGTCATGATCATTAAGATAATGAAGAAGATCGATCCCTGTCTTGCCCGGCATTTTCATGTCGCTGACGATCGCCTCAACATCATACTGCTTGTCGAGCAGTTTAATGGCATTGTCAACGCAATTGGCCCTGTGGGTCTGAAAGCCGCACGCCTCAAGCAACTCCCCCAGCGACTCGCGTATCGCGTCTTCATCATCGACCAGAAGGACACAACCTTTATTCGTGGCTGTTGCCATAACAACTCCTATGTTATTGACGAACGTGAACGTTCAACCTGTATAAACGGGCAGATCGATCGTGAATGTCGCCCCCTGGCCATATTCACTCGTGATCTCGATCTTTCCTTTATGGTTTTGTATGATCCCGTAACTTATTGACAAACCCAGGCCCGTGCCTTTTCCAACTTCCTTGGTCGTATAGAAAGGCTCGAGAGCTTTCATCCGCTGCTGTTCGGTCATGCCGATACCATTATCTGTGAACGCAACGCGCACGGAATTTGATTCCTTTAAATGAAAAAGCTCGATCGTAAAACATTTTTCATAACCCGCAACGGAAATTTCTCCTGTAGCGATCTTCGTTTGTTTCTCTTCGAATGCATCACGGGCATTGGAGATCAGATTGATCCAGACCTGTTCCAGTTGATGCGGCTCACCATGGATCTTGGGAAGGTCCGGCTCGACGGTCTTGACAACCTTGATCTCATGCATCCTTAACTGCTCGCTCATCAATAACAAGGCCGAATCAATGGTACCTGAAAGATTGACAGGAGCAAAAGGCAGTGTCTCCTGGCGGGCATATATACGGATATGCGCTATCGTCTGTGTCATGCGTTTGATACATGTCTCAATATCTTTCATGCCGTTCGCCAGATTCTCTTCCGTCAAGAGTTTTTTGGACATCAGTTTGCGGAAGGTCGCCATGACCAGGGCAATGGCATTGAGCGGCTGGTTGATCTCGTGGGCCATGCCGGTAGCCATCTCACCCAGCGTGGTAAGCTTGTCGCGCTGGACCAATTGGGACTTGACCCTGTTCACTTCCGCTTCGGCAATTTTTAATTCCGTAATATCTTCCTTAACAGCAAGATAATGCGTCCGCACACCATTGGCATTCCGGATCGGAGAGATCACAGCGGATTCCCAATAAAGCTCACCATTCTTTTTCTTGTTATGGAATTCGCCGCGCCATTCACGCCCCTTGCTGATCGTTTCCCAGAGATTCTTATACTGCTCCTGCGACATGTCCCCAGATTTAAGAAGGCGGGGATTCTTTCCAATGACGTCTTCCGAAGTATAACCGCAGATATGATAGAATTTCGAATTGGCGTACTCGATCTCGCCTTTAAGGTTCGTGATAACGACAGAAGCCGGGCTTTGTTCAATGGCCTGGGTCAATTTATTGATGTTCTCCCGGTTCTTTTTTCGTTCTGTGATATCACGGAACGAAACAACAAGACCTGTCACTTTATTTTCTTGAATGATAGGGACAGCGCTGAATTCAACAGGGAACCCTTTTCCGTGCTTGCTCCAGTAATACTCCTCACCATTGCACGGTTTCCCGTCATGCAGTGCTGTGAAATTCGGAGAATTATCAAATGGATAAGGCGTGCCATCAGGACGGGAATGAAGGCAAAGAGAATGATTGTTAACGCCGATCAATTCCTGTTCAGAATAACCCAGAAGTTTCTGCGCCTGTGGATTGGCGAACGTATACCGGCCTTCTTTATCAAGACCGAATATGCCTTCGCCGGTTGACGCCAGGATCAATTCAAGTTTACGTGACGACTCTTCAAAGTTGAAGCGCATCTGGTTGATATCATCAAGCATGCTTGAGAGTATCTCATGCGATTTGCGCGATTCATCAAGAGCGTCGGTCAATTGCTCCGTCTGCTCCTGCAAGCGCCGCTGTGTTTCATGAAGCTGCTGTTCATTCTTTTTCTGTTCCGTGAGATCCATCAGGACGCATTGAATGAGATGCTTGCCCCCCAGTATGATCGGAGAGAGCGCGACATGGGCCGGAAAATTCTCTCCATTGACCCTGCGGTGGGTCCATTCAAACTGATGCCCGCCCTTTTTGACGGCAAGCGCTATCATTTCATTGGCTTTTTCAGTGGAATCTCTGCCATCAAGCTGTCTGGCGGGAGAAAGTGTGGCGGGATGGGCCTGCAATAACTGCTGCTTAGAGGGGCATGCCAACATCCGCGCCGCGGCATCATTGGCATCGACAAAAACATTCCCCTCAATAAGGAAGATCGGGTCATCCGATGCGTAAAAGATCCGGAAGAACGCGGCTTCTGATTCTTTCAGGTCTTCTTCCGCTTTTTTACGTGCAAAAGCCACCTGATTAAGGACGTCAATTGATGCTGTCGTCTTTTTAAGGTTGGATGTCATGATGTCGAAGGCGCGCGAGAGGTCCCCCACCTCGTCCTGGACATTAATGGCCACTTTATAATCGAAATTCCCGCCGCCGATGATCTGCGTCCCCTTATAAAGTTTTTGCAATGGCTCGGTGATAAGCCTTGAAATGATCAATCCAAAGAGCAAGGCCATAAGGCTTCCCATAAGCAGAACAAGGATAAAAACATTCCTCATCCTGCTCAAAGGCTCGAGGGCTTCTTTCGCATCGATCTCTCCAATAACGGCCCAATGCATCAAGGAGATATGATCGAGCGCGCCAAGCACCAGCATCCCGCGATAATCTCTATAAATTGCCACTTCATGATTCAGCTTTCCCGGAAAAGAGTAAGCTCTGTGGCTCATATCTATCTTTTGCTTTAAGATTGAAGATTTCAAATAACGCAATGGTGTGATAACATACCCTGCCTGGTTGACAAGAAAAAGCTCCCCCGTGTCCCCCAGGCCGATCCTGTCAGTCAAAATAGCGTTGATATAGTCAAGCTTAACCCTTCCCACAAGCACACCCAGAAACGCTCCTCCTGGACCATCGAACAGAGGTGTGGCTATGGCCATCAATGGCATTAACTTTGTCGACGAGAAATATACATCCTTGATATAGGTCCCATTCCGGGCTTTTAAAAAATAGAGGTCTCTGGATTTGTCAGACCCGATACTGCTGTCATCACTTGATGCCACGACCTTGCCCGCGGCGTCAAGCAGCATGTAACTCAGGAATGAATCGTCACCCGAAATCTTTGTCTTTAATAATTTGCTGGCGTTGTCAAGCGCATCCGTATAACCGGGATCATCTTTTGATATTTTCAAAACCTTGGGGAGGACCACGCTTCGCGATGACTGGATAAGCGACGACCGGCACATGTGCAGGTAAGTCTTGATATGCTCCGTGCGGGAATGAACGCTTAACTCCAGATCATTGAAAATTTCTACGGAAAGGTCTTTCTTGAGGCTAAAAAAAGCAAGGCTCAGTGCTATAGCCATGCACGAAAATGCCATCAGGATAAAACCAAGCCCTATTTTACGCGCCAGTTTCATAGCGCTCCTTTTTCAACTGCTCTATCTGCTTCTTGAGTTCAAGGATGCGTTCTTCCCTGCCAATGCTGGCTTTGTAAAAGATCTCAAGCTCCTTGATATGCCGGGAATTTTCTTCCTGGGACTTTTTCTGTCCGGAAATATCGACAAATGTTACCGCGACAAAACCGCGCTTGACGCTAAAAGCTGAACCCTGCAACCATTTTCCCAGGCCTGGCACATATTCCGTGCTGTGGGCAGGATCCCCGCCAAGAGCAACTGTACCTAGAATATCGAGCCACTTCTTATCTGTCGCCGGAAATCGATCGTAAACTTTCTTTCCCACAAGCATGGCGCGTGGCACGCCCATCAAACGTTCCCATTCCTTGTTGACCTCAAGAATGATAAGATCAACCGGCCTGTTAGCTGCGTCAAACACCACTTCAGTGGCAGCAAACGCGCTGAGCATATGTTCAAAAAGCTCGCGGTGCCGTTCCTCGCTCAAGACAAGCTCCTGCTCGAGCACTTTACGCACTGTGATATCAGCGAGGGAGAACAGGATATAGGTCGCACCGTCGATCTGAATAGGACAGGCATTCACCTCAAGCCAGATAGACCGCGACCCAGACGCCGTCGTGATCGTATGAGAAACTTCAGCTTCCCTGACACTTTGGCGGGTCTTCAGGACCTGCTCGGCCATTTTACGGATAAGACAATGCTTGCAGGGTTCCGCGGCACCGCAACCGGGGCGGACGTCTTGACTGTGAACGCAGCTAAGAGCGTCCCCGATCTGGCGATCAATGACACTGAAAGAATCCCGACGCCCGATATCAAGAAGCACTTGATTCAGCCGTTTTACCTTAAAGTTGTTATCGATGAGTAAAAGGCCGACCTGGGTTGAATCAAAGATCGTCTGAAGGTTCTTGTGCTCATTTTCCAATTGTGCCAATAACTGTTTGAGAACAAGGCTCTTCTCCTGCGCCAGCAATCCGGCTTCCTGCTCACGCGTATAGAGGACAAAGAACAACAATAATAAATTCACCAGTAAAAGCGTCACAAGGATCGGCCCCAGACGGTAAGCGTAGGTCTTCGTGTGCCATGCGCTGGCATCATAATCGATGCCAAGTACGGCGATGGGCTTGTCATCGGCATGGTCCTTGATCGCGGCCATCCCTGAAACAAAGGTGCCCCACTTATCTGTTTCAGGGCCAACCGTGGCCGATCGGCCGGAAGTAAAGATACGGGCTAACAGCTCGGCATCCTCGTTATACACTTCCCCGGGAACAGCCAAGGGCTCCTGATTCAGTTTCTT
>CAIOTT010000069.1 GCA_903861305.1 Candidatus Omnitrophota bacterium | reverse complement strand
TGCTTGTTGCCCAGGTCATAGATCAACTGCCCCACGGTCTCTTCCGGCTTGACCTTGAAGACATCATAGAATGACCGGCTGACGGACACCACCCTGAGGTCGTGGTCCAGCGTGATCAAAGGCTCACGCACGGTGTTAATGATGCTCTCGGCATATTCGCGGGCGGCATCTTCTGATGTTTTTATCCGTTCCAGGTCGAGACGGGCTTTTTCCAGGCCATTTTCCACGTCAAGGCGCAGGGAAATATCACGGAATACCAGGACCGCACCGACGATCTTGCCTTCACGGTTGCAGATCGGTGCGCAACTGTCAGCGATGGGACATTCACTGCCATCGCGCGCGACCAGCGCCATATCACTGGCCATGTTTTGTGTCGTCCCCATAGCCAGGGCCTGTTTGATCGGAATAATGGCGCTTTTGCGAGTATTAATGTTAATAATGTCAAAAACATCTTCCATCAGACGCCCCGCTGCTTCGGCTTGCGACCAACCCGTGAGCCTTTCGGCCAGAGGGTTGAGCAACGTCACCCGCCCTTCAACATCCGTGGCCATCACTGCGTCACCAATAGAATTGAGTGTTACGTCAAACCGTTCCTCACTGATCTGCAAAGAGTCATTGGCTTGCTGAAGTTTAATGTTGATGATCTTTTGGTTCTCCAACAGGTCCTGGGTCGCCATGGCCAAAGAATCCTTGATCCTCTGCTGGGATTCACGATAGGTCAAGCCGATCAACACAAAGGCGAACGCCACCATCAGTACGCAGACAATGATGATCACCATGAACATATGGCGCATATCAGACCGGATCTCGGACTGACTGAGGTACAAAGCATTCTGCTCTATCTGCAGATAAGCACTGATCCCGGAACGGACACTGTCCATCAGCGCTTTACCCTGAAAAGTACGAACCCCCGACAGCACGGACGTCATATCATTTTGACGGCGCAATTCAATATTGCGCAACAGATACTCCAGCAGGGCATTTATCCGGGGAATTGAGGCCTCCAGGTGCTGGCGGGCCGGGGCAAGGATCGTCATCCGCTTCAATTCATTGAGTTTGTTGCCGATGTCCTTGTGCGCGCGTTTAAATGGCTCCAGAAAGACCTCATCGCCGGTCAACAAATACCCGCGCTCGCCGGTCTCGACATCGACCAATGCCGCCATCAGTTCATTCGCATGGATAATAGCCACTACATAATGCTGACGCTCCTGAGCCGACTGCTCGACCTTGTCGTAGGTCCTGAACATGATGCCCACGACCACCAGCACAAGCAGCAACATCGATCCGGATAAAGCCGCCAGCATTTTGACAAAAGGTTTCATGCCGATATCCTTGAAATTTTACCAGGGCCGCTTGAAGAACAACGGGGACATGTACCAGATCCGTCTTTTGGATCTGGTACGTGTCCCCATAATACCTACTTCATTACCATCATGTTATTGACCACACTCTTGACACCCATCACGTCGCCGGAAAGTTTGCCGACCAGTTCTTTCTCCGCGTCATTCCTGGCTTCGCCACTGATCGTGACCACCCCCGCGCTCACAGATACCTTGGTATTGACAGCGCTGGTGGAATGATGCGACAAGAGCGCCACTTTGACCAAAGCAAATATGGACGCGTCATCGATATTCTCGGCCAACGTCTGTACGGCGCTTTGAGGCGCCTGGGCCAGCGTCATCTCATTCTTGAGATCTTTAACGCCGCTGACGTCCCTGGCATATTCACCGGCCAGGTCCTTTTGAGCCTGGGACGCGGCCTCACCCTTGAGCGTCACAACGCCCTCTTTAACATCAACCACGGTCTTGAATGCGTTGACGTTATGATGGAACAAGAGCGCCGTCTTTACTTTCATCCCGATCCATCCATCTGAATTCTCGGCAGGAAGGTCGCCTTTGAGGACAAGCTGATCGTCCACGCGTGTGACACCGGGCAAATTCGACACGGTCTCGACCGCCAATGATTTGTGGTATCCATCGGCGACACTGCCCGTCAGGGTTACTGCACCGTCCACGGCCTTAATGGTGATCGGGTCATCCTTAAGGAAAGTTTCGTAGACATACGAGTTTCTTGCGGAGGCTTCGATCCTGTTATCGGTATCGGAAGCCGATGCCGGGCGAACGGACGTGCCACAGATAAACAGAGAGGCCAGGGCACCCGCCAATAAGATTGGACGACGATCAAACTTCACTGAGATTATTTTCATATATCACCTTCCATTGAGTATTGATTTAAAACTGTCGTTGAAGCTCAGATCTTCCGGGACCTTCCAAATATGAGCGTGACCGCTGCCAGGACCAGGAATACAAAAAACAGGATCTTGGCGATCTCAACAGCCGAACCCGCAATACTGGTAAACCCCAGCAATGCCGCGATGATCGCGATAACAAAAAATGTAGCCGCCCAATGCAACATGATGACCTCCTTCCGTAACATCTTCCCTGGTTGGATCTTGCTGACTGGATTCAGTCATTGTGATTGACGACCCTTTGGATACTTCGCCCTCCACCCTCGACATCCTGCCCAAGGCCTCTCATCATGCCGCAACCGACGGCAGAAACAGCGATAATGGACGCAGCCATAAAAACCAACAGTTCACTTCTCATAAGGTCATCCTTTGTTGTGGCTTAACAGCCGCTCGCGCAACAAGCATTTTTCGATCACGTTATAATGTCATTATGCGGGTTAAAGCATATGGGGCAATAGTACCAAGGTATAACCTGCGGGGTGAACTTTATCGATGGGTAGGGCTTAAAGGGATGCTTTCTCCAGCGGCTTATAAGGTTTCCTTGAACCAGTCCAGGCAGATCTTCATGAACTGGTCGGGAAACACATCGAACATCCTTTCCGCGTGGCCGCCGTCTTTCATGACCATCAAGGACTTGGGCCCCTTGGCTTTGGCGAACAAATACTGGCTGTGCCTTAACTTGACCAGCCAGTCATTTTCACCATGAACGAAAAGGACCGGTGTCGGCGATATCTTTTCAACGATGTCGCCGGGACGGATCTTCTGGAGCGAGGGACTGCCCGGCCTGACACCTTTCCCCCTTCCCTTGATCCCAAGATTGAGCTTCAGGTCCTCCCACATGTCTTTTTCCCAAAAGTGATAGTTTATGCTCCCCAGGTCCGACGGTGAGCTCACCGCGATCACGCTGTCAATGTTCTGGTGCGTGCTCGCCTCGATCAGCGTTATCGCCGCGCCCAGGGAGAACCCGATCACGCCGATCCTGGCGTAATTATTCTCCCTGGCATAAGAGGTGATCGCCCGCAGATCGTTTTGTTCCAGCGCGGTCCAGGTGAACACGTCGCTGCTTTTGCCATGCCCCCGGAAATCAAACGCGATAACGTCATACTCTTTGCTGAACGCCTCGCTCATCATTTTGAACAGGACAGCATCCTTGTTGTTATAAAAACCATGCGCGATGACCACCACCTTTGAAAAGCCGTTCTTTAAATGAAAATAGGCGATACGCTTGCCGTCCCCGGTCATCACATAAAGGTCCGGCGCAACTTCAGCTGTCGCGGGATCATTGATCTTCCGCGGTTCAGTCTCCTTGAAGTCCCCCTCGAAAACAGATGTCAGCATGGCTTTGATGTAGTTCTGGTAAATATCCCACTCTGCCCTGATCCGCCAGAGGAACAGGAACTGCGAACTGTTCTTTTTTCCTGTTGAAATTGATTTTCTCGACCTGGCGTCCTCATAAACCTCCAGCATGCGTTTGGCTGAAAGTTCGACCGAGTATTTTTCCGCCGTTGTTTTGGCAGCCTGCTTTAACATTTGCTGTTCTTCAGGTTTACAACGCAAAACCCACCCGAGCGCTTCAACAAAACTGTCCTGGTCCATCTTCTCGAGCAAACGGCCGTTATAACGGTCCTTGACGACATCCCGCGCACCAGGCGCATCCAATGCGACCACCGGCAGGCCTGTCGCCATGGCTTCAATAAGAACGACCCCCTGGGTTTCGCTTAATGATGCGAACGCAAAAACATCCATGGCAAAATAGGCGTCAACCAGGTGCTGGTACTGCAATATCCCGGCCCAGTGCAGCCTTTCTTTCAGGCCGGCTTTATCAAATGCATCCCTGATCATCTTCTCTGACGAACCTCGCCCGACGATCAAGGCATGGGCCCTGGGTTCTTTCTTCAATAACGCGATCATGGCATTGACCAGGAAATCAAGGTTCTTTTCCGCCGCCAACCGCCCCACGTGCCCGACCACCAGCGCGTCAGGCGGTATCCCGTTGCGGACCCTGAAGCCCTTCCCGTCACCATTCTGGAAATGTTTCAGGACAACACCGGTCGGAACGATCTCCATCAACGTTTTGACACCCCTTTTCAGCAAAATTTCCTGCAGGCTTTCACAGGGCACGATCAGCCGGTCCACACAATTGGCATACCCCACTGCAAGCTTGACGATAAATCGTTTGAAACCGTCATTTTTGATCGGCATATCATGCATATACTCTTCAAACATGGTGTGATAAGTAAAGACCAGGGGAATGGCGTGCTGGCGGCTGAGGCGCAGGGCAAAATCACCCATAAAGAACGGGCAATGGCTGTGGATAATATCCGGCGAGAATTCCCTCATCAAGCGCGTTAAAAGCCCCGAAACAGGGAAATTGACCGAAAAAATGGTCCAATTGAATTTTTGCAGGGACGGCAGGCGGAGGACTCCTGGTTCTTCCACCGGCGTCCCTGCATACGTCGGCGTCACGATCAAAACTTCATGGCCCAAACTCCTGAACTCTTCGCTGAATGAATAAACCGACTGCTCCAACCCTCCTACGATCGGAAAATACGTGTTCGTCATCATGAGGATTCTCATAAACTTCCCTTCACATAGGTCGCGTCTCACCCTCCTGGGATACCTTGATCATCCGCCCTGCCGAAGGTCTTTCGCACTCAAGCCAAACTACCATGAGATGTTATAAATACATGTATTATCACCATTCATGCGGCAAGGCCCTTCCGGCGCATGTTCCACCACAACAAACAAAGAGCCTTGCGGCTTGAACTTTTGTGCCATACCTGTGATGATCCCTCTATCAAAATCGCAAGGATATGGGTTTTCACATATCATTTTTCCGCAATTTTTTCCATTCATCTCAAATTTATAGTAACCAATATCGCCATTACGGTGGTTCATATGATAAGCAATATCTATCGATGCCAGCGCTTTTTCGATGGTGTCGATGTGTTCAGGGAATTCTGCATTTTCCGGAATTGAATATCCTATGGAATATAGCAATGTAGGGCCTATCTGATCCGAGATGATCTTGAACACATTTAGCCACGTTTGCTGTGAATACCACCGCCCTGCTTTCGGTTCCTTGATCCCGTTCTTTGCCAATATATCCAAAGTAAATTCTTTAAGCGGGCTTCCATTAACGACAGATAAGACCGTTTCACCATTAACCTCGACGCCATCGCTAAATGCCTTGAACATTGCCATTTAAACCCCTTTGGATCAATTACAGCTTCATCCCGGATTTTGCACGCTTCTCAAAACAGCGTCGAAAATACTGTGCACTAAAAAGTGCGTGCCCTGGTCTGTCGGGTGCGTCAGCCCAGGACAGGCAAAAGTCCACTCCCTTGTTGACTGGACGATCCTAGCTGTCAGGTCAAAAACAGCAGGAACAAGCACCCTGTCAGCACGCCACAGAGGAATATGATTATTCCCAGCACAATGAAAGAACTGAGGGATATAAATTGCATTCCTGGCTCACCCTCTTGACCCCGTGTCCCGATATCGCTTCCCGCAGGCACCATGGCATCAGCGCCCGAAGCCTTCTCCTGGACAGGTTGCCTGGAGAGCGGGGCGACACGCTTTATCACTTTAGAAACATGCGAAAGCAATGCCGCGGGGTATAAGTCCGATGCGAGCCGGAACTTGATCTGTCTTAATACATCAAGTTTCATATATGAACTTCCTGTTTTAGAATTCCTGTGATATCTGGTATAAAACACCTCCCGCGATATCAAGTTTGGGGATCATGAATTTACGCGCGCCTATCTTCAATAAAGTGTGATTGCCCTGCCGGGTCGATCGCAACGTGACATTAACCCCATTGATGTTCGCCTGGACCAGCCCCTGGGCAGCATCCTCCCGCAAGACCTTTCCCATGCGTTTGCTCACGGCCAGGCAGACAGCGTAGACCCGCTTGAACGGAGCATCAATTTCCTGGCTGACACTGTCCTTGCCAATGAAAGTCGCAGCTATAGCGACCGGCAAAACAGCGACCCCGGCCAGCATGACAACACCATAGATCTGCGCACCCTTTATCCCCGTCGCTTTAATGGGCTCAGCCATAACAAGCGCGAGCAACTGTTGAACGGAGGGCACACCTTTATAGCTTTTGTGCACGTTAAGTTCATACACGCGCACATCAGGTTCAACCCCACGATGATAGTTCTTGTAAACGATCTTTCCGATCCCTATGGTCAGCAAGTCGACCTGCAGCGGCATGGGCGCGGCTTTTCCCTGCACCAGGTTCAAAGCATCAACATTCAACTTGCCATTGGAAACACGGGTAAGGCCCATTTCAGCCAATTCGATGTTCACCAGAAGAAAATGCCGCTTCTCCTTGAATATCGTTGACCTGTCATAGATGACATCGATATGAGGGATCGAGACCATTATCCCGTCAGGAAACCCTCCGGGATTATAGACCCTGAAGCCGGATATATGCACGCTCGATGTAAGGACGTTCCAGGACAAACCGTCCACCCGCACCGGGGCCCCCAGCAGGCCTGAAACACTGGCGGAAAAAGCACCCCGGATGACCTGATCCTTAAGAAAGACCAAGCCGGCAAGAAGAGCCACAATGATCCCAAACGCAAGAAATAACTTTTTCATAAAACAAGCCCTCGCCGTTGAACGCATTATTTCATTGTGCGGGCCTGGGCATACGGCTCATCCATCCTCCGGCCATGCGGGTATTATTGGGCCGTCGTTACAGTCGTCGTCGTGGTCACGCTGGTCACGCTGGGCGTATACACTGTGATCGAACGGGCCAACAGCTTGCCATTATTATCAATGTATCCGACCTTGACCACATCACCCTTCTTGAGGAACAATTCAACCGGCACTACGCTCGGGCTGCGCATGACAACGATGCTTTTAGGGTCAATGACAAAATAGGACAGTTTTTCTTCCCCGGCATTTCCTTCAATAGATCTTTCCATCACGGCCAAAGTCCCTGCCTCAAGGTTCAAGGCATCCACCACGCCGTAAGTTTCACGCAGATCTGATGTTGCTGTTGGATCAGCCGTGATCTTTTGGACGATCTTGCTTTCCTTGCCGTCCACCACGTCAATGATGACATGCTGCCCCGGCTGGAGGTCCTTGATCGTAAGGAACTTCTTGTCCGTCTTGTCGGTAACGCGCGTCTCGTGCTCTGTGATCCGGTACTTTGATACTTCCTGTGCCGCTGGCGCGCCGTCAGCCTTCATTTCCAGCTGGCCGAGCTTGACATCTACCCATGCGATCTCTCCTTTTTCATGCCGCACCGCCGGCATTTCTTCCGCGCACACCGGCACACAGGCCGCTAAAACCACAGCCACAACTGCAAGATACACGTTAACTTGATCCATCTTCATAGAACTCCTCCTGAACTGATCATTTCCGAGAACGATCGTTGTTGATCAAAACTTGACCTTGAATTGCCCTTCGCCTTTATCATTGGCTTTTTCCGTGTTCGATATGATATCCGCAGACCTCTTCTCAGCCCGCTCCTGGGCCCGGATCTTTGTATTCGCTTTCGAATTGAATTCAGCGTTCTCACGCTGGAATTCGGCATTGGCACTGGCGTACCCGTTGACAAATATTTTTGACTTGTCGCCAACCGTTGGACCAGCAAAAGCGACCACTCCCAACAACAACAAGAATATGATGAAGATCGTCAATGCTGAATCTTTCACAAATCCTCCTTCACATAGTCGAGGGCTTAAGCCCGCCACGTCGCCATTTGCATTTTATTGAACGGCATGCCTGATCGAATCAGCCACATCACGTCCCGCGGCTTTTAGATCATGCCCGGCATCATCCATGGAGCTCCTGAAAAGAGGCCGCCCGCCGGCAACTGCCCAAACAATAAATATCAGAAGCAGTAACGTCAATATCCCTGTCGGAGCATAACCCCACGGTTTACTGTAAGGCCAGGTCGGCAAGGCCCCGATCACAACAATGATCAAAACGAGCAGCAATAATGTTTCTGTACTCACGGAGCACCTCCTAAGGATATTTTCATTTTAGGCAAAAATGCACGGGGCATCAATTGTACCTCGGTATAACCGGCGAGGAATTTTCGAGCACCACCAGGGCCTGGGCGATCTCGCCGCTCAATGACGTGCAGACCATGCTCAGAGCCTCGACGACACCGGGATAATTCTTCTGAATGACCGGATGACGGAATTCAGATCGTTTGATAAGCAGGGTTTTGGTATTGCGCGCATCAACTACCATCCACTGCGCGACCAGAAAAACATCTCCGTCAAGATCGCTGTTCAATCTCACGATCTCCACTGACACCTGGTACTTGACCGGAACAGAAAGGTCCCACGGGAAAGCCACGACCTTTGCCCCCGCAAGCTTTACGATGAGCCCCTCTCTGACCAGGCGTGCGATCCCCACGCCTAGAGCTTCACCCCAGCGCTCGAACTGGGAAAACTTTACCAACTTGTCCTGGCCCTGCGTCACGATCTGCGGACGATCCTGATATCCCGGGACCTTCACAGGACCAACGCCGATGAGCACACCTGAAATGCCGGGTAATTTCCCCGCATCTGGCTGTTCCGGCCCTGCTTCAAGCGCATAAAATCGCGGTGAGGGGCTGTCAGGGATAGAAATACAGCCGCCTATGAGAAAAACCAAAAGAATTGTGCTGGCAATAGCTGAAAGACCGGTCAGGATAAATTTCATATCAGGGCACCTTCCCTTTCAGGACCGACTCCGGGTGTTGTTCAAGATATTCTGAAAGCAAACCGAACGAACGCATGGCACTCTTGGTTTCACGCAAGGTATCCCCCAACTCGAAGAATATCCCCGAGAGGTCACTGGAATTGACCAACCGGTCCAACCCCCTGGCCGCAGCCCCGAGATCCCTGGCAATTTCCTTGATCGGAATTTCATCCATGATCTCAAAGATATCCTGTGAGATCGGCAGCGTCGGTAGTTCGGGATACTGGTTCATGATGCCGCGCAGTTGCGCTGTTCTGTCCGGATAAAAATCAAATGAGATCATCAGCTGTCCGGTCAGGAAGCTCTGGACCTCAAGCTTGCCCCTTAAGCCCAGCGCGATCATCTTTTTGTCCCCCCCGGATTCTCCGAAACTGGGGGCGCCTTTGATCCGGCCCTGCTCGATCTCGACAATGACCGGCAGCATGATAGTCCCGGCTTTGGCGTCATAGATAAGGCTGATGTCCTTGACAACGCCGATGCTCACACCCCGGAACATGACCGGAGCTCCGATAGCCAGGCCTTTCACGGAACCATCAAAATACAGGACAAACTTGTCGGTACGTTTAAAGAGCGTTCCGGAACCAAAAATAACGATCCCCGCGAGGAGCATGATCAATGCGAGGATCACAAATGAACCTATCAACGTGTTGTTCGGAAGCCTGCTCATCGTTCAACCTCTGGCAATTTGATCCCCGCGTGTTAAAAATCTGATCACCCTGGGGTCTTTGGACCCAGCCAGCAGCGCTTTAGGGTCGCCACCGGCGATCATGGACCGGCTTTCCCCGTCAAGGAAGACGGAATTGTTCCCAATGGCAAAGATGCTGGCAAGTTCGTGCGTGATAACTACCACCGTGACTCCCAGCCTTTTTCTCAGGTCCAGGATAAGGTCGTCCAGTTTCCGCGCGTTGATAGGGTCAAGGCCTGCTGAGGGCTCATCAAAGAAAATGATATCCGGATCAAGCGCGATCGCACGCGCCAGGCTGGCCCTTTTCCGCATCCCGCCGCTGATCTCGTGCGGGAACTGATCTTCACACCCCTGCAAACCTACCAGCGAAAGTTTGGCGGCAACGGCTTCCCGTATCTTTGCGTTGGGCAACTTGCTGTACATCTCCAGAGGCAGGGCCACGTTCTCTCCCACTGTCAACGAACTCCATAAAGCACCACCCTGGTATAGCACCCCGAAGCGCCGCATGATCGCTTGCTGCCCCGCTCCATCCTGGTCCCAGAAACTTTTCCCGTCGTACATGACCTTGCCTTTGATCGGCTCCCTGAGTCCGATCAAGCTCTTGAGCAACGTGCTCTTCCCGCAGCCATTGACCCCCATAACGATAAAAATATCACCTTTTTCCACTCTGAAATCCAACGCGTGCATGACGGGATGGCCGGGATACCCTATGTCAAGTCCCGTCACCTCCAGGGCCGCCGTGCGCGTTGTATCCATGATCAAACCCCTAAAACATGGCAAATAAATGTCATTAGCGCTGTTGCAAGGACAATGGCGGTTATCCCCATCACAACGGCCATGGTCGTTGCACGGCCCACGCCGGCCGCGTTCCTTTCACACATCACGCCCTCCTGGCATCCGGCGATGGCAATGATCGCGCCGAAAACAAGGCTGTGAATAAGCCCTATCCACAAATAACTGATCTTCACGGCTTTCTGTGTATGCGCCAGATACTCCACGGGATTGAGGTGAAGCATCATTGTGCTGATGATAAAACCGCCCGCAATGCCCATAAAATCCGCATAAATGGTCAAGACCGGCATCATCATAAGCAGTGCCAGCACGCGCGGCACGACGAGAAATTCGATGGGAGATATCCCAAAGGTCCTGAACGCGTCGATCTCTTCATTGGCCTGCATCATCCCCAATTCGGCGGCGAACGAGGCCCCGATGCGGCCAGCGACGATAATACCCGTCATCACCGCTGACAATACCCGCACCATGGCGATCCCGACGATATCGGCAATAAAGATCTGCGCCCCGAACAATTCAAGCTGTATCGACCCGACAAAAGCGAGGATCATCCCCACCAGCAGGCTGATCAAAGAAACCAGGAACACTGTCTCGACGCCGCACCTTTGGACAATGGACATAAAATCCACGCGGCGGAAATATGACTTGCCTGAGGCCAGGCGTCCCAGCGCCAAGGTGATCTCACCTATGAAACCGATCCCGGCACCCATACGGTCGCCGAAGCTCACGAACTTCCCGATCAGCGCCTCAGACACCTGCTCCTGTAACATTTGACCAGCCTTGCGCATCCCCGATCAATGGGCCATGGACAAACGTTTATCCTTCATCTCCGGCAAAACACTGGCGAACTTTGAACGCATGTCGCTGCTGGACTCTAACCTGGTGATGACCATGTTGGCCTGATCGAATCTGACCGCACAGCCGGTTTGGACCAGAATGATCTTTTCAAGCTCTGCCACTGTAGTCCGCGTGTGATCGAATTTTACCTGCCTGAGATCTTTCAGGTCCAGTGAACTTCTCGTCGTCGGCGGGAGATAAATAGTCCCGTTGCTGAAATCAACCGCATACGCAACGATCCCGGGGATCAAAAAGAAAAATAGCCCGATCCCGTCAAGAACAGCTATTCCCGCATCAACATGGCCGCCTTTCTGCCCGCGGCGTTCCGGATACATCAACGTCCCGCATCCTGTCGTTTGGACCACCAGTACGGCTCCCACAACAACCCATAACGCCTTGATAATTCGCTTGTCCATAACCCCTCCTGTTGTATGAAAGTACCTGCCCCAAACTATCAGAAACGAACGGTAGCCTTGGCCATGCCCTGATGGGCCGAATATCCAGCGTCTGTCCATTCATAATCGTAAACACCTTCGAGCGACCATGTCTTCCCGCCGTACGCGCAGGAGAGGAACGTAAGCCCGGCACCGGCATTGTATGTATCATCAGCTGTATTAAGCCCTGTTGTCGTGAACGATGTTGATCCTGGCGCCGTATACGATGCTTTTTGTTCCAGCGTCGGATTCATGATCTTGTGCAGCCACTTGGCGTGCACTTCCGGGACATACGCCCCGGCGCGCGTGACGAAAGGCCGCTCCACCTTCATGCCAAGGCCGGACTCGAGAAAATCGTAACTCTGGGACTGCACCTTGAGGTCTATGTCACCGGCTCCGGTTTCCGTATAACCTTCCAGATACACACGGCTGTAATGCAGTGACGCCAGCGGCGTGAACGTGAATTTTATAAATGGGATATGATATCCCGTGCTTACGAACGCCGTATAATCCTGCCCGGAATATTTGGAGTCAGCTGTACGGTCCAAACCCGGGAACTGCATATGCCGCATCCCTGTATAATCATTCCAGCCGAACGCCAGATCCCCGTCCAGGAACCATTGGCCGCTATTATGATCGAGGTAGACTGTTCCCTGATAGGTGTCGAAATCAGTCTTGGCATCGAACGTTTTTCCATAAACCATGGTCTGCCCATACCCGACCCCGACCCCGATACGCGTCTCAGGGCTGACCGGGATGTCGTACGCCAGCATCCCGCCGATCGTTTTCGCGTCATACGCCGTAAATCCTGTTTCCTCTTCCTGGCTGCCTGTATAACCAAAACCCTTCACCCACATGCCGCTATGCTGAGTAGTGTCCTGACAACTGGAGTTCTTGACATCCAGCAGATTGACCTGATCGCATGCTGAATTCTCGAAGTGAGATAACCAAAGGTCCCTGAAATAGCGCGTCCCCCGGAAAGCCACCAGAGGGATCGCCAAAGAAGGCGTTGACGGAGCCAACTGGGCAACGGCATTATTGATCGCCACGGGATCCGTAAGCGCATTCAGGGGCGCCAGCACAGCACTCAGGTCGGGCGTCGCGGGGATAGCCGCCAAGACCGGCACCGACGGATTAGATGATGTCTGCATCGGGATCGTGGCTGTTTCTATGGTCACCTGCCCATGGACCTGGGTCACCGGTGTGAATGTATACAACGGATTGGTAGGGTTATCCACATGCACCGAGATCACGCTATTCCCTGTGCCGCTAGCCGCCTGGATAACATTGAACTGGGTGCCGACCGGAATATACGCCGTGGCGGGCACAAACACATTGAGCCCGACCGCTGCTCCAATACCGGCGGCTCCGGTCATGACGATATGCCCGTAAACTGTCGGGCTGGCCAATGTTGTACTGACGATCCCGACGCCGCTCGTGTAATCACCCGTGTGCGTGGCCATGGTAAGAGCGCCTGTGATATTCAGCGTGTTCGTTCCAAGTGCGAATGAATAGGCATCTACCGCACCGGTGATCGTTGCGCTAACGCCCGCCGTATTGTTGCCTCCGATGACTTTGATCGCCCTGAGCCCGACGGCACCCCCCACTGCGCCATCCCATATGCTTCCGCTTCCGAGCACCAATGTGCCTTTCTGGGCGCCGGCCGTATTGTTCGTCAGAGCGCCGATGACCTTGGTGTTCGGTGAAAGCGTTATCGTGCCGTCATTGGTAAAATCCACGGCAGTGACATTGGTCGAGCCGCTATTGAAATTTGCCGCACCGCTGCCGACGAGCATCCCGTAAGGCGCACCCGCCGCATAAACATTCCCCATAAAATTAGCCGTCATGGTGTCGCTCACCGTGATCAGATGGAGCTTTGCAAGTGAAGTACCTACATCACCGTAAATGGTCGAACTATAATTAAATACGACCTGGCCAAAGTCATTGGCGTTGATCGTAATAGCCGGTGTCACACTCGCCAGGGAACTGTTGTTCTTGTCAACATCCGGCACGGGAACAATGCTGGAGTCGATCTGCAAGGTGGTGGCACCCGTGATATCAACACCATTATTACTGCCGTCCACGCTCAACGGGTTTACGCCAACACCAATAGCCTCCCTGGCAAAGCCCGGCGTACACCAACCTGCGATCCCGGTAAAAACGAACAAGAAGATCAAAATTTTTTTCATAGACACTCCTTTTTAACGGCTCTGCTCAAATTCAGTGAAAACTGACGGATCAAATTGAAATTATGGCAATACCACCTTTGCTATCCGTCATTTTAACGGCAAGGGTGATTCCATCAATTGTACTTGGGTATAATGGCCTGCGATGAGGCACGCTACAGAGCGAGAGGAGCAATTTGCGCGCGCAGGAGGAAATTCAAGGAAGGGAACGAATGATCCAAATACGAAAATATTTTTTCAAACAAGCCAGCCTCGCGCATGGCAATATTCTTCGATCTTTTTCATGAAGGCCGGGCCGAACCATTTGAGCTTTTGTTCACCGACACCCGTGATCGCGAGAAAGCTTTCTTCATCCCGCGGCAAACGGCGGGCCATCTCGCGCAGGGACGTGTCCGCAAAGATCACGAACGGCGGCACCCCGCGCGCGTCGGCAAGACGTTTGCGGAGCCTGCGTAATTCCTCGAACAAACCGTCGTCACGGGTACCGGCCGGGTCTGCCTCCACAGCAGCTTTCCTGGGAACGGATTTCGCGGCCTGCCGCAACTGCGGCAGCATCAACCGATCAGTCCCGTTCAACAGCTCTCGCCCGCTATCCGTGATCTGAACGACGGGATACTCACCATCAGCTTTCAGCAGGAGGCCTTTCGCCATCAGCGACCCGATGATCTCCTTCAACTGCCCCTCGCCAAATGACCGCCCGCCGCCATGCAACGACAGCCGGTCATGGCCATTCCTGCAGATACGCTCATTGCGTGACCCGCGTAAGATATCGATCAAATACTGGCCTCCAAACCTGCCCCCAGTCATGAACGCGCAACCTAACACCATCCGGCCGATCCCGTCCGCGTCGAACTCGTCCTTTGGCCGCACGCAGCGGTCGCAACAGGCGCAATTACCCTGTTCATACTTCTCTGCAAAATACTCGAGCAGGAACTTGCGCCGGCACAGGTAACTTTCACAGAACGCGATGATCTTGTTGAGCTTGTCCTGCGCGCGTTTCTTTTCCTGCGCGTCCTCGATCTTGCCGATAAAATATTCCTGCTTGAACTTGTCCGCATAGGAATAAAAGAGAACACACGTGGCCGGCAAACCGTCACGGCCGGCGCGGCCGGTCTCCTGGTAATACCCCTCGATCGACCCCGGCAACGCGTAATGCACGACGAGGCGGATATCCGACTTGTCGATCCCCATGCCGAAGGCGATCGTGGCCGCAATGACCGGCGTTTCATCCTTGATAAAACGGTCCTGGATAGCATGCCGCTTCTCGGGATCAAGCCCGGCATGATATGCCTCGGCCTGGAAACCCCGCGCTTTAAGGCTGGCCGCAACCTCTTCGGTCTCCTTGCGCGAATAGCAATAAACGATGGCGGAACTGTCCTTATGCTGCGGTGCCTGCAGTAAGCCGACCAGTTCTTCAAAGGCATTATCTTTAGGGCGGACGTCATAATGAAGGTTGGGCCGGTTAAAACTGGAAAGGAATATCCGCGGCTCTTTAAGGCAAAGCTGTTCGATGATATCCTTGCGGACGCGCGGCGTGGCGGTCGCCGTCAACGCGACAACCCCAACCAACGGGAAATCCTCGCGCAGGGCCTTCAAATTCAGGTAATCCGGACGGAAATCATGCCCCCACTGGGAAATACAGTGCGCTTCATCCACCGCCAGGCAGCTGATATTGAGCCCGCGCAGGAAATCACGGAACCCCTCGGCCGCCACGCGCTCCGGGGCCACATACAGGAGTTTGACCTCCCCGCGCACCAAAGCCGCCTTGATGCTCCCGATCGCCTCACCCGTCAGGCTGCTGTTGAGCACTTCAGCCGCGATACCGTTGGCCTTAAGCCCATCCACCTGGTCCTTCATGAGCGCGATCAACGGCGAAATGACCAGCGTGATGCCCTCAAACACAAGCGCCGGCAGCTGGTAGCACAACGACTTCCCGCCGCCCGTGGGCATGAGCACAACACTGTCCGCGCCGGTAAGGACATGCCGGACGATCTCATCCTGCAAAGGCAGGAACCGGTCAAACCCGAAATGCGTCTTGAGCAACCCTGTCAACTGATCTGGCTTTACATTCATGACACCGTTTTCCACTGATTCTTTTTCAAAATATATGCAAATCAATACCAGATAACGATACCACTCTTTTGTGTGGTAATCAAGTATTTTTAGATTTAACCCGGATTTTGCACGCTTCTCAAAACAGCGTCGAGAATACTGTGCACTAAAAAGTGCGTGCAAAAGTCCAGGATTACCTCGCAAAGCTGGCAAATCCTCGACGGATTTGCCACGCGACCCCTGCGGGGCGGATTTTTCTAATGA
>CAIOTT010000068.1 GCA_903861305.1 Candidatus Omnitrophota bacterium | reverse complement strand
TTTTTTCAGCAACCTGGCAATTGTCTTATTCTTTGAATAAAATACTTTTCGCCGTTCAATCTCCAGAAACTCAAACAATTTAATCGTCTCATCATTCTCGAGATTGGGTTTAAAAAAAGTTGAATTGGCTACTTCCTTCCTTATGAACAGGTCATGTTTCACAAAAAGACGCATGGAACTGTCCACATTTGTAAGCGACGAATTAGACAAACGGGATATCTCCCTTAAATGGATCTCTTTAAAAGGATCTTTTAAAAAGACTTCCAACATTTTCTTTCTTCCTGCTGGGATTAACATATCCACTCCCCATTGTTCTATCATATAGTACAACTGTACTATAATATAGAACATGAAAAACACCTTGTCAAGTAGTGCTCATTTTATGTGCTAAAAATGTGCTAACCAAAAGGTCAAAATGTACCAATTTATATCAACCGGTGCTTTTTAAAAAATGATGTAACTTGTTGGCAGTAAACCTAAATACAAGAATTTGAGGCAGTTAGAAAAATGCGGAAGGTACGCTTAAGAGTCACTTGCTCTACCAGATGAGCTAGAGGCCCAAAACTGAAAATTCGTAATAAATACACCCTTCAAGAAGGCAACAATATAACAAAAGAAAAATTCAGTGTAAAGGGTTTATTTCATCCTTATCTTGAACACGAGCTTCTTGACTTGTTCAGGGCCACGGCCGCACTGGCACATGGGACGATGCGCCTCACCGGGAAAAAACACCGTGAACTCGCCTGCGCGCACAATGACATCGGTCACATCACCCCGGGCTGTAAAGAAAGCCATATCCCTGGCAGGATCATATGCCCCCGAAGGCGTCAGGCTTTCCCGTGGCACAAGCTGCATCCGCTCAACCCCGCTGACCACATACTGCAGGTCCGCGTAAACATCATGTGTCTCAAAAAGCCCTTCACCGGGAAGGCGCGTGAGATACGCCGAAGGCCGCAGAAAAAGATCCCGTCCGTCGATCTCGATCTCGTTCACGTTAAAATCAACCCTTCCTGGATCGCTCATGAACCTTCGGATCCCCTCGACCATCGGGATATCATAACGGGAAATATGGGTAATATTGTCGTGGATCATGCCCCCGCCTTTATAAACCGGACGCGCTCACGCAAGGCAGCAAAATTCCTTTGTGAAGATAAAATATAATAATCCGTGAACCGCCACGACTTCTTGTGCTGTTCAAAAAGACCTGCGTCGAGGCGGTCGAGCGGCTTGCCCGTCCTGAACGACCTGAATTTCAACCCTGCTTGGGCGACAATAGGCCACGACCCCGCCACATCCCACAGGTGTGTGCGCGACAACGACCCGCAGCCGCGGCCGATGCACGGCCAGCAGAATTCAGTGACAGCCGTTGCAAAAACCATATAACGGCAGTCTTTGGAATGCCATACCAGGTCCTCGCCCACCACATCCGAGAGGATAAAGACCGAACGGCTGGACAGTTTTTCATCAACGGGTTTGATCAGCACGCGCTTGGCTGCGCGGCAAAAAGGATCCTTCACGAAATACGCCCGCTTGCCATCACAATAAAAAAGCTCTTTCAAGGAAGGAAAATATACAGCGCCAAGCCAGGGTTTGCGGTCCTTGATCAGCCCGACAGATATCCCGTAATGGGGCATGCGGTTGGCATAGCTCCGTGTACCGTCAATGGGATCAATGGCCCAGATGAACGGCGTGCTCTCGAGGAACGCATCGTTGAGATAATCCTCCTTGCGGGGATCCTCTTCGTCGATAAGCGCGTGCTGCCCTGTAGCGATGAGCTTGCCGAGCCTGCGGTGCGCCAGGCGTGAAATAGCCAGGTCCGCATCCGTGATGATCGAGTTGTCCGGCTTCAGCCCCGGATGGCTGTCATCGATCAGGCGCAACGCTATCCTGCCCGCTTCCTCTACCAATGACAATAATATCTTCACGTACAGTTCTCTGGACATCCTATATCCTCTCTATGGACGCGGCAGGGACCCAACCCATCTTCCCGTCACACCGCTCTATCTTGCACCAAAGGTCCTTGTAA
The DNA here is from genome assembly GCA_903861305.1 of Candidatus Omnitrophota bacterium. Lineage (GTDB taxonomy): Bacteria > Omnitrophota > Gorgyraeia > Zapsychrales > Fredricksoniimonadaceae > Fredricksoniimonas. Next base: position 32,459 of record CAIOTT010000068.1, on the reverse strand, counting down.
CGGAGTATCTTCACTTCAGTCCCTTCAGGGATCTTGAAGTAGATCGTCGCCTCCTGGCTTGGCTCGAACCTGGCGTCAACACGCGCGACACAAACAGCTTCACCTGAACGTTGCAATATCTGGAACACACACGCCCCCGCCAGATAAACACTGAACAGCCCCAGCAATCCGGTGAACAGAACCGTGCGCTTGCGCCTCAACCCCGCGTAAAGGGCCGCTATAAAGAACGTCCCTGTGAACGCGAGAAAAAAGAACGACAGCCACTTAAGTTCATCCGCGGACAGAAACTTCCCCGGGAGCGCAAAGGGAGAGGCATCCTTCCAGGGCACGAAGTTCTCGACGACAGTCCTCGCGAACTGAAGATTCGCGCGCAAGTCACTGTCACGGGGCGCCAAACGCCGGGCACGCAAATAGTTGGCGATCGCCTTCCCCGAATGCCTGGACTTGAAATACGCGTTGCCCAGGTTATAGTAAAGTGCCGAAGAATAAAAACCGTTGGCAATGACCTGCTCGTTGAGCACGACCGCCTCATCATAACGGCCGTCGTGATACGCCTGCACCGCCTTCTGGAAAACAGACTTTGCCTCTTTCACATCAAAAGCCCGCGCCAGCGAAGCGCTGACCGCAAAAAACAGAACAACAAAAAGAATGATCCTTGATGAGCGCGTCATTTCGCCCGCCTTTCCACAGCCCGGACAATGTCTTCGGCATCCGCCAGATGTGTGCGCATATCGACTTCAGCGACCGATAACCCCGCAAAACGGGCCCGTTCCGCGGCCGCATAAATGTCCTCAACGGCAGCGATAAGTTTCTCATCGACCTTAAGGGCCTTGAGCGATGCCTCCAGCGACACGAACTCGGCTCGTCCCGGAGGAAGTTCCAGCCTGCGGACAAAATATTCGTTCAAACCGTTCTCGAGGGTATCATAAAAAGCCTTAACAGCGGCGGGATCAACGTGCTTCTTCGCCTCATCGAATACCTTGTAAACCTCACGTGCCGCCCCTCGCTGACGCGCAAAACGCGGGTCTTTAAGGAGCCTCTGACGATAAATATAAAAAGCCAAAAAAGCGGCCCATACCTGCACGAACACCGCGAATGCTACATAAAAAAGCGCGTGCCTGGCCATGTGGCCCGAACGGCGCTTAAAAGATCCAGGATCATCCTTGATGAATATGATGTCCCTTCCCAGCTTTTCAGGTGAAGATACGCTTAGAGGTTGCGCAAAGCCGACAGCCTGAAATTCCTCACCCGAAGCCGGCGGCGCGACCTCCAGGAGGAATGGTCCTCGCTCGATCGTCCGGTATGCGCCCGCCTTCGGGTCAAAATAACTGAAACGCACCGCTGGTATCTGCCGGGAATTCACATCCGTGGGTATCATGACCTGTTCAAGTGTTTTCCGTCCCGCATCATCCTTGATCTGCGGGTCGTAGGATTTGAAACCCGGGGCCTGAAGAACGGGCATTCTGACCACCTTCATGTTCCCGGCCCCCATCAGGGCCATCCGCACCGTCACAGGATCACCTGCTTTCAGTTTAAGAGGCCCAACCTCGACGCTCAGGTCGAACTGCCCAACCCCGGACGAAAAGTCCGCGGGCTTGCCTTCCTCGGGCAGAGGCAACGCCTCCAGCTTGAGCGGCACCGACGTCACCGTTACAGCCCTTTTCTGATAGGAGGTAAAGAAACTGCTCAAGAACCCCTCATCAAAGAAACCACCCGCAGGGTCCCTGGGTTGACTGGCCTTGAACAACAGCGACCCTCGAACCAAAGCGGAAGGCACAACGATCTCCCCCGCGCGCGAAGGATAGAGGAACGTTGAGAACTCTACAACCTGCCAGTTAACTCCCTGCAGCGTATCCTGGAATTGTTTCGGCTCCGTGAAAGGATCGACCTGAAAGCCGTCAGCGGATACCTGGGGAAAGGACAGATCCTGCAAGGCAAGCTGGTTCACGTAAAGCCGCACGCTCAAGGGCACAGCCTGACCGACATAAACCTTATTGCTGGCCGTTCCCATCAAAAGCTTCAACCGGCCCTCGATATCCTCCTTGACCGGCTCACCTCCCGAAGATGCTGCAGCAGGTCTGGCCCCCGATGCCACTATATCAACTGGGATCGGCTCAGTCTGCAGGGGTTGTCCTTTCACATCCACGGTGACCGGGGGGATCACAAAATGGCCTTCCTTCAGCGGCACAATGCTGTAATTGAACGATTGCTCGATCGAATAGGCATTGTTGATCACAGAAACACGCGTGGCCGGACCGATATAATGAACATCGAACCCGTCCATCGGAGGCAGCGTTGGCGCCGCAACGTCCTGGGCTCCGTTCACCGTGATGGAATAAGAAAAACCAGTGCCCACGGAACCATGATTGTCGTCGACGACAGCTTTCACTGAAACATCAGCGGCAATCGCAGCGGAAGTAAATACCGCAGCCAGGATAATGCCAAAAATAAATTTCCTCATTCATTTCACCAGTCTTTGTCCACAGGGCGCGATTCGTGTGCCGCACGGGTAAAATTCAAGAGCCCTTTAGGAAGGTCATTGCGCTCAAGGTCATCCACCATATCGTTCGCTTCCTTTTGTGATGATATCTGCCCGCGGTCGTTTTGTCCAGATGCAGGCGATCTTTGCTGATCCTGCGGTCCGGGTTGTGCCTCCGTTTTACCCTGAGCCCCCTCCTGCGGCACACCTTTATCCTCATCTTTTAGCGTGCCTGCTGACGCCTTCTTTTGTTCCTCTTTCTGCCCGGTGCCCGAAGGCTGTTGCTGCCGCTGAGCGTCCTTGCCTGAAGCCTGGTCTTTCGACGGTTGACCGTCCCTGGGCTGATCCTTATCCTTATTCTGATCTTTTTGCTGTCGCTGCTGCTGTTGCTGCTGCTCTTTCTTTTTCTTCAGCCGCTCCAGTTCTTTCTTTATATAGTCACGGTTATCCGAGGCATCCTTATCTTTGGCATTCAGCCCCAATACTTTCTCAAAACTTCCTAAAGCCCCTTCGAGAAGGCGGATAGCCGCATCAACATCTTTATCTTCTCGCGTGACACCGCCGCGATACAAAGAATCTCCCAGATTATAATGGACATCCGGCTTCAATTTGTCATCGTCTGTCAGAAGGCTTTTCTGAAAATGATCGGCCGCCGCGTCAAAATCGCCCGATTTGTATGCCGCAGCACCAAGGTCATACTCGATCCTGGCCTCTGAAGGGTTCTTTTCCGCCGCCTTTTGGTAACATTCCAGCGCCTGCGAATACTTTCCCTTGCGATAAAGATCATTGCCCGCCTTAACATCCCATGCGCCTGCCGCCGCAAAAACCGGCCCGGAAACAAGAAAAAGAATAAATGCCGGCACCAGTATCCTCATTTCTCATCTCTCCTCAACGAGATCATCGCCTCGGCCAGGAGCAAAAGGAAGGCCATCAGCAAAGGGATCTGGAACCGTTCATGATACCGCTGTTCCACCTTGCTCTCAATGTCTCGTTTCTCCAGACGGGAAAGGTAATTGTCATAAATATAATCCAGCCCAAGTTCCGCGCCGCTCGAACGCACATACGCACCCCCTGTGGCCGCCGCGATCTCCTTGAGCAACCCTTCGTTCAAACGGGATTTGATGAAATTCCCTGCCCCATCCTTAAGGAAGTCTGCGCCGTCTTCTTTGACGATGCGGACAAGTTCACCCTCCCGCGTGCCGATACCCAGCGTATAAACGTGGATATTCTTTCCCGCGGCTTCCTTCGCTGCCGCCAGGGGGTCGCCCTCCAAACTTTCACCGTCAGTAAGGATCACAACGACTTTATAACGCGCCGGGACCATGGCATACCCTTTGAGCGCTTCACGGATGGCCTGGCTGAGGTCAGTCCCCCCCCGCGGGATCGTACCCGTATTCAGGTCATCAAGGCTTAGCAAAAAACCGCCGTAATCTGATGTCAGCGGGCAGGTAAGGAACGCGTCCCCCGCAAAGGCGATCAATCCGACCCTGTCTCCCTTTAACTTTTTTAGGAGATCCTTCACCGCCAGTTTCGCGCGTTCAAGGCGGTTGGGCTTGACATCCTCCGTCAGCATGCTTTTGGAGGTATCGATCGCCACAAGGATATCCAGCCCCTCGTGCCTGACCTCCTGCCAGTCAAACCCCCACTGCGGGCGGGCCAACGCCACAACAGCAAGTAATACGACCGCGACCAGCATGGACTCTCTCCAGATGAACTGGCGATGCGAAAAACTCCGTGCCGTGAACAACGACAACTTTTTTTCGCCGAAACGGTTCATGGTCTTGCGCCGTAACCTGGCCAGAAAAAGAAGCCCAAGGGCCACAAGCCCGACAATGGCAATGCCGTTCGCAAAATAGGGTTTCGCGAAATGGATCATGGGATCCTCAACAAAAACGTCCTGGCCAGCACCACCTCGACCAAAAGGAGCGCGAGGGCCGCAAGCAGGAACTGTTGAAAATGCTCATCGACCTGGCGGTAGCCGGCCTCGTCGAATTTCACTTTTTCAAGCTTATCGATTTGGCTGTAAATGCTTTTCAGTGAATCCGTATCCGTCGCGCGAAAATAGGCGCCCCCGGTCAAATCCGCGATCTTCCTGAGGGTATCTTCATCGATCTCGATCTTGACATTCTGATAGACCACGCGGCCAAAAAGATCCTGCACCGGATACGGGGCCAGGTCCTTGGTCCCTGCGCCGATCGTATAGATCTTGACACCCAGCGCCGCCGCAGCCGCAGCCGCGTCCAAAGGCGTCACTTTTCCCGCATTATTGACCCCGTCAGTCAGCAGGATAATGACCTTGCTCTTGGCGTCGACCTTCCGCAACCGAGCCACACCTGAGGCGATCGCTGACCCGATAGCGGTCCCGTCCTCCATCAGCCCGAAACGGACCCGGTCCAGGTTTGCCAATAGCCATCCGTGATCGATGGTCAACGGACAAACCGTGTAAGGCTTTGACGCAAACGCGACCAGTCCGATACGATCGCCGCTCCTCTGGCTGACAAACTCCCTCATTACGGACTTGATGACATCCAGACGATTCAGACGCTTGCCATTGATCGTGAAATCTTCGGCAGCCATGCTGGTGGAGGTATCCAGCAAAAGCACCATGTTGATGCCTTCGGTGTTGGAACGCGCCCCTTCCAGGACGCTTTGGGGACCTGCCAGAGCGACAATGAACAGCGCCAGCACCAACAGCCTTAACATCAGCGGCAGATGCCTCAGGCGGATCCGCCATGTCACGGGAAGCCCTGCGGCAAAACGCACACTGGGGAATGTGAATGTCGGCGGACGACGCCGAAAATACAAAACTACAACAAATGGCAGTACCAGAGGGATCAGTAAAAGCAACTGAGGGGTCCTGAAGGTCATTGCGCCTCCTGCACAAAAGCCCTGGCCAGTGCGAGTGAACGGGCCATTTCTTCAGGCAAAGGACAGGACTTCGCGAACTTGACCATGTCGCTGGCCAAAAGAAGATCCCGCAGCAATCCCTGCTGTGTCCCGGACAGTTTTTCAGAAAAACGGATGGCCTGCATGAATTCCTCGGTCGTCATCTCCGGCGCCCGAACGTTAAAACGCTCTTCGATGTACCAGCGGATAATACCGGAAAGATCGGAATAATATTCTTTCACAAGGCCACGGGCGCTATAACCTTCCCGCTCGATCCGCGCCAGTTCCACGAGAGCCCTTTCCCAGGCAGGCGGCGGAGGGATCTCCCGCAATGCAGGTTTTTTCTTAAAAAAACGTAAAGCGAGGAACGCCAGCAGCGCCGCGACGAGGACGGACAGAAGGATAAAAAGCCACATCCACTCCCCGGGAATACTCACGGGACCGCGTATGTCGTGAAGTTCGTTAATTGCCTTGGCCGCAGTACCCGGGTTCATCTCATCCTCTTTTTTCGCCTGGCAAAGAACCTGACCAGGCTGTCTGCGTAGGGTTCATTGGTCGAGATATCCATTTGGTCCACGTCAATGGAACGGAAAAACCTGTCACGCGCGGCAAGGCGATCGGCGGCAGCGTTGGCGTACGCAGCGCGGACACCTTGATCCATCGTGTCGATCACGGCCCTCTCACCCGTCTCCGCGTCTTCCAACTCAAGAAGCCCGCAAGGTGTCAATTCCCTTTCACGCGGATCATTGAGGGTCACGGCGATCACATCGTGACGGTTGTTGGCAATACCCATCGCGCGGGCGAAGCGCGGGCGGCCGTCCGGCCCGGGTGACGCCTCGAGGAAATCCGAGATCACAAAGCACACAGATCTTCGGGTGACGACCTTGGTCATAAATTCCAAAGCGGCGGCGATATCGGTCCCTTTGCCTTGCGGTGAAAAACACAGCACTTCGCGGATGATCCTCAGGACATGACGGCGGCCCTTGCGCGGGGGGATGAATTTCTCGACAGTATCCGTAAAAATGGCGAGGCCGATCTTGTCATTGTTGCGAATGGCGGAAAAGGACAAGGCCGCAGCCAATTCGGCGGCCAGACGACTTTTTAGCTCGCGCACCGTGGCGAAACGGCATGACGGCGAGGCGTCAACCAGCACCATGACCGTCATCTCACGCTCTTCAACAAATTTCTTGATATGGGGGGTGCCTGTGCGGGCCGTAACGTTCCAGTCGATGGCGCGCACGTCATCGCCCGGCTGGTAGGCACGGACCTCGTCGAATTCCATGCCGCGGCCCTTGAACACGCTGTGATACTGCCCCGCAAAAACATCGGTCACCAACCGACTGGTGGTGATCTCGATGCGGCGGATCTTATCGAGGACTTCTTTCGGGATCATAACACACCCGGGAATGGCTTCAGGGTACTTTAACCTGTTCAAAAATACGCGTCACCAGATCTTCCGGCGACAAATTTTCGGCTTCCGCTTCATAGCTCGGCACCACGCGGTGGCGCAGAACATCCATCCCGATGGTCTTCACGTCCTGGGGCGTCACATACCCCCGGCCATTCAGAAAAGCAAAAGCTTTTGACGCCACAGCAAGGTTGATCGTCGCCCGCGGACTGGCGCCATACAGGATCAACGGCTTAAGTTCGGCCAGGCCATGCTTCCCCGGTTCGCGGGTCGCCTCAACGATATCAACGATATAACGCTCGATCTTCTCGTCCATGTACACTTCATCCACCACCTTGCGCGCGCGCAGCACATCTGCCGGAGAAACAATACGGTTGAGCGTGATGTTCCGGCCGGTGTTGCCCATGCGCCTGAGGATCAACAGCTCCTCATCCTTCGTCGGATAAGTGACCTTGACCTTGAGCATAAAGCGGTCCACCTGCGCCTCGGGCAGCGGATAGGTGCCTTCCTGTTCAATAGGGTTCTGCGTGGCCAGGACCAGGAACGGGTCTTCCAGTTTCATGGTTTCCTCGCCAATGGTCACCTGGTGCTCCTGCATGGCCTCCAGGAGCGCGCTCTGGACTTTCGCGGGCGCGCGATTGATCTCATCAGCAAGGATGATGTTCGCGAAAACAGGCCCCTTCTTCACCGAAAACCCTCCGGTGCGCTGGTCATAAATGAGCGTCCCGATAAGGTCTGCGGGCAGCATGTCCGGGGTGAACTGGATCCGCTGAAAACGCGTCTGCAACGTATCGGAAAGGGCTTTCACGGCCGTGGTCTTGGCCAGACCGGGAACACCCTCGATAAGGACGTGCCCGTTCGCCAATATCCCCACCATGAGCCGTTCGACAAGGGCTTTCTGGCCGACAAGGACTTTTTGAACCTCGAGCATCAACGCTTCAACAAAAGCGCTTTCTTTTCTTACCATTTCATTGATAGCTTCGACACCCTGGGACGACATACGTATTCCTCCTAGATTTTCCCCTTCTGAAAGAGCTCTATGATAGCCGCCGCGGGGGCGGGATGATATTTCGCGTTCATGCAGCGGCGGATCTCCTCGACCGCTTGTTCCCTGGATACTCCTTTACGGTACGGACGGTCCGTAGTCATGGCATCGAAGGTGTCGGCGACGGAAATAATGATCGAGATCATGGGAATATCCCCGCCTTTGAGCTTGTCAGGATACCCGGACCCGTCGAAACACTCATGGTGATGCCTGACCCCCGCCACACATCCGTCAAAGTCCGTCACGGAAGCAAGTATTTCCGCCCCGCGCACGGGGTGGGTCTTCATGAGCGCGTACTCATCTTCCGTAAGCGCGGCTTTCTTTGTCAGGATCAATTCAGGAATGCCGATCTTGCCAATATCGTGCAGGATGCTGGCGATATACAGGTTCTCAAAAAATTTCTCGGGCACATGAAAATCCCCCTGTGCGGCCATATGGCGCGCGATCATCATCGCGTACCCCGTCACACGTTCCGTATGCCCGTGCGTATAGGAATCCTTGGCTTCAATGGCGGAACCGAGCGCGATCGTCGTCTGGACAAAAAGGTTGCGGCTGCGGTCCGCCTCGCGCTTGAGCCCTTCGAACAGCTGGGCGTTACGGATGGCCATGGCCACGTCAGACGCGAGGGCTGCAAAAAAATCCAGCGCATCCTGCTCAAGTGTCGACCCATCCTGTTTCTCGCCGAGAAGAAGAATGGCCAGCAACTGATGGCGATAGAAAGCCGGGACACAGGCAATGCTGTTGAGCTTGGGCATCAGATCACCCACCTTGTGCAAAAGCTCCCGCGAACCGTTGTCAGACCCAAGGATCGATTCGCGCCAGATCAGGTGATTGATGTCATCAAAGACAAGGGCATTGCGGTTGTTGATGAGGTACTTGAATTCCCTCTCGTAGAAAATGCGGATCAAAGGGTGTTCGCGTTCAAAACGGATGAAACGTTCGGGAATGCGGGCGCCGGCCTCACCACGGGATATTTCAAGGACATAGGCATCGCGCGAGGGCTCATAAAGGATCATCCCCGCATGACGCAGCCTTGCCTTCCGGACGATCATGCGGACCAGAAGTTTTATCAGCAGAACATGATCGTGGATCATGATCATGCCTTTGCTGGCCGTCTCCAGCTCCCTTTTGTAATCGATCGGCGTCATCATATGTTCACAACGAACTCGCGAAGGACTGCCTTCTCAAGTTCCTCGAGGATAAGCGGCTTGTGGATAAAGCCTGTCGCCCCGAGCATTGCGGTTTCCTTCACGACACCCTCTTCCTCGATCCCCGACACAATGACAACCTTCACAGGACTGCCCCCTTGACGAAGCTCGCGAAGGACCTCAACCCCTGACATCTCATCCATGCGGATATCGAGAAGAACAAGGTCAGGGGCATCTTCACGCACCAGCCTCAAGGCTTCTTTTCCCGAGGCGGCCGTCTGAACATTAAAGCCGCGTTTACGGAAAAAGTTCCCCGCAAACTCACGGACATCAAGCTCATCATCAACGATCAATAATTTTCCCATATAGTATTAATTATATTACAACTGCTGGGGTTTCAAGCGTTTTTGCGGATTAAATACGCCGGCCTAGTCGCGACTTATGGCGAGGCTCAACACCATGTCCGTTCCCTGGCCGTGAACGGACCGTACCTCGACCTTGCCGCCGTGATTCTCTTCAATGATCTTGCGGATAATATAAAGGCCCAGGCCGGTCCCTTTCTTGCTGGTGGCCTTGGTGGTGAAGAACGGCGTGAACAGCTTTTCACTGTCCAGCGGATTGACCCCCGTCCCGTTGTCACTAAAAACGATCTCGGCAACATCGTCGATCTCCCTGGCACTGATCCTCAGTGTGGGGATATAACCTTCTTCCCTCCTCTCGGCCTTGCGCTGAACGGTCGCGTCATATGCATTGTCAATGAGATTAAAGAACACCTCCTGCAGCTGGGTGAAATTGCCGCGTACTTTGGGAGCCGTCGCGGGGTCATACTCCTTGATGACCTTGAACTCGACCGAACGGATCTTGAACTGCGCCATCTCACGGGCGGTCATGACAATGTCGTCGATGCGGCAGGCCGCGACTCCCTCGTCACCCTTGCGGGTGTACTTCATGAGCCCCTGAACGATCTCCCCGCCACGGGTCACATTATCCTGGATCCGCGCGAGGGAATGTTCGATCTCATCCGCGACAGCCTGAAGCTGGGGCGTGTTGAACAGGGGCCTGCGCAATTTGACCGTGTCCAAAATATCGCTGGCAATGAACCCGAGCGCATGGAGGCGATTATTGATCTGGTGCGACAACCCGTCGGCCATGGTCCCGATGGTCGCCATTTTTTCCGCCTTGAAAAGCTGTTCCTGCGTCTTTTTCATGTTCTCGTAGGAAAGGGCATTCTCGATGGCCAGTGACGCCTGGTTAGCCAGGATGGAAAAGACCATCAGGTCGTCCTCGCTGTAAATGCGGCCGTTGAGTTTCTTCCCAAGGACAACCACCGCGGCCAGGTTCGCGCGAATAAAGATCGGGAAGACAAGCTCGGCATTAAGCTCTTGCATGCCGTGCTCAAGGAGGTCAAGATCAGGGTCCCTTTCACTGCCCATCCGCTGTTGCAGCTCTTCTCGCACGAGAGGGGCGAAAGTCGACGCAAAATATGCCAGAAGAGGATGCCCCAGAGGCAGCATCTTGGGGATATGGTCCGAAACGCTGACCCGGCGCAAAGCGTTCAGCCGCGCCACGGCGCTGTCTTTGTCCACAAAATAAATAAGAACGCGCTCGATGCGCACGACGCGGGTCAGGACAAACACGATGAGGTTCAGCAGTTTTTTCAGGTCGCGAATACGCCCCATCCCGGAAGATGCCTGGCGCAAGGTGGCCTGGTATTTTCGTTGTTCCGAAAGCATGCGGGACTCCGTCCGCTTCTGGACAAAAAGAAAAACAAAAGGCCCTACGGTGGCCAGGATCGCCATCAAGCCGATGGGAATAAGCCATAATCCGGCCCCCAGCGTCTTTAATCCCACCCAAACCGGGATACCCAGGACCAGCATATACACGGTAACAAATATCCCCACGCGCGTGATGGCGATCGTGATGTCCAAAAGACGATATTTGAGGATCGCGTAGGCAACTCCGATACAATAAATGGGGATCGTCAGATTACCCAAAGGAACGATCTGGATAAAAAATGCAGGAAGAAAATTGCTCAGCGCGCCGGAGAACCCGACGCAAAAAAGCAACAGCACATGCCCCAGTTGATTCTTTTTGATGCCGGATGATTCTGCCCGATACTTGTGAAATGTTTCAATAAGCGCAAATGACACCAGCAACAGCCATATCGCGATAAAAACAGGATAAACAAAGCCATCCGATCTCAGATAAATGAAAGCATCCTTTGTTTCTTCAACATGGGAAATGAAAGGGATCGAGCAACCCAGGAAACTGGAAAGGATCAACACACTGAACACCGCCCCCTGAAAATACGCAAAAAGGATCAGGGGCGTTCTCTTGATATTGGAAAGGATACAGGAAAAGTGGTAAAAAAATACCGCGATGAAGATAATGCCCAGATGAGCCAGCTTAAAAAGGAACAGCGACAGGTCCGCATTGTGAGAGCGCCCGATGAAGAATGCACAGACACCCCACCACGCAATGGCGAAATTAAATAACGCGAAGATCTGGTGAAGCTTCGATTTCCCGAAAAAGTATAAAACCAGCACAAGGATCAGGCTCGTAAAACTCAGGATGACCCCCGAGATCGAGAACAATAGCACTGCTAAATGATGTTCCAAGATCATTGGCAATCTCTCTCGTGATATCAGGCGTGGTGCGACGGCACCGCGCCGTTGCTGGAAATGGCATCCAAAATATTCACCGGCAGCTTCCTTGAGATAAAGCTGCCCTCAAGGACCGCCCCGAAAACCACCTGGTGCCGGGCGTGTACGATCTTGATCTCCTTGCCGTCATCCAGCAACTTGAAGAATTCAAAATACAGATCCAGCCCGCTCTCGTAGGCTTTCTTCAGGTGCATCCTTATCTTGACCCTGTCAAACGGCATGGCTTCCATCAAATGGTAAACATCACAATGAAGACAAATGAATTCTCCGTTCTCCCCCTTGCCCTGATAATGCTTTGGCATGAGTTCCCTAAAATAATGATCCCTGGTCCGGCCCAGCCACTTGGCATAATTGGAGAAATAAATGTTCCCCACAAGGTTCGAATCTTCCAGGCTTGTGCGGACAACATCCTCCCTGAGAAGTATATCTCCCCGGGAATGACGCCCCTGTATGGGGACCTCCTTGCCGATATCGGAACCGCGGAACAACCCAGCACCTGGCGAAGCCGCCGGGCCTGAAATATGTTCTTGTGGTTTCAAGACATCAATGAACTTTCTTATTGGCGCCGGAAATCCTTCCAAACGCGCTTCCCCATGGCCCGTGATCCTGATCCAGGACACGCGCTGTTCACTCTCGGCGACTTTCTCATGCTGTCCGCCGGGCAGCACCCTGAACCAGTCGAACATCAGATCAAGCACGGCATCCTTATAACCGGAAATACGATGCAGTCGCAACCTGGATTCCACCACATCATCTGTTGTCAGATCACCCAGCACCTTCAATTTCACATAATTGGTCGCCATGCCCCAATCACCCGTCTTGAATAAACGGGTCAGCTCCTGCTTGACAGGGTACAGGGCATATTCCCTGACCTGCCCGATCCAGTCGAAATAGTTGCTGAAATAAACATTCCTGTTCAAGCTCTGGCCATTCTTGAAGGTTACCGGGAACCTTTGCATGAAGACCGGCTGCCCCTGGGGACCTGCCGGGTCCCACCCCATCTTGAATATATCTTCCCTGTAACCAACAGTCTCCATCACGCTGGCTGCCACGCGCTTGTACACGACGAAGGCAACAGCCATTTCCCTGTCTCGTCCGATCCCGACGGCGGCCACGATAAGGCTCGCCTTGTGGTCAAGCTCCGCACTCCTGAACACCAGGCCTTTGTCCGAACTTTCCGCCAGGCGAAGCTCGCCGTCCAAGCCCAATGATTTCTTCTGCGCCTCATACGCGCACCAGAACGCCGCGGCATACCTGTCAGGATCAGCCTTGACCCCACCCTCTTTCAATCCCCTCAACAACAGGTCGGTCTTCTTTCTGCCAAGCACAGAGGTCCAGTAAGACAAGGGTTTTTTCAGGTCAAGTTCCACGTCACAACCCTGCTCTCCGGCGCCAACAACAACCAAAAGGAAAGTCCCCTTGTGAGCAACAGACACACCAACGTCCGGTATGTTTTTACCCGCAAGAACAGGCTTCCCCGATTTAAGCCATTTGACGCCGACACTTACGGATGGCTTCCCGATCTTCTGCAAGAACTCTTCCGCAGCTTTTTTGATCAACGGCAGCTCGATCTTGCGGCGTAAAGCTTTTGACGCGGCCTTGAGCCTGTGGTCATGCAAACACCTGATAACAGGCGCCGTAAAACCGAGCTCGCGCGCAAGGGCGGCGACTTTTCCATCAATGACCTTCTGATCGCGCCGGGCAGGATCGGCTAGCTCAGTCGCCGAAGGATTGCTCACGAGAATATCCAGCACCTTCAGGCGGCAATCTTCTATCCTTACGAATGCTCCGTTGTTGCTCAGGACAACATCCCCGCGATAATGATCAGCATCGATCTTCTTTATGCGGCATGTCGCCAGTCTGTCCGTATCCAGCCCCGATGCAAGATCGAACTCGATCCTGCCGATCCCCACAGGCAATGAAATATCCCGCGGGATGATCACCTGCATGGACTGCAGGAGCGCATCATTGAAGAAAGGGTCTCCGGTCAGAAAACCGCCGGAGAACTTCTTGTTTCCCTTCAGGAAAGCCAAAGCTGTCCTGTTATACAAGGACGTAAAAACACAAGAACCCTTCCCGGCTTTCTCATCAAAATGAAGATCATGGATCCGGTCAATGCACTGGAACATCTTTCCCTGAAAAAGGATCGGGCCATAGACATCGGTATGGACATCCAGATCAATGGGAGGACGCTGCTGCGGGCAACGCTTGCTGACGCTGCGCTGTTTCCGAAGCACAGGATCAATCTCGAAGACGGCCGAAAAATGCGGCTGCTGAAATGATGTCTCCTCGGAATAGATGACTACCTTGACCCGCCGGGAGTCGTCTTTCCCGTCCCGTTCAATCGCCTGCGCGTGGATCTCAATAGTCGTGCCGTACTCGGAAGAAACAGGGATCGGCCTTTCCAGAATGATATCGTCGGCCCTGATCCGTTCAAGACTTCCAACCCCCGTAAGTCGGGCCACTGCCTGAGCCATGGCCTCGAAGCCAAATACAAACGGGAACAGCAGGGATCCGCGCCAGTTGTGATCAAGCAGATAAGGATCATCCCGCACGCTCAGCCGAGCTTGGGCCATGATCTCAACCCCGGGCATAAAATATCTTACATTCTCAAGAAACCTGAAATGATCGGCTATTGCCGGCCGGGATCTCCACGTATCAAGACCGGATAATCTGGCCGCGACGATCACCTGCTGGACACCGGGATCATTATGTACAAGCTGGACAAAACGCCGGACCCCCTCCGCGACAGGTATCGCACTGATCCCCTGTTCAAAAAGGCGGTCCACACTGCCAAGTTTAGCCCCCATACCAACCTCATCCCAGACGCTGTAAGCGATAGCAACGACCTGCGTGGCTGGATGCCGCTGCCTGAATTGATGCAGATAAAGGTTCAGTATCTCGTTAGCAAGTCCATACCAACCGCTACCCTGCATGCCCGTGATCCCGATGATGGACGTGATCCCGACGATCAGTTTCAGCGGCTCATCCGAAAGAGCCCGGCACACATTGACAGCACCCATGACCTTGGGAAGGGATTCCTGGTAAGCTTCCGCCGCCGTCGATTGTTTCAGACGTTTTAAACTGTTCAGGCCCGCGCCATGGATAAAACCCGTGATCTTCCCGAATTGACGCCTGACGTCATCCAGGACCCTTATCACGTCAGCCTCACGCGTCACATCGCACTGAAAATAATGGCCATTCAATCCCTGCTGACGGTACTTGTCAAGGATCTGGACGATCTCATTGGAGGCATCGTGCGCGCCTGCAGGCACGGGAGAACGCCCCACAAGGATCATCCGGGCCTTTGTGATCCGGGCAAATTCCAGCGCACACACGGCTGTGACCCCTTTAGCGCCTCCGGTTACAACAACCACATCTTTTTTAGACCAGGAGATATCCCTTTTCTGATAAAAAACCGGCTCTGAATTCGTGTAGTCCACAACACGACGGGTCATACGGACATCATACCCTACAGCGCTGAACCGTTCATCCGTTGCCATTTCTGCTGCGATCTTCCCGGCCAGCCTTGCGTCATCCGCATTAACAGCCACATCGATCACCCTCACCTTAAGGTCAGGACGTTCCAGAAAGAGCGTCGACATCAAGGCTTTCCCGCAGCAGGCGGCAATGTTATCCACCGGACCCTGTTCGCCGAAATACCCGCCTGAGAACTGGACAAGAACGACACTGCCTCCCTCAGGCAGCGCTCCGGCAGTCGCCGCATCGATCACCTGGCGCATGCGTTCCATAATACCCTTCAACCCCTGCTCCATTGAATCGCAACCCTTCCCGCGCGGCAGGACAACGATCAAACAATCTGTTGCTGCGGATCTTTCTTTCGAACCTCCCTCATCGCCAAAGAACGTCGGCGTGACACAGGCCTCCCGGAACTCCGCTGCGAGGGCTGAGAACAGGCGCTGCTCGTTTTTATCTGACAACAACATGATGTTTTTCAGGCCCTTCACGTACTTGAGGTCCTGAAAAACGATCTCCTCAGGTCTGAGCTTCACCACAAAATTCCTGACACATGTTCTATCACGATAACGGCTGAAAAGGTCGTCATCCCTGGTTTCACCGGATCTCCCAGACTTGAGAAGGACCTCATACAAACGGTCACGGATCTGCCCAAGCCTGTTATTGGATATCTGGGAAGGGTCCAACTGTCCGGCAACTCCCAGCACCCTGGCCGCCTGAGCGATCAATTCAGCGGCTTTAATGGAATCCAGGTTCAAGTCATCGAGAAGCCTTGATTCCAGAGAAATAAGTTCGGTATCAAATCCTGTCAATTTATGGACCAGGTCAACAAGGATGGTCCCGATAACATCTTTATCGTCGACATTCACAGGCAATCCGCCTGGGTCTTCCACTCCCGAGGCCGGCTCGGGACTATTGATATCCAGCGTTTTCGTCTTTAAGACCTGCTCTCCTATCTTCAAAGGCCTCTCACAGTGGTTCATGATGAATTTCTTCCTGGACGCAGGAACGAACGTCTTGATCAACCGATGGACGTAAAGTTCCTCCCAGCGCACAGCGACATTACGGATAAAGAGCTCCGCCAGGACACGATTGATATCCGCGTCTTTACCGGGCGATGATTCGACGGGCAGGCACAACGGCCCCTCATCCTTGTTGCTCGCCGCCACCAGGTCTGTCAAGACCCTGCCATGGCCGACCTCGATCAGGATATCGCATTGCCCGGACAAAGCTTTGACAAGCTCAACGAATGAGACAGGTGCGACGACCTGCCTGGCAAAATAGTCCCGCAGGTCAACCCCTTCTTTGATCAGAGAACCGTCGATGGCGGAATACACATCCACTGAACTTTTCTTGTAAGAACAAGCTACCAGAGAGGACTTTCGGATCTTATCAGCCGCATCACGCATGAAAGAAGAATGGAACGCGTTGGAAACCTTCAGCTGATAAAATGCAACGCCTTCCAGCGTCGCCAATGCGATAACTTTTTCGATCTCTTCTTTCCCGCCGGAAACAACGATCTGAAGGGGACTGTTAATATTGGCAATGACAATGTTACCCGGGATCTTGCTGACCAAAGATTCGGCTTTCTGGCGAGAGCATGCCAGGCTGACCATGCCGCCGTGAGGGCCATTGCCATCCGCCATTACCGCGCCGCGGAATTCCGAAAATTTCACCAGGGATTTGCCATCAAACACTCCCGCCTTGTAAAAGGCGGTCAACTCTCCCAGGCTGTGCCCGCCAACGCACTGGGGCTCAATACCCAGCCTGGAAAGAAAGCCTGTCCAGATCGCGGAACTGGTAACAACGGCAGGCTGGGTAAATCTTGTATCCGCGAGCTGCTTCTCGAATGTCTGCTGTTCTTCCCGGGTCAAAGCCTTATCGGCCGTCTTGTAAATGCGATCATACAGTCCCAATCCTGACAATCCAATAAAATCCCTTGCCCACGGGAAACGCTCGACCAGCGCCCTGGTCATGTTCAAGCGCTGCGACCCCTGCCCGGGATACAAGAAACCGATACGGATCTTTTTAACAGCATTCCCAACAACAATATGTGTGGCCGGAAGCTTGTGGCTGATCGTACGGGCCCGCCCTTCCTCGACCCCCAACCCATCGATCTCATTTTCCAGCAAGGTCAACGCGTCGTATAAATGTTCGGGAGAATCAGTCACGATCGCCGCCTTGACAGGCAAACGGCCCTTGACTTTCCTTCCCAGAAGAGCGGCCAGATCAGCCATCTCGGCATAACTGGCAAAACGAAGGTCTTCCTTGAACCTGGATATGACCTTCTTTAAATGTTGCGTTGTACGCGCGGCAAAAACAAAAACCTCGGTCTCCTGATGACTAACGAGCAAAGCCCGTTCATCCAGGGTCGGCTTCAACTCCGGCTTGGGTGCGTCCTTTGATTCAATGGTAATATGGCAGTTTATTCCCCCGAAACCCGCCGAAGATACCCCCGCGCGCACCGTCCTGTCCTGCGCAAGGACGGCCCCATGGATAAGGGGATAAAGATGCTTCGCCTTGTCTTTAAACACATCATTGGGCTCGGCACAATTGGCCGTTGGCGGAAGGACCCTTTGATTGACTGCCAGGATCGTTTTGATAAGCCCGCCCACACCCGCCGCGGCCTTTGTATGGCCCACAATGGATTTAAAAGAAGTGACACCGCAAGAACGGCCCTCATGTCCTTCTTTCCCCATCAACCCAACGGCAGTGGCAATCCCCTCAAGCTCCACCCGGTCACCCTTGGTCGTCCCCGTGCCATGCCCCTCGACAAAATCAACGTCGTCTGTTTTATATCCAAGATCTTTATATGCCCTTTGTATAGCCAGCGCCTGGCCACTGACGGAAGGCTCCATGATGCCGCCCTTGCCATCCGAGGAAATGCCCCAGCCATTGATCACGGCATAAATATAATTCTTGTCCCTGAGCGCATCTTCCAGCCGTTTGAGAAGGACAAACCCGCAGCCTTCACCGGGAACAAACCCGCTGGCACGCTGGTCATACACCCGCATATGTTCTTTGGCCAATGCTCCTGCCTTCGCAAACCCGACCAGCTCAAAAGGGTCCAGACTGACATCCACACCCCCGGCCAGCACAAGATCCATATCGCCGAGCTTCAACGCGTTCGCGGCCGTGGCTACCGCCAGCAAGGACGAGGAGCAGGCACCATCGACAATATAGCCGCCCCCTTTCAAATTCAAAAAGTTGCAAATGCGCCCAGCTATCGTATTCGCCAGCCCGCCCGCAAGTGAATCTTCCGTAATGGGATAGAACGCCGACTTATAAACCTTCTCCATATCCGATGCGAGACGGCTGATCTCATCAACCCCCATCCCGGCATTGGACAGCGTCGCGTTCAAGACCTTCTGAACATACGGCCAACGCAGGCGCAGTGTCTGGGAACGGGTTTGCTCGCCGGTCAAGGTATTTCCGACGATGACACCTGTGTTAGCAAGCGGGATATCGACCGGCTGATATCCCGCATCCTCGAACGTCCTTAGCGCTGTATCCAGCGCCAACCAGTGTGCGATATCGGTTGATTTAAAGGTTTTCTTGGGGATCCGCAACTTCATCCAGTCAAAGAAGAAATTCTCGATGAAGGCGGCCTTGGTGCCGTAGGTCTTTTCGGGGGTTTTCGGGTCTTCGTCAAAATATTCACTCAGGGGCAAGCGCTGATCGATCATCCTCCTGAACTGGACACGCCGCGCCAGGATATTTTCCCAAAGCTCACGCGTATTCGCCGCGCCGGGATAATAACATGCGACGCCTATAACAGCAATGCCTTGTTGCTTAAGCCGTGGATCCATATTTCTTCGCCAAGATCCAAACACGCATTTTAATAAAAAATACAGAAAAACATTTACATCAATTAATTGTATGAACTTTCATCAAAAAAAATAGTGCTTTTTTAAAAATTTTTTAAAGGGCTTTTTTACAGCCCTGTCCTGTTCTTTGTCATAATTTTACAAATAAATATCGGGGATCAAAAAAGGAGTGCGGCGAGATCTTCGGGGGTCTGGATATTCTGCACATTCAGCGCGGGGTCTATCTTGCGCAGAAGGCCTTTAAGGACGCGTCCAGGGCCGATCTCGATAAAGTCCGTAACGCCCTGGGACGACAAAAAATTGATGGAATCAACCCACTGCACCGACGAACAGATCTGCCGGGGCAAGTTCAGCCGGATCTCTTCGACAGTAGCCTGGGGACGGGCATTGACATTGGTCACCACCCGGATATCCGTAACTTTGAATGGAACATCAGCGACAGCGAGTGCGAATTTCTGAGCCGCAGAGCTCATTAAAGACGAATGGAAAGCCCCGCTCACATCGAGGGGGATCACTTTTCTGCCACCGGCCGCCGCGATCATCCCGCAAGCTTTTTCAACACAGCTCGGAGCTCCGGTGATAACGACCTGGTCTGGCGCGTTGAAATTGGCGATCTCAGCACCTGATGCGGCACATATCTCGACAAGCTTCTGCAGATCGAACCCGATGACGGCCGCCATCTTGCCGGGGTTCGCTTTGGCCGCCTCTTCCATCAACGCTCCGCGTTTCTGGATGAGCCTTAAACAATCTTCAAAAGAAACTGAACCGGCCGCGCACAAAGCACTGTATTCACCAAGGCTCAATCCCGCTGTATAAACCACCGAAACAGCACCAAACTTCGTGCTGGACCTAAAAGCCGCCAAAGCGGCCATGCTCATCGTAAAAATGGCGGGCTGGCAGCAGGCAGTCGACACAAGCTTTTCCTCAGGCCCTTCAAACATGATCCGCGTCAGGTCCCCGCCGATGATCTCATTGGCCTTATCAAAGATCTGCTTTGCTTCGGGGACTTGGGCGTAAAACTCTTTGCCCATGCCGACTTTCTGAGCCCCCTGCCCGGGGAATATCAACGCGACTTGTTTCGCCATCAATAGCTCCATTCAATGATATTGGCCGCGGCCACAAGCCCGGCGCCAAAAACGACCAGCGCAACGATGTCGCCTTTTTTGATACGCCCTTGCTCGACCGCTTCGGATAAAGCCACCGCCGCAGAAGCCGCGGAAATATTCCCGTATTTATGAATATTGATAAAAAATTTTTCCTTGTCCACACCCGCGCGCTTGGCCACGCTCGCAATGATCCGCTCATTCGCCTGATGCGGAACGACACAGGAAATGTCCGCGACACTAATGCCGGCTTTCTCGGCTGCAATACGGACCGCTTCCGCCATCCCCGGCACCGCATTCTTGAAAAGTTCCTGGCCGTTCATGGTGATCCAGGGAAGCCGGGCCGTATCCAGACTTTGATCAAACGGCGTGCGTATCTTGTCCGGCACAACCCCCATGAGAGGAGCCCCTTCGCCGTCAGCGATCATATAGTCGGAAAGGATCCCGCCTTTTTTTACACGCGCCAGCACAGCAGCGCCGGCTCCGTCGCCAAAAAGCACGCAGGTATTGCGGTCCTTCCAGTCAATGATGGACGTGAAACGGTCAGCGGCGATGACAAGGGCATTCTTGACCATGCCGCCGGCAATGAACTGCCTGGCCGTGATCATAGCAAAAAGGAACCCAGAACACGCGGCGCTGATATCATAAGCGAAAGCTTTTTTGGCCCCGATGGCTTTCTGAACAAGGCAAGCCACCGATGGAAAGGCACTGTCGGGGGTGACCGTTGCGACAAAGATAGCCTCGATGTCCTCCGCTTTCACGGATGACCCCTTCAGAGCGTCCTGCGCCGCCGCGATGGCCATATGACTGGTCAGTTCACCGTCCGCCGCCACACGGCGTTCTTTGATCCCGGTACGGGAAATGATCCATTCATCGGATGTCTCAACGAGCTTTTCCAAGTCCGCATTAGTAAGGACCCTGTCTGGAAGATAACGGCCGAGCGCAATGATTCCGACTTTATCCATATCTCTCCTAAGCGACGACCGCTGTACGCATCTTTTCAAGGATATTATGTTCGACCTCGCGCATGGTCGCGCGGATGGCATTCTTGATCGCCTTGGGTGTTGACCGCCCATGGCTTTTAATGACGATCCCGTTGACACCCAGCAGCGGTGCGCCGCCGTACTCGGAATAATCCATGTCCTTCTTCACGCCTTTGAGCACACCCTGCATCAAAAGCGCGCCGAGCATGGCCAGAGGATTCTTCTTGATCTCGCGTTTGAGGACCGTGCCCGCCGATTCCATCAAACCTTCAGACATCTTGATGATGACATTCCCCACGAAACCGCTGCAGACAATGCAATCCGCCTTGCCGACGAATATCTGGTTCGGTTCAACATTGCCAATGAAACCCGGGACCTTATCGTGCAAGAGCTGGTACGCCTGTTTGTCGAACCCGGACCCCTTGCCCTCTTCCTGGCCGATATTCACAAGGCCTACCGTAGGATTCTCAACCCCCATGACGCTTTGCATATACGCGCGCGCCATATGGCCATACTGGTACAAATGCTCGGGCTTTGGTTCAGAGTTCGCACCCACGTCGATCAAAAATGCATGGCCATTGACCTGAGGGATCAGAAGCCCGATACCGGGCCTGTCCACGCCTTCGATCATGCGCAGATAAAATGTAGCCGCAGCCACAACAGCCCCCGTGTTACCGGCGGAAACGAATGCATCATAACCCGGGTTTTTCAGAAGATTGATCCCCACGGCAATAGAAGAATCTTTCTTCCTGCGGATGACATCGACAGGACTGTCATCCATGCTGACCACTTCGGACGCATGAATGACCTGGATCCTGTCGTTGGGATAGGAATATTTGGAAAGTTCGGCCCTGACCCTGTCCTCAATACCGACGAGAGCGACCGTTACCTCGAATTCTTTGACAGCGTCAACAACCCCTGCGATGACATTCTGGGGCGCATAATCGCCGCCCATGGCGTCAACAACGATCCTCAAGGCCGACTCCTTTGAATGAGGCGCAATGCGTTAAGCTTTGGTCTTTTTGGGCTTTATTTCAATGACCTGGCGGCCCTTGTAGCACCCGGTGATCGGGCACACACGATGGCTGAACCCTGCCTTGCTGCCGGCTCCGGTAGCCGCGGCAGCGATCACCTCAAGGCCCTGGTGCGTGCGGCGCTTGCGGGAACGTGATTTCGAATGTTGTCTTTTTGGATGCGGCATGTCACTTACTCCTTATTGTCCTGCCCCGCCTTGTGCGGAGCTTTACATTCACATGGTTCCGTGTTGAGATCCACCCCACAACCCTGGCAAAGCCCTTTGCAATCCTCGCGGCATAACGCGCGCGGTAAAACCCCCATAAGCAACTCTTCACGCACGCGGCTTCCAAGGTCAAGCCATTCCTCACCCGGATCAAACTCGAAATCAATCTCCAGGTCCATCTGCGTTTCACGGCTCAACCGTTCAAGGCAACGCGCGCAATGGTTCTCGGCAACGAACGTGACACGGATCTTTGCCAGAACAAAATTATTGACCTTCTGCAGATCCGCCACAACCCTAAGGGCGGAATCCGGATCAATGAACTCTTCTTCAACCAGGTCGATCTCTTGAGCCTTGACCGTATGATCGATCCTTAGGCCTCCGCTAACGATATCGCGGATACGGATCTTCATTTTTTCAAGCGTTCTTTCAAGGCTTTTGCCACACAAGGGGGCACGAAAGAAGAAATATCCCCCTTGAATACCGCTACTTCCTTCAACAGCGATGATGAAAGGAACGAATGCGGTCCCGACGGCATCAGAAAGACCGTTTCAATGTCCTGGGCCAGACGGCGATTCGTCAGCGCGATCTGGAACTCATAATCGAAATCCGAGGTCATACGCATACCACGGATCAGGACATTGGTCTTTTTCAAATGCGCGTAATCTATAACCAGACCGTCAAAACTTTCAACCTTGACACCCTTCATGCCCGACGTCGCTTCCTCAAGCAATTGGACACGCTCTTTCAGGCTAAAAATGTAGTTCTTGCTGGTGTTATTGGCTACCGCAATGATCACATTTCCAAAGATAGCGGCCGCTCGCTGAAGGACATCAAGATGCCCATAGGTCACGGGATCAAAACTGCCAGGATAGATCGCTATTTTTCCCATGAAAGCCTCAATCCTGCGCACCGCGTTCCAACACGGTTAACCATGAACTGCCGTATTTTTTATGCTTGATGATGCTGAAGTGGCCTTCAGGCTGTTCGAGCTTCTCGTCAAGGCCATACTGCGCGATGACGTAAGAATGAGGCGCTAATATATCATGTGCCATGAGCGTTTTCAAGGCTTTTCTTCCCAGTTTCTGGTCAAAAGGAGGGTCAAAAAATGCGATGTCAAAGCACCGGCCTTCACGGGCAAATGCCTTAACCGCCGCGAAAGCATCCTGAGCAACAACCTCAGCCTTCAAACCCCGTCCGGCTGGATTTAACAGCATCACATTCTCGCGTATGGTCTCAACGCACTTCGGATCACGCTCGACCATGCAAACCTCTGCAGCGCCGCAAGATAGGGCCTCCAAAGCAACCGCCCCGCTGCCTGAAAAAAGGTCCAGGAAACGCAATCCCTGCAGATCATGCCCGATAATATCAAACACTGCCTTGCGCAGAAAATTCTGCGTAGGCCGTATATGCGCGGGCATATAAAAATTCCGCCCGGAATATTCCCCTGATATGATTTTCATAGCCGGAATTATAACACAGGATTATAATAAATATGAACGATATTCAATGTAACATCCCCTCACGCATCAAAAAGGAGCAGAATCCATGGATACAGCCAACAGATCTAGAGACTCAAAAGGGATGCTCAAACTCTGGCGCTTTCTTCCCAACCGTTTCCTGGCAAGGGTTGGAAAATCTTTCATGACAAAAACACACGAAGCCATGATATTTTCCAAACGCTTTACAAGGCAGCGGCAAATGATTTGAAAGCAAAAGAGCACAAGCCCGTTGACAGGCTTGTGCCCTTGAAGAACAAGACAGAGCGTTGCGATCTTATTTTCTTTTTACGACTTTCTTAACTTCAGCAACAACCTTCTTCGCTTCGCGCTTGGGCTCCTGCACAGACTTATTATATGCCAACCAGCCATCTGAATAGAGATTGAGCCAATCTCCGGCGGCCTTGTCATACCCGATATCCTGTCCGGCCTTTTCACTCTCGATCCACCGATGACGGCTGATCTCCTGCTGCGCTCTCTCATCCTGTAATAACTCGATATTTTTTGCTTTGATCATAATCCCCTCCTTGGGTAATTTTTAGATTATACCAGAAATCCTGAAATCCGCGAAATTTCTATAAATTTATTGTTTGCAAGACCTTTAACCAGCCAACACCCTTTCCAAATACTCGGGATAACGTTGATGAATGGTCTCACGGACCAGCTTATTACGCTTTAACAAAGGGTCCGCCTTCACCAGCGCAACAGCCTCCTGGCGGGCAGCTTCCAGGACGTGGATGTGGGTCAACGGATTGACCACCTTTAATTCATTCAGCCCGTGCTGGTGACGCCCAAAATACTGCCCGGGTCCGCGGATCTCAAGGTCATACTCCGCGATCCTGAAACCATCCGTGGTCCCGACAACAGCCTCGATCCTTTTTTTCCCATCCTCGGTCCGCGGATCTCCGAGAAGGATGCAAACCGCGTTCTTGGCACCGCGGCCGATACGTCCGCGGAGTTGATGCAGCTGCGAAAGCCCGAAACGTTCAGCATGTTCAATGACCATCACATTAGCGCCGGGCACGTCGATCCCCACCTCCAGCACGGTCGTGGTGACAAGGATGTCGATGGCGTGTGCCTGGAACTTGTCCATGACAGTTCGCGCCTCTTCCCGGGGCATCCGCCCATGGACAAGCCCCACGCGAAAATCCTTGAACTCGTTCTTCCTGAAATGTTCATACATATCGACCGCGGCCTTGAGATCAGCTTTTTCAGATTCTTCAATAATGGGATAAACGATATACGCCTGGGTTCCCTTGCCGACCCATTCCGCGACACGCCGATAAACGCCCTCGGCCTGCTCCCCCACGCAATGGTACGTCTTGATCTCCCCTCGCCCCGCGGGCTTTTCCCCGATAACAGAAACATCAAGATCGCCGTACAACGTCAGGCACAAAGAGCGAGGGATAGGCGTAGCGGTCATGACCAGGACGTCGGGATTCTTGCCCTTGGACGATAAAAGCGCCCGTTGCTTGACACCGAATTTATGCTGCTCATCGATCACCACATAAGCAAGGTCCTTGAAGACGACCTCCGACTCTATCAGCGCGTGGGTCCCAACAACAATATCCACCTCCCCCCTGGACACTGCGTCATGAACTGCCTTACGGTCGTTCTTCTTGAGGGTGCTGTCAAGGAGGGCTATACGCGCTTTGTTGAAAGCAGGCCCTGCAAGATAACCTGAAAGGGTCATGAAATGCTGGCGGGCGAGTATTTCCGTCGGAGCCATGATGGCCGACTGTTTTCCGTTCCCCCTGGCCACGCAACAGCCGAATAAGGCGACAACGGTCTTTCCACACCCCACATCCCCCTGCAACAAACGCAGCATGGGACGGGGCGCGGCCATATCCTCCCTGATCTGGACCATGGCTTTCTGTTGCGCCGGGGTCAGGGCAAAAGGAAACCCGGCTTTGAACCTTTCTTCCAGGTCCCTGGGGATCTTGTGGGCAAAACCCTGCGTCTTTGCCATGCTCATCCGGCGCAAAATAACGCATATCTGAAAGAAAAAGAATTCCTCAAAAGAGACCCTGCGATCCGCCGCATCCTGAGCCTGTTCGGTATCGGGGAAATGCAACTGTGAAATACAACGGTTGACCGGTTCAAGCCCCTGGCGTTCCAGGATATCGGAAGGGATCACCTCAACCAGGTCCGCTGCATGAAGCTCCAGGGCCAGGGCCATGAGCTTGCGCAAATATCTCTGCCCCATCCCCTTGGTCAAGGGATAGATCGGCACAATGCGTCCCATGCTCAAACGCTGATCCTGCGGCGCAATGATCTCATACTCAGGGGCCACCAGCTGCAACCGCTCCTTGAACAACTCCACCCGCCCATGCAAGACAACCTCATCACCGACATGAATATAATTCTCAAGCCAGGGTTGATTGAACCAGACGCATTTTACCCGTCCGGTTTCATCGCCGACCTCGACCTCGAACACATGTTTTTTGTTGTAGAACGTTCGCCGGCCGCCCTTGGCCAGTATTTCACCCGTCGTGGTTTGCCACTCACCGGGCAGCAACCGGGCTACAGGCGTGAGCTTGCTGCGGTCCTCGTAACGGTTAGGGAAGAGATAAAGAAGGTCCTCGACCGTGCGCACGCCGAGGTTCTCAAAAAGTTTCGCGCGCGCGGGCCCGACGCCTTTCAAATACTGGATAGAATGCCGGGACAAGTCCATGGGCAGAGATCTCTGAATATGGCTGCGCGCGAAAGAGACGGGGTCACGCCGGCGCCCCGTCAGGATGATCCTGCTCATAAAGGTACTGCAGCACCTCGATCTCGTCCTTGTCGAACCAGACCCGGGCGCAGGAAGGGCACTTGTCGACCTCAACGGGGAATTGCGGACTGACAAAACGGCGGTGCATGTGTTTTTCATCGTCCAGGCATGAGGGGCACACGATGCTTTTTTCATCAAAAACCGCGTCAAAAGGATTCTGCTTGAGGACCCGCGCCTGACGGCGGATAAGCTGCCCCATGTCGGCGATGCGGGCATCAAATTCCTTCTCGCGCGTATGCACGATCTGGAGCACATCAAGTTCCTTGATCAGGTACCCCCCGCACAAGGTGCATGTCAGGACGCCAACACCTTCATATAGCTCCAACCCCAGCGGGCAATGGCAGCGGGGACACTGGTCTTTCTGAACCACGGTGCCAACCGCAGATGCCGTAACCAAAGGCGCGATCAGCGGATCAAGCCTGGCCTCCGAAATGGACGTCTGCCCCATCATCTTGACAGGCGTTCCAGGCAGTATCCACCCCTGGGCCTTCATCTGTTCCAGATCAAAGGGGCCAAGCCATTGACCATCCTTGCGGGCGATCCACTGGGCCTGCGCCTCAGGGGGTTTTGCATAAAGCGTATCGTAACGGGTCCCGGCCTTTGCGAGCGCGGCATCAAGGTCTTTTTCACTCGCGTGCGCCATATCAAGGAGGACCGCAATCCGCTTCTCCGTCGGAGGGTGTGTCGTAAAAAGGTCGGCAATAAAGTTCTCACCGCCCTCAAGAGCGCTACGGCGGGGATTGGAAATAAAAATAGCTTCCATGGTCTCCCCCGGCATGCCGCCTCCTTTCCAGCGGGTATCTATGATATGGAGCGCCTCGGCCAGGGCCAGGGGATTGCGCGTCAGCCTGGCGGAAATGGCATCCGCGCGATACTCGCGCTGGCGCGAAATGAACATGGCCCCGAGCACACCGATGAGCCTGAGAATGGACGCCAGGATAAAAAGGAAAAGGAAAAATAAGACCAGGCGTCCGTCATTCCCGCGGCGCCTGTCCCTGTCACCGAGGGCAACACCCATAAACCCGATGCGCGTGGATGAGGTCAACAACCTGAGGCTAATATCACAAATATTATCGAAGGTTTTAAAAAGCGCGCTGGTCGTTGTCGTTTCAACGCAATCACCTGACGCGATATGCCCGGCCTCATGACCGATCACAGCCTCAAGCTGTTCACGGTTCAGCCGCTTGAGAAGGCCTTCCGTGACCCCGATCACACAGCGCCCCTGGAAATCCTGCAAAGCAAAGGCGTTCATGGCCGCCGTGGGGATAATATACGGTTCGATGCGGTACTTCCCGCCGGTGGCAACAGTGGCCTCCTCCACAACATTACGGAATATCCTCTCCTCATCGACCTGAGGGTCAGCGATACGCCCGGACATCATCTGGACTACAGAATCAATGAGCGCATTCTGGGAGTACTGCCAGTGGATAAACCCCACGCCCATGGCGCCAATAAAGGTCCAGCCAATGGTCGTCCAGCTCAAAGTCGGCCACGATGCGCCCCTTAGCAGCACATCGGAAGAAGAAAAATAAAAATACGCGCTGCAGGCATACACGATGATGAGTGCGGAAAAAAAATAAAAAAGAAGCAGGAACGCCACCGAAACATGGATGGTGCTGGTCTTTTCCTGCTCTATTTGGGTGAATGAGAACGGCATTGCCGGAGCAAAAGCCCTTCTTAAAATTTAACCTGCGGCGCCTGACGATCCTCAGGGGTCTCGACCTGGAAAAAGTCAGCGGCCTTGAAGCCGAACTGCCCCGCGATGATATTCCCCGGGAAAGACTGGACCGTGGTATTCAGACGATTGACCTCATCGTTGTAGTACTGGCGCGCGAACCCGATCTTGTTCTCCGTGGTCGTAAGCTCTTCCTGAAGGCGCATCATGGTCTGGTCGGCCTTAAGGTTGGGATAATTTTCCGAAACGGCCATTAGGCTTCTTAACGTTGAGGTCAAGGCATTCTCCGCTGCCAGCTTGTCCTTGATCGTGGTCGCGTCAACGGCCATCTGACGGGCTTTCGTGACATTCTCCAGGGTGCCCCGCTCATGCGCCATATAACCCTTGGCCGTCTCCACAAGATTGGGAATAAGATCATGCCGGCGCTTGAGCTGCACGTCGATCTGCGACCATGCGTTCTGGACGCTCACCCTCAGCTGCACCAGCCCGTTATAAGCCCCAATGACCATAAGGACCAGGACTACAATGACCACCAAAGCGATAAGAAGTGCTATCATGTTTATCCTCCAACTATCAAAATAGAAATTTATTTCTTAACCTGTGTTTTTTATTTTACAATAAACTCATGCGTTTGCCAAACAATCTTGGACTAAAGATCTACGTCGCGCTCTTCGCCATATTCTGCCTGTGCGGCCTGGCCAATATTTCCTTGTCTGAAAGCGAAACTTATACTTACTATAACACGCTGCTCACGCTCCACCCGCCCTCCAGGGCCTGGTATGTGTTCGCGATCCTTGACAGCATTCTCTCCTGTGTCAGCGTGGTCCCGCTTACCTTACGCGCGTTCGCCAAGCCGCGGCAGGATATCCGGTTCTTCCAGTGCCTTTTCTTCCTGCGATTGGTCGCACTGCTTCCGGGCAACCACTACCAGTATATGGTCGTCAGATCCGCCTTCCATGGTTCCACGCTCATGGGCCTGCTGACCCTGGGTACCTGGGCCATATTCATCTTTCCTTCATTCAAAGAACACCACACCTACGCATTCAAAGAATAAACCCCCGTCCGACCGGTATGGCCAGACGAGGGTCTTGATACGGACACCGGACAACCTAACCTTTCGCCAACTCGCCCTCCGTTGAACTGGCTTCAAGCCCTAGCAAGGACAGCGGACTTGCGATAGGAACGATATTAAGGATGATCCCTTCAACACCGGTGAAATTCCCCTTCTGGAACTCCGCGACCATGGCAGGATCGAATTGCATGACAACACCCTTGCCTTCCCTGTCCACATCGAGTCCCATTCTTTTGGCGTTAAGGTCAATACCACCATTATGTAACTCGGCAGGATCAACCGGCTGACGCGGCTTCGAACGAACTTTTATAACCCCACCGACATCCTCCCTGGCTGACTCCATCTCGTATCGCTTGTTTTCCATTTGCAGATAACTATTGAAGAGATCATCACGAACAGCCGTTAAATTAAATTTTTCCGTGTTCAAACGTTTAAACAATTGAGGATAGTCTTTCTGCTCCCTGTCTAACGTCCTTAAGCTGTCCTCCACCACACCCAACCGATCTTCATTCTTTAGATATTCTGCCTGCAGGGAGGCCACTTCTTCATTATTTTCCCCAATAAGCACATCCAAGTTATCGAGCGCTGCTTTGCGCTTGTTTTCATCAACCTTTGAAATTTTTCCATTCAGCACCGCTTTGCTATCCGGCGGTTCTGTCTTGGGTGAACAACCAGAAAGGCTTACTCCCAGGATAATACCTGAATAAAGCAGTCGATGAAATAATTGTGAAAACAAAGGCTTCTTTGGAACAAACCTGGGTCCCTCTATTGCGTCAGAGGAGATCTGATCCGCCAATCCAGCCAATTCCGGGAAAAATACCGCGATCCCACCTATCCTGTTCGTCAGAGTTTCTATGATCTTCTCCTTGATCTTATACTGATAAAATCGCAACCCTGGCACTTTTTGCAACACCCGGATCCGTCGATTTAATTTCAATGTTACAATCAAAGACTCTTTTGAAACACTGTCGGTCACATCCAAACCACCCACTTCTTTCGAGATCCTTTCCAATAACTTCCGGACCTGTTCAGCGTCCTCCCTGGAACCCTTAAACACATACTTCGTATCGGAGAATGACTCATGAGTTCTCACGCCATCCAGGACGCTCCCGACCAAACGAAGATGATCAGAAGATTGGTGCTTCGCCGTAACAGAAAATTTCGACGACAAGATCGTGTCAAAGACCGCTTCCAACATAAGGCGGCGCTTTGTATCCTGTTCTTTCCCCCTCTGAGACACAAGAAAGTCAAGAAAATCATCCGCATTCTTGTGCTCCCAGACAATCCTGGAATACGCGTTGAATCGATCCTTTTCAGCGACCTTAAGGAGTATTTCCAGATCGTTCAATACTATCGCATATTTACCCGATTCCATTTCTTGATGCGCCACAACCGGCGTTAATTCCTTGGCCGCATCTGAAGCATCGCTCTTCATCGCCTTGTCGTAGACAGCCACCCTCGTGACCTCCATCAAAGGCAGTACCTTCGGAAGATCCTCAGATGAACGAAATATGATCTTGCTCCCGATAACACGTAAAAAAGTCACCTCACTGAAACTTGTCCCGTCAATAAACTCAATATCGATCTTATCCCCTTCCTTAACAATACCCAGACTTTCCTTTGTCTTAAACTCATTTTGAGTCCACCACTTATTTCCCTGCGCCGCGTCCAGAATGATCTTGCCCTTGAATGCCGGGACATCCTCTTCCATCTTCTTCACCGCATCCCGGAGCCATTCCTGTATCTTTTCCTCCTTGTCAAGCAAGGAAGTTCCTAACTTGGCGCGTATCTTGACAGTGAACCCTGTAAATGTTGAAAATCCCCTCGTGCCCTCAGAAAAAAACTCTTTTCCCAAAGAAGGCCGAAGGCCTCCAATATCTGCGGCCATTCTGTCAGCCACCGTCTTAACATCCTCCGCTTTACGTTCACCGCTCTCGTCGCGCCCTTCAGCTGTCAATGTTACTGGCCAGAAGAATGACAGTTTATTCTCCGACACAGCCGAAGATATCTTCTCAAGGACATACAGCCAGGTCCCAAAAGTCAAACGGACTCCTTTAAACTCAACGACTATCTTCGAGATATCTGAGGGAACTCCGGAAAATGCCACCAACTCCTTGTTGATCCGCACAGGATGTGCTTCACGATCAAGAAGCACGTTCACCACGCTCCCCTGGTCCGTAAGCGTCCCTAACCCTATAGGCTGAGACCCCATCTCAAAGCGCAGAGATCTGATCAAATCCAGAAGACTGGAGATCTCCTCTTGAAGCGGCAGCAAGTCAGTAAGATCATAATATTGATATTTCGCACCTTGCCTCTCCCTTGCCGCGTTCCATTCTTTTTGCGTTTGCGGCGTTCTCTTGGGAAGATTCTCGACAATGTCTTTATACTTATTCAAAACCTCACCCATGGCTCTTAGACGCTCTTCCGATAACGTCGCAACGGACAGCTCATTCTTCAAAGCATCGACATCAGCCTTGATGACCACGGCCAACTTATTTTCTACGGCTGCTATAACGGCATTTACATTCTTTTGAACATTATCTAAACTCTCCCGCCGCGTCTCCATTCCTGTGACCTGAGGACGGCTAATATTATTCATGATCTCCGCATACTGCTGCAATTCACGTCTTATAAAATAAAAATCAAAAATATCGTCAGAATTAACAAATGACTTCAACAAATCCTTTATCGCATCGACTCTTTTGTCAATATCGAAAGGATCTGTGATTTTTCCCTGCATAGGAACTTTAGAAGCTTCGGCCGCGTCTTGCGTTACCGCCATCTTTACCGACTCCAGCGCCATGGCGCCGTCTTTTTGGATTGCCTCACCTGGCACCAACTGATCCTCTACATCGGGCCTGGCATTAATTTGAAGACCACCCGAGAAATACTTCCGCGGCATGGGCTGCTGGCTGACAGCGTCCAGGTCTTCCTTGATATAGTTGAACACGCCCTTCTTGTAGGCTTCGAGATATTGGGTATAGATCTTGTCCTTGACCGCCGGATCGTCAGACAAGACCCCGCTGGTCTTGGCCTGATCGCTGTAAACCTGGTTGAGCAGCGCGTCCTTGAGCGCGAGCTTGTACCAGGACGCGAGGATCATCGAATAGAACATCTGGCGCAGCATGGCGAAGTTCTGGCCTTCGTTGACTTCTTTTTCAATTTCAGGAATGACGACGTCGCG
>CAIOTT010000067.1 GCA_903861305.1 Candidatus Omnitrophota bacterium | reverse complement strand
GGCGGTCAAAGAAAAAATTTATGAACAGTACCTTCAGGCGTACAAGCAGGGTGTGTTCAACTATATCAAGGAAGATGTGGACGCTCAGCAACAGCCGGCGCCGCGCAGGTATTTTTCAGGCGGGGAAGATTTTGCGATGCTGGAAAATGGCCCGGAGGTTACTCAGGATCTTGCTGAAGGGGGAGCTGTCTTTTCGGGAGAGATCGCAGCGGCGCGTGTGCGGATCGATAAGGAGACGAATGGGACAGAATTGGTCGTGGCTGGTGGGAAGGCGCCTTCCATCAAAGATCTTTATCGGTCAAGTTTAGAGGCCATGTTTCAAGAAGCAATTGTCCGATCTGTCAGGGCCGGGGTAATCCACGAATATCGTTGGAAGGATCAGGCCAAGTTTGCGGGTGAGCTAGTTGCTGGTCCGCAGACATTTGAGTTGGGCCGTACCATGCTGGAGGATGCGTATAAACAAGGAGTTCTTCTTGAAGGAAGGCTTGATGCGGATGGAGGGCCGGTTGATCAGCGATTTGGTGTGGCGCATGACGTGATCGTGGAAATGGCGAAACATCCGGATCTCCGGCAACGAGCGCTGGAACTTGTTTTTGATCCGCGAACATACGGCATGAAGATCGATGCTACCAATGAGCAGGGATTTAGAGAAACCCGTGAGGCAATGGGATCGAAAAGGCCGTCGGCAGCGCCTGAAATACAACGGCAAGCCAGTATTGATCCAGAAAATCATTCAGTTAAAAGGGTTCTTGGAAGATTTTTTGGTATGGCATCAAACGTAGACCTGCCCATGGTGCCACCGACATCGCAATTTCCAAAGGTGCGTATAAATGTGTCCATTCATGACCCTGTGGTTTTGGGAAAGATGCAGGCATTGGTGCTGGCTGTCTTGAAAGAGGTAGGGGACAGCGATATGGAGCTTGCAGAAAGACTTATAAGATTTCGCATGCAGTTAGAAGAGTGGGATCGTGAGTCGACACAAGGCAGGTATTATGACAATAAAGCGCATGAGGTTGAAGATTTAACCAAACATCCAGGACTATTACCGCTGCTTGCAGAACTTGCCAATTCTTCACATGATGACGACGACAGGGGAAACGCCTTGATGTACGTTGTAGAAGGGTATGTCTCGGCTGGAAAAATCCAGGAGGCTTTTGATTTGTTCCGGAAGGTTACCCGTGTTTCCTATTACAGATTCACAAGCACCATTGCTCAACTGGCGTACTTTTCAAAAAAGAGTTCGGCCGTTCTGGATCATTTTGAAAGGATCTCCCCGCCTCACAGACTTCCTGATTTTCAGGCTGATGTCGCCGACGAATTGTTCAGGTTGGGCGCAAAGAAAGAGGCGGAGTATCTTTACAATAAATTATGGCAAAGCGTATCTGACAGCGGCGAAAAAAGACTGACTCATCGCAACGCTCTTGCCAGGGGGGCGCGAACAATGGGTGTGAAGATAGGCAAGAAGAGCGCAGGCGAGTTGCTTAATGATGCCAAAGAAAAGGTGACCGCAGCCTTGAACGCCTGGAATGCCAGGAGAGACAGCGGCAACGCCGGTTTATTGTGGGCGGCTCAGCATGCGGCGTACGAACTGACCGTTGCAGGAAGATATGAGGAGGCCGAAGCGTTGGCGCAGTTGGTAGACAGGAAGGCGCGCATAGAGCATTGGGGTGGTGAGGCGGGTTCAATGCGCCCTGAAGAAAGAGATCAAATGTATCGGGAGATGGCCATCGCTTCTGCCGAGAGAGGAGATGTTGCCAGAATTGAGCAAAGTTTGAATGCGATGCAGGCATATAAGCCTGACGCTCTATTGGAGATCGCCAAGATCTTCGCCCGGAAGGGAGAGTATCAAAACGCAATGATGGCTTCGATGTTTGGTGCTGACTCCGTTGATGTTGACGGAGGGATAACAACCGATAAAGGTTGGAGAGGCACGATGACGACGTTGCTTTCTTTTATTGATCAGGGAGAGCCGGCTTTCGAAGTTGCCAAGATCATGTTGGAGCAGGGCATGGACAGCCAGAGGGTCGGGAAGGTGCTTGTAGCGGCGACCAGGGTTGGTCTGGGCGAATTTGAGCTTGAGCAGCTTGTTCAAGTTGTTCGAGGGCACAGAGAACTTGTGCCCTTTCTGCAGGAGATCCTGCAAAATGCTTTGAGCAAGAATGCGGCCATCATTGCGCATTCTCAACACAGGGTCATTCTTGGGGCTTTGAGAGAGTTTTTCCCCCAGGAGGCTTCTATTGCACAAGAAGAGGTGAATGCCATGATTGAGCAGGCAGGCCTTGGAAAAGAAAAGGCTGGTGAGCAGAAAAAGGATGGTGATGGCGCCATGACCCCTGGTGGTATTGACCTGAACGCCAAGAACATGGGCATGAATGTTACCCGGGATGGCAAGGGCATTGCGATGAAATTAGATCCGGCCATGATCGCGGATTTCCAGCGCGGGGATTTAACTGGTGTGGTGCCGGTCATCCTGCAAATCGTACCCATACAGAACCCGCTGCCAGTTTCGATCCAATAAGAGCAGTTGTTTGAAATACCCCCCCCCTTGTTTTGCGCGCACGAAAAAATTAAGAAAATGCCTGTCCCATCCGGGAACATGATCAACCTCAGGCAGCTAAGCCGGTCCATGGCATTATAAAGAAATATATTTTATACTTCCTTAGTGGTAATACGGGTGGTTTGAACTCCCAGGGGAAGTGCGCATGGATCTCTTCAAGCGTGTGATCGCCGGTTCATTACTGATGCCGTTCATGATGACAACAGCCATGCCCGCGGCTTTGGCCTCGGGGATGCCCTGGATGCCGCGGCCGGGGACCATGGTCATGGCAAGCCCGGCGTATATGCCGGTGATGATCAAGGGTTTGAAAGTCCATCCCGAAAATCCCCTCCTTTTTGATTTTATCCTCGATGCCGGAAAGTCTCACCTCAAGATCGACGGGCCTGAATTTAAAGTTGAATCCCGGAAACTGATCAAGTATTTCCTGGCGTCGCTGACGATCAAGGAAGATGACCTTTGGGTCAACTTGTCGCCGTACGAGAAAGACCGGATGATCACGGAGGACCTGGGCAAGACGGAACTGGGCCGCGACATGCTGGCGCAGGACTACATCCTCAAACAGCTGACAGCGTCGATGATCTACCCTGAAAAAGAATTGGGCAAGGCGTTCTGGGACCGGGTATATGCCAAGGCGCAGGAGCAGTTTGGGTCGACGGATGTTCCCATTGATACTTTTAATAAGGTCTGGATCGTGGCCGATAAAGCCAAGGTGCTCGAACACGATAACGCGGCCTATGTGGTCGGTTCCCATTTGAAGGTCATGCTGGAGTCGGATTACGAAGCCATGTCCCATCAGAAAGACATGGCGGCAGAAGCGAAGGAGCCCTCCCCCTCGTTGGGAGGGAATGGGAGGGGCGCGCAGGAACTGGCCAAACAGGTCATCCGCGACATCGTCATCCCCGAGATCAAAAAAGAAGTCAACGAAGGCCGGAACTTTGCGCCGTTGCGCCAGATGTTCTTTGCGATGATCCTGGCGTCGTGGTACAAGCGGTCCTTGAAGAACGCCTTGTTGAATCAGGTTTATGCCAACAAGGCCAGGACGGGCGGTGTGCAGTCAGATGATCCGGCGGTCAAAGAAAAAATTTATGAACAGTACCTTCAGGCGTACAAGCAGGGTGTGTTCAACTATATCAAGGAAGATGTGGACGCTCAGCAACAGCCGGCGCCGCGCAGGTATTTTTCAGGCGGGGAAGATTTTGCGATGCT
>CAIOTT010000066.1 GCA_903861305.1 Candidatus Omnitrophota bacterium | reverse complement strand
CTCAGAATTGGAATTCCTTGAGAACGAACGGCTTGATTCGGTCGGCAAGATCAAGACGATCGAAGATGAGGTCGAAGGCAAAGAAGCGGTCATCAAGGATCTGAGCAACAAGATCACGGCCGTCGAAAAAGAATGTGATGCCCGCGATACCCGCATCGAGCAGATCGAGCTTGAGCTTTCCAGCGCGAACAAAACCATTCAGAGCCTTCATCATCAGGTTTCGCTGCTTGAGGATGAAAAAGAAGGGCTTAACGGGAAGCTACAGAATGTCAATGGCGAGTTGAGCGGTGTCATCGTTGAACGGGATCAGGCCAAGAGCGAACTGGAACGGGCCAAGGAAAGTCTCGACGAGATCCGTCTGATGCTGGCGGATACGCGTGCCCGGGCCAGGGAACATTACTATAAAGCGAAGAAATAAGGAGTTTTGAGTATGGGAAAAGTAAAAGGGCTTGACGTCGGGACGATGAACCTGGTCGGAGCCGAGCAGGGTGCGGATGGCAAGATCAAGCTGAAGCTGATGCGCCATACGTTCCTGGATATTGAAGCGAACGCATTCACCAAGAACATGCTCAAGAAGCAAAAGGTGCAGTACGCTGAAATGGGCAACAAGGTGTATGTTCTGGGCGATTCCGCGTTCGAACTGGCCAATATCATGAACAAGACCGTGCGCCGTCCGATGCAAGACGGTGTCATGAGCCCCGGTGAAGCGGATGCCGTTCCTATTTTCGGGCTCCTTGTTGAAGCGGTCCTGGGTAAGCCTGAAGAAAAGGGTCAGCTTTGCTATTATTCTGTTCCTGCGGACCCGGTGGATGCGAATTTTAATATCGTGTATCACTCCAGTGTCATTGCGGGAGCATTGAAAAGCCTCGGATATTCGCCCAAACCCATGAATGAAGGCCACGCGGTCGTGTTCGCCGAACTGGGCGATAAAGATTTCACGGGCATCGGCATTTCCGGCGGCGGCGGTATGTTCAATATTTGCGTCGCGTATAAAACTATCCCGGCGATCAGCTTTGCAACGAGCCGCGCGGGTGACTGGATCGACAAGAATGTGGCGCATGTCCTTGGGATCAAGGTCAACCGTGCTACAGCTATCAAGGAAAAAGGGATCAATCTCAACAAGCCGGCCAACCGCGAAGAAGAGGCGGTCTGCATCTATTACCGTAACCTTATCAACTACACGCTCGTCAATATCAAGAACAAGTTTGAGAGCGCCGAGCAAATGCCCCAGTTCCCTGAGGCGATCGATATCGTGTGCGCCGGCGGTTCTACCATGATCAAAGGCTTTGTAGATGTTTTTAAAGAGGAGCTTAAGAAATTAACGTTCCCTATCGAGATCAATGATGTGCGGCTTGCCGATGAACCTCTGTACGCTACAGCGAGAGGGTGCCTCCTGGCGGGTCTGAGCGAGGTTGAATGAGAAGTTTGAGAAGGTCAATATGAAAAAATCACGTATGACCGCAACGAAAGAGGCAAGTAAGTGGTCGATGAAGAATTGCAAAAGGTCAGGAAGCGCCTATTAAATATAAATGATAAGATAAAACATTATTTTTCTCTTACCAAGGATCAGCGCCCATCAGACGAGCAGGAACACACACCGTCTAAGTACCGTCCGGGCCAGGAAATACCCATTGATGATATGCGCGCGAAACTGCGCGCGATCAATGACTACATCCGCGATCGAGCTGCCGGAAAAGCCGTAGCGCCGCCTGTTTTCTTAAAGCCGGAAGGGCTTCCGCCTGCGCCTCCGCCACCGCCACCCAAACCAAAACCGCAGCCTGTAAAGAAAGTTGTTCCTGTTAAGAAACCGGAACCTGTTGCTACTGAGGAGGAGTCTGTTCCCGAGATCGGGGAAATCCTTGAAGACACAGTGCCTGTTAAAGCTGAAGAAGCCCGCTCCAGACAGCTTCCTGATTCGATGACTGAAGGCAGCAGATCAAAAGCGAGATTAGGGGTCGGCCTCGACCTGGGGACCGCTTATATTGTCGCGGGCCGCGAGGTCGAGGACAAGAGGGTTTTTGTCAAGAACGAACGCAATGCGTTCCTGTCAGTGCGCTGCGATCCTTCAACCAAAGAGCTTCTGACGAAATTAAAGGTCAAGTACGTGGCTTTGGGTGACAAGCTTTATGTCCTTGGGGCCATAGCGCTGGAGTTGGCTGATATTTTTGGGCGTGAAACCCAGCGCTCCATGAATATGGGCATTTTAAACCCTTCCGAGGCTGAGTCGATCCCGATCATCAAGCTTCTGGCACAGAATATTCTATGGGAACCGCGCGAACCGGGCGAGATATGCTGTTTTTCGATCCCCGCGCAACCCATTGACCGTGACCAGGACACCATTTACCACAGGGGGGTTTTCGAGGGCATCCTCAAGAGTATCGGATTTTCACCGATGATCATCGATGAAGGCTACGCGGTCGTCCTTTCGGAACTTGAAGATCAGGATTTTACGGGGATCGGCGTATCCTGCGGCGCGGGAATGGTCAATATTTGTGCGGCGTTCAAGTCGATGCCGATCCTGTCTTTCTCGATCACGCGTGGCGGCGACTGGATCGATAAAAGCACCGCTACAGTCCTGGGCCTTCCAATGAGCAGGATCTCCCACATCAAGGAAAAGAGCCTTAATCTCAAGGACCTCAAGACCCGTGAAGAGGAAGCCATTGCGATCTATTACCGCAATTACATTAATTATCTCATCGAGAACATGTCGCGTGTTTTCGGAAGGAGCACCGGGACGCCCCAGTTCAAGGACCCCGTAGATATTGTTTTCGCCGGTGGTTCTTCCATGGTCCCCGGTTTTATAGATGTTGTCAAGGAAGAGATGAAGACGGCGCGTTTTGGTTTTACCATCGGGAATATCCTTCATGCCCGGGAACCGTTCACCAGCGTGGTGCGCGGTTGTCTATTCAACGCCATCGGAGCTGAGAATAGAAAATGAGCACGAATCATTTAGATCTAACGGATGATCCTGTGACGGCCCTGCCTCTGCTGGCAAAGAGGCTTGATGATATCCGTGTATCGCGCAATGCCCTCGATGAAGACCTCATGCTGGCTGAGTTATCCCTCAATGATTTTATCGCTTCGATGGATGGTGTCGGCAAACGTCTAAAAAGGATGAAGACCGAGCCCAGGATACCCG
The DNA here is from genome assembly GCA_903861305.1 of Candidatus Omnitrophota bacterium. Classification (GTDB taxonomy): domain Bacteria; phylum Omnitrophota; class Gorgyraeia; order Zapsychrales; family Fredricksoniimonadaceae; genus Fredricksoniimonas. The sequence goes on along the minus strand of CAIOTT010000066.1, from coordinate 1,354 downwards.
CACCGTTCTATCAGCCGCCACCGCCACCCGTGATCGCATCTCCCGCGGCAGCCGCCACGCCGGCCGGCATGACGCTCGATGAGTTCAAGGCACATATGGGCACCCTCCTGCAGGGCTCTCTTGACGCGGTCAGTGACAAACTTTCAGGCAAGATACAGGGCATGCTCCGTGACGTGAGGGGCCTTTCCGGTGTTGCGCGCGACGTGAAGCTGCAGGAGATCAAGGAAGCGGCTGAATATGAAATGGTCGATTTTTCATCGATGTATTCTCATGAAAAGTTGCAAAGCAATCTCGGCGATGTTGGGGTTGAAGAGAAAGAATCAAAAGGGATCGATGCGAATCTTGAACGTTTATGCAAGCTTCGCGGCCTGAAGCCGAAGACGGGGGAGAAATAACATGGTCATGATCTTGATGCTGGGCATTTACTTTATGGCGTTCGTTTACGCCCTTTATCTTGGATTTTCCAGCAAGCCTGAAGAAAGCACGGAAGTGGTGCAGCTGAAGACCTCTCTGCATTCTGTCGAACAGGATGCCATGGAATTCAAGAACAGGTACGAGAAGATGCGCTCCCAGCTCGTCAAGCTGGAAACCGACCTCGAGAAGAAAACTTCTGAATTGAACGCACGGGAACCGTTGATCCAGTCCCTTAAAGCCGATCTGGTGACCTTTCAAACAAGTGTTTCCACAAAAGCCGCTGAAGCTGAGCGCAGGGATCAGGAAATAACCCGCTTGACGGCTGAGCTTGAAAAAGCCAACGCACTGTCCCGTGAATCGTCGAAATTAAAAGAAGCTCTCCATATAGCCACGACGCAAGCCCAGACGAGCAAGAAGGAACTGGACCAGAAAGTCAACGAGGTTATACAAAAGAATTTTGAACTGCAGCAAGCTGCGGACAAAGTCGTTGAGTTGAAGAAAGTTAAAGAAGAACTGCTTGCCAAGGAGCTTCTCATAACGCAGGGGCTGCAGGAAGCAAAGGCGCTTAAAGTTGATCTGGAAAAAGCAAGATCCCTTTCTCAGGGAGCGGATGACGCCAAGCAGAAGGAAATAGCCCGGTTGACGGCCGAGATCGAACGTACCGGCAACCTGGTAGATGAGACGAAGCGATTGAAAGCAGCCCTGGGCACGGCCAACGCAAAGGCGCAGGAATTACTGGCGCAACTCAACGAGAAAAATGCCGAGCTCACGAAGATCAATGCCCAGCTGGAGCAAACCGAGGATATCGCTGTGGAGGCACAGCAAAAGGTGCAGGAGCTCACGGCAGATCTGTCAAAAGCGGTAAATCAGCCCCAAACTTCTCTTGTTAACGAAGATGAGTTCAAGAAGATAGAGACCGAACTAAAAGATATGAAGGACG
>CAIOTT010000065.1 GCA_903861305.1 Candidatus Omnitrophota bacterium | reverse complement strand
CCCGGCGCATTCAAAGACCAGGAACAGTATCGTCGAGACCCCGAAAAGGTTGATCAGGGGCAAACCCATTAACCCCGGCACCCAGTCCTGGGGGCGGATGAAGACGCAGACGAGATAGAGGATAAATGTGGCAAATGACATGTTTATTTCCTGTTACGCGCCGTGTTATAGATCGAATTACCCATACTCACAACTCGAACCGAAACGCTGAAAAGACAGCATGGCTTGCTTTCGAGCTCCAATGAGTATCATCAAAATAATATACGTCTTTCTCCCCTTTACTGATCAACTGCCTCAGGATCTCCAGCGCATCAATAAACACGTACTCTTTCCTCAATGTGCGGATCAGCTCAAACACATTGTCAAATGAGGGCTTCTGGATCAAATACAACTGGTACAGGGAGTATTTATCAGGCGCCGGCATAAAATATAATTTGATCCCTTTCGCCGCAAGGCGCAACGACAGCGCGTTCAAATTGCCGTTGATCTTGTTAACAGTGTTTTTATTGATCAAAGGTATATTATTTATGTCGTCCTTGTAAAAAAGCAACATGTCCCCGGCCGGATGTGTGAACAAGGAAGTCCTCATCTTCCGCTGATAAGCCGATGACATGTACGCATGATCTGAGAAATGATACAAAAACGCATAGAGCAAGAATTGGAAGTTGCCAGTATTAATAAAGCCGACTTCCGGGACCACTTCTTTATGTTCCTGACGATAAAACGTTGCGATATCATTTAACGAAACCAGCTCTTTGGAGTCGACCCTGCCTCCAAAAACAGGTTCCACATCCCTCTCAACACCCTCAATCAGCAAAAAGCGCGGCTTGATCTTGTCGAGATAGCCGGTGTTAAGAAGCAAATACACTGTTTGGATTTGATTTTCTTCCTTATAGCGCGGCAGATTCAACACAGATAAACCCTGAATTGACGCAATATGGTCCTGAAAGAATGGATCATTTCCGCCGCCGCCGCCGGCGGCAAAAGAATCGCCGATAACTACCATATCTACTGATCCGCCTCGATATTTATGCGCCGGGACATGGTGTCGCGGCAGTGTATCGATCCGGATCTTTCTTTCACACGACATATCCGGCAAGTACCCAAGCCGTGAAAGATCACCGACCATGACCTCGTGCCCAGGAGCCAATACTTTTCTTGTCCACCCGAACCATATCACGGCATTCAGCGACACGAAGATGGCAAAAAGAACAAGGAAGAATATGACTGCTTTTTTATAGGTTGTGGCTGTCATTAAAAATTAAAGTAAATAAATTCACTTACCTTATTAAGGTTGATCAGCAGATAGCCGGCTAGCAGCAACAAGATAGATGCATGAATGAAATTCGGCTTGATGCGCCTATAAAATTCGTTTGAATTAGGAGAAATGACCACAAACACAAGCGTTGTTAAAAGCAATAATAAATATGTGCCTCCCACTTGTGTGACCTCAAAAACACCGCCAAAAGAAATATGTGGCAAATGTAAGCATGCGAATTTCTTTAAAGAAACCGGTAAGGCGATGGTATTCATGCCGAACATTGACCTGATAATATTGCTGGCCCTTGAAAAACTTTCCGCCCTGAAAAACACCCATGCTGTAATAACAAAAAAGAACGTGACACCCCAAGCGCAGGCGCGCGGCAGTTCGACCCCTGTTTTCTTCCACAGCCTGTGGATGACCAGTGCAATGCCATGCAAAAACCCCCAAAATATGAATGTCCAGCCTGCACCATGCCATAAACCGCCGATAATAAATGTCATCACGAGATTCGTCAGGATCCGTAATTCAGAGAGCCTGTTCCCGCCCAGAGGGATGTAAACATAATCACGCAAAAACCGGCTCAACGTGATATGCCAGCGCCGCCAGAAATCCTGGATATCCAGTGCTTTATAGGGACTGTTAAAATTAAATGGAAGCTGGATGTTAAACAATAGCGAAGAACCTATGGCCATATCGGTATAGCCGGAGAAATCAAAATATAACTGGAAAGAATAACTCAACACGATGATCCAGGCTTCAATAAACCCTAGCGCCTCGGCATGGTTAAAGCCAAGGTTGGCGATCCTCGCAAAGGCGTCTGCGATAATGATCTTTTTGCATAATCCCATAAAAAACAGGAATAACCCCTCATACACATTGCGATAAACCACCAGCTTGTTCTTTAATCTGTCGAACTGCGGCATCATTTCCTTATGGTGGATGATCGGGCCAGCCAACAGGTGGGGAAAGAATGTCACAAACAGGGAGTAATTCAGGAAATCTTGTTCTTTAACATCACCACGATACGTATCTACCAGATAAGCGATCTGCGTGAATGTAAAGAAACTGATCCCTAAAGGCAGTATGACATGCCAGAGCGGCAGGTCCGTAGCAAAGAACCGGTTTGAATTACCGATGAAAAAGTCAGCGTATTTATAATATCCCAGCAAAAGTAAGTTAACTGAAACGCTGAAAAACAAAACACTCCGTCGATACCCCACAGCCTCTTGCTCTTTGAAAAGCAACGCCCTTCCTGAAAAAAAGTTTAAGAGGATGCTGGCCATGATCAGCGGCACATACACAGGATTCCACCAGCCATAGAAAAAAATAGAGGCCAAGATCAGCCATGCCTTTGCGGCCATGGTGAATTTCCTGGTATTAAGGAGGAAGTACACCACCCATGTCACAGGCAGGAATATTAATAAATAAATGAAAGAATTAAAAAGCACGTGAAATACCTGTTGTCGTTAATTAAATACTTCTTTCCGCTCCGGGCGGACACGAGGTCCGGCCCTACGCTCACGCGCCGGCGTCAAATGATCGGCAATTTTCTTTTCAGGATCGCCAGGACCGTCAGGGTTGCGCCGATAGCGTCGAGACATACGTCCGTGAACGCCGCGGTCCTTTCGGGGACCATGGACTGGAGGTATTCCATGAAGATCCCGTAAATGACAGCAATAGCCGCGGCGATCCACAGGTTTTGTGTTTTCCGTGGCAAAGCCCTGGCCCACAAATATGTCATCAGGGCGTACCCGCCTACGTGCAGGGACTTATGGAAGATATGCCATGACGGCGACGTCCCTTCGTACGGGATAGGGTGGGGCGCGATGGAGCCGTACCACACCAGGGCCATGTAGGCGAACGCGATCGCATAGTTCAGGAGGCGCTGGCACATGCGGCGGCCTAGAGGTACCTGTAGATATACGACGGGATATGGTAGCGGATGTCGGTCAGGACATACCCCAGAAGGTTCATCTGGGCCTGTTTGATGAGCATGCCCGCGTGGCGGATAACGCCTTTTTGCGTGCGGTTGGCCTGCACGACCATGAGCACCCCGTCCATGTACCCGCCGAAGATGGCCACGTCCGTGACCGGCACGATCGGCGGCGCATCAATAATGATAAAATCAAAACGCGCCCTCGTTTTGTTCACAAGTTCTTTCATCCTCACCGAAGCCAAAAGCTCGGCGGGATTGGCGGGTGCCTTGCCCGCCGGGAGTACTGTCAGGTTGTCGATGCCCACATGCAGGAGGCATTCATCGACCTCTGCCGTGCCGGCAAGGACCTCGGCCAGGCCCGCGTGGGCCGGGATGCCCAGGTAACGGCTGACCTTGGAGCGGCGCATGTCCGCGTCGATGAGAAGGACCTTCTTGTTGTCAAGGTCCTTGGCCATGATGACGGCAAAATTGACCGCGGAAATGGTCTTGCCTTCGCTATGGGTGGAGCTTGTGATCGCCACGGTCTTGATCTGTTTAGACGGCGTTGACAACGGCGCCATGTTCGTGCGCAGGGCCCTGTACTGCTCGGTCACCGGCGAGAGCGGATCATAGAACGCCACGATCCTCGGGTCGATGTCCGACTCGACGGTCTTGCGGGCCACGAACTCGTACTTGACCTGGGTCTGCTGGTCCATCTTGTCTATGCGGCTCAGGCGTTCATCCGCCGCTTTTCTCAACGCATCCGTAAATTTACCCATGGACGATCTCCTGTTGAACGGCCGTGGCGGCTTCAGGCGCCGTTGCGGCCTCAATATCGTAATGCCGGTGATCAAGGGAACGCTCGCGGGCCACGCCGGCAATGATCCTGCTCGTGACAAGGATCGAACCTTCCACATAGCCGGTCAGCAAAGCGCTGTCGCAAAAAAGATTGATCAGCCGCGGCGTGCCGCCGGTGTTGTGGTAGATCAGGTCGATCGCCGCTTCGGTAAAAATTGTGAGCAGGTCTTCGGCCCCCGCGACCTTCAGCCGGTGCGCAATATATTCCCCGGTCTCTTTCCGGTTGAGCGGATCGATGAAATAGGAGAACGCAATACGCTGGCGGAATTGCTCCATCTTCGGTGCCTCGAGCTTGGTCTTGAGCTGAGGCTGGCCGAGCAAAATGATCTGCAGGAGTTTTTCCCGCTCGGTCTCGAGGTTGGAAAGCATGCGGATCTCTTCCATCGCGGTAAAGCTCAGGTTCTGCGCTTCATCGATGATCAGGACCACGTTCACGTCGGCTTGAAGCTGCTGGATCAGGTACTGGTTGAACGCGGACAAAAGTTTTTGCTTCGTGCCGCCCTTGGACTCGATCCCGTACTCCTCAAGGATCTCGGCGATCAGCTCACGCGGGCTAAGGTGCGTATTGGTGATCAAAGCGATTTTGGTCTCTTTCGCAAGCTGGCGCATGAGGGTACGGCAGACCGTGGTCTTGCCCGCCCCGATATCGCCGCAGATGACCACAAACCCCTTGCGCTCCTCGATGCAGTACCGCAGGCCGTTCAGCGCCTCGGCATGCCGGGGGCTGGAAAAAAAGAACCTGGGATCAGGGCTCGTGTTAAAAGGTTTCTCCGTGAACCCGTAAAACTTCTCATACATGAGGCATACCTCTGAAAAGCGATATCAAAACCGCTATGACGACGAGCACCACGCCGGTGATCGTGCTGAGGACAAAAGCCGTTATCGCCCTGATCCGTTCACGGGAAAGCTCTTCCGGCGTCGTGATGCGCGGGATAGCCCCCAGGATCGGCATCGACAGGCTCAGCTTGGCGTCTTCGATGTCAAGGATGGACTGGTCCATGAACTCGCGCACGAAAACCAGCCCCACCCCGCAGCCCAGCCCCAGGAACAGCCCCATCATAATGAGGAGCAGCTGGTTGGGTTTAACGGGCCTCAGCGGCAGGCGCGCCGGTTCGAGCACCGTATAACGCGTGCCTTCACGTGATGTCTCCAGGCTCTGGGTGATCTTGGCTGTCTCCAAACGCTGCAGGAGCATGTTATAAATGCTCTTGTTCACATCGATGTCCTGCGCCATGGTCGTGCTGGCCTTCTCCATGAGCATCATCTTGTAGATCGATGTGTTGGGGTCTTCCGCCGCGCCGGGCTTGTCCGAAGGGACCTGCTCGTGCAGGACCTTGTCGAGTTCCTTCTCCAGGGCTTCCTTGGTGGCAGCCTTGATGGGCACCGTGGCCGTCTTGACCTCGTATTCCCCGGAGTCCAATTCCTTTTTGGCGGTCTCAAGCTTGCCGCGCAGCTCCTTGACCATGGGATGCTCTTCGGTCGAATCAACAAGGAGTGTCTTCAACTTGTCCTCGATGTCGGCGATCTCGGATTGCTTGATCTTGCGCTTGTAGATCGACAGCTGGTCCGTGATGAAGCTGATGGCCACGTCGGTTTCCTTGGTCTGCGACTTCATGTTGCGCTCGATCAGGAGGTCTGTCAGGCTCTTGGCCACAAGCTGGGTTTCCTGCGGGGTCTTTCCAAAATAAGACAGCACGACCACGTTCGGCGGGCGCATCTGGACCTGGATATTGTTCTTGAGGCCCTTGATCAGGTCTTCAAAGTTGTCCTGGTTGGTCACCTTCTTGTCGAGGCCCAATTTGCGCGCGAGGTCGACCAGGCTGTTCCAGCTGAGGATAACTTCCCGGATACTCTCCATCCTCTGCTTGGCGCTTACCGATACCGCGAGGTTCTGGATCAGAGGGTTGATGATCTTTTCATCCTCGACGAGAAGGATGGTCGATGACTGCCAGGTGGGCGCCATGAGCAGGGACGCCACGATCCCCAGCACCAGTCCGGCGTAGGCCGGCAGGATGATAAGGTTCTTGCGGCGGAAAAAGACCTTGAAAAAATCCGTCGGGTTTTGATATCGGCTTGATCCTTGGCTTTCCATCCAGAACTCCTTTTGAAATTTTATATTACCGCGCCAGGTCCTGGGCGCTCGTTTTTCCAGATGCCGCCGATGTCGTCGGTGATACCGCTGTGCCCACCGCATTCGACACCGGGCTGATCACGCGGAACACCTTCGCCATGACGGTCGAGGGGATGTAGAGGAAATCACCCGGCTTCATCATGAGGTTCTTGTTAAGGTCCCCGCTGTAGAGCAGGCCATAGATGTCGACCATCTGCTCCCGGCCGCCCTTGTCCGAGGGCGTGATGATCTTTGACTTGCGCATGGCCGCGGCCTGGGTCGGAAGCCCCGCCATCACCACCGCGTCGCGCACCGAGATCGTCTCCGAGCGCATATAATATTTTCCGGGCTGCCCGACTTCACCGAGCACATAGAACACCTTGCTTTTGTATTCCGTGATCGTGACGTTGACTTCCGGGGAAATAACGAACTTCGCAATGATTTCGTGGATCTTGGCCTCAAGCTGGACCTTGGTCATGCCCGTCACCTGGATGTCGCCCACGAACTTGTACTGCAGCTTGCCTTCCTGGCTGACCGCGTACGTCCCGCTGAATTCCGGATGGCGCATGACGGTGATCTCCACCACGTCCTCAGCTCCGAGGGTATAGTTGAGAGGATCAAAACCGCCTTTGATCGTTGCCGCGGCCTGGGGCTTGGCTTTTTGCTCAGCGTCCTTGGCCATGGCCTTGACGTCTTCAAGGGTTACCGGCTTCTCTTCAGCCGTTGTGGCCTGCGCGAAAACACAAGAGGCCGGCAGCATGCATACGGCGCACAAAAAAAGAACAAATAATGAACGTGTTTCAAGCGCGGGCTGTCGCATAAGTCCCCTTCTCCTCGGTCTGACCATCTTCAATGAAGATCGTTTCCTTGAACTGTTCGATCTTTTTAAAATCTTCGGCGTTATAGGTGTGCCAGCCGCGCCAGTCACGCTTGGGCTTGCCGATCTTGCCGGTCTTTTCCCAGCGCGCGACGGTCTTGGCTGTCACGCCAAGTTTATCCGTGACATCTGTGATCGTCATCTTCTGCTTACTCATATACCTGTCTCCATGCTTGCCACGTAATGTCCGGGTATGTCCCGGTAATTCCCGTACTTACTATGGTAGCGATTATCGTGCCAACAACATCAATACTTGGAATATATCAGGGTTTATGCTGCAAGATGATGGTGTTCTTCGGCTTACAACCGAAGAAATCCATGCTATGGAACAAGGAAAAACACGGGGTCAACGCCGCGTGTTGCTGTTCTGAAACATTGTTGCGCCTCATTACAGCCTCCAATACGGCAAACCAGCCTTCTTGAAGCTTTGAGGATCGAACAAGCCCTTCACATCCACGACAACGCCCTTGCCCTTTTTGGACCCAAGATGCGCCTGAAGCGCCTTGATCGTCATGATATCCTTGAATACCTTGTGATTGACCGCGAGGACAACGGCATCCACTTTCAAATTCTTGTTATAGGCGATAAGGTCAACCCCGTACTCGTGCCTGACTTCCTCTTTATCAGCCAGAGGATCCGCCACAAGCACTTTGATCCCATACTCTTTGAGCTCATGGATAATATCAATGACCCGGCTGTTGCGGATGTCCGATACGTTTTCCTTGAACGTGATCCCCAGCACCAGGACCTTCGCGTCCTTGACCGCTTTTCCCGCCTCGATCATGAGCTTGACGGTCTGCTGGGCGATATACTGGCCCATGCTGTCATTGATGCGCCGCCCGGCCAGGATGACCTGCGGATGGTAACCGATCTCCTCGGCCTTGAACGTCAGGTAATACGGATCAACGCCGATGCAATGCCCGCCCACGAGGCCCGGCTGCATGCGGATAAAGTTCCACTTGGTGCCCGCGGCTTCCAGGACAGAACGGGTGTCGATGCCCATTTTATGGAATATGAGGGCGAGTTCGTTCATGAGCGCGATGTTCAGGTCGCGCTGGGTGTTCTCGATGACCTTGGCCGCTTCCGCGACCTTGATGGACTGGGCGCGGAACACGCCGGCTTTCACGACGAGGCTGTAAACATCCGCCACATCGTTTAGGGTCTGGGCGTCGCAACCGGAAACGACCTTGACGATACGCGTGAGCGTATGCTCCTTGTCGCCGGGATTGATGCGTTCGGGCGAATAGCCGACCTTGAAATCCCGGCCGTATTTCAGGCCCGAGCATTTCTCGAGGATCGGAACGCAGATATCTTCGGTAACGCCGGGATAGACTGTGGACTCATAAACAACGATACTGCCTTTGGCAAGGTTCTTGCCGACCAGCTCCGATGCACTCTCAACACAATATAGGTCGGGGATCTTGTTGATGGTAATGGGTGTCGGGACCGCGATGATGATGAATTTCGCCTTCTTGAGGAAGGAAGGGTCATCGGTGATGGTCAGCTGGGATGAACCTTTGAGGTCTTCGGGTGTCATTTCCCCGGTATGGTCGTAAAATTTCTTGAGGGCGGCCACGCGCTTGGAGTTGAGGTCAAACCCGATGGTCTGGATGGTTTTACCAAATTCAACGGCTAAAGGAAGCCCCACATACCCAAGGCCCACGACCGCGACCTTCTCTTTACCTGCACTGATCTGTTCGGCTAATGTCATTGTCATCACCCTTCTTAAATAGGCCCCCGTATGAGGGCGGATCGGTTTAAGACTTAAAGTATACTATCTGATCCGGGAGTTTGCAAAAAAAATATCAACATGGCCTGGCGCGCGGGGGAAATTGTTGGTGTAACCGTTTGGCCGTGTAGGGGTTAAAGGCCTGATGAATAGTCAAAAGAAGGATAAAGGTATCCAGGATTTGTAAAAGATGCTTCGCTTGATGCCCTCCCCCTTGTGGGGAGGGACGGGGAGGGGGTAGAAAAAAACCCTCGGACTTTTTCAATCATCCGAGGGCTCATTCAAGCTCCGTTACTCACGAAATCCCGGAGCCTCTTTACGTTTTAATTCTAGCACTTTGGGCATTACGGTCAAGGATTTTCTGAGGGGGTGATCCCCAGAAATCCGGAAAGGTCCACCGCGGGACGGACACCGAGGATCACGGGCACAAGTCCCGGCGCAGCGTCATACCGCTGAAGCATCGCGGGATCCACCGGGAACGATGCCTCCGAGGCGCCTTCAACCTCCAGCATGGCCTCCACGGGATGGAGGTCTATACCGCCCGGCGCCTGCGCCTGGCCATGATCATCCTTCGGAGCGAGTTGATCCAGGATAGACTCATCCTCAAGCATTTCAGCCAGGGACTTTTCTTGTTTGGAAAGATACGCCAGCCATACCGCCGAAACCATCTCGAACGCCAGCGAGAATCTCCCGCCCTGCGCGTCATGCGTATGCGCCAGCGATGAGGAGGTGAAACCCTTATCCACCAGCACGCCATTGAGCGTATCTTCCGCATAGTGCGCCAATTCGTGCAAAACAACATCAGCGGGCTCATACAGGTATTCATTTTTCATCAGGGAGGACATCTGTCCGGCGACATTACGATTAACGGCAATGACCCCGTTCCCGAACGATAGTATTTCCTTAATGTAGGCCCCCGAAACAATGCCTTCCGTTTCCATTAACTCAAACCTGTTAAACCCCAGCGAACGCCCGATATGCGCGACCAGGATCATCAGCTTTTTATCCTCCTTGTTCCATTCTGACCTCGGCACAGTACGCCTTTCCCACTTCGTCTTGACATAATGCGTCGGCCATACCGCCCCTGAGGACTCAAACGCGCTCATGATCGCATCAACATTAACCCCTAACTTTCGACCCAACCGTTCCCGCTCCCGGGCATCCATGAGCTCGGCCTGGACCTTGATGCGGCGGCCCAGGATGGATAGCGGCGCTTTCGTTGTGTCCCAGCCCTCGAAAACTTCCAGGCGCACGAGGAACTTTGTGAAATCAAGCTTCTCGACAATACCGGCCATCCCGCCGGAACGGCCGTCGATCCTGAAGGCAACTTGCTGCAGCCTCTCATGCAGGCCATTGCCGAGATCGGAACGGTTGATCGCATCCGTCAGGGCCTTGGTATCCGGGTCGCGATCGACCGCGACACTGTCCCAATAAGCGTCATGGCCCTTCTCCCAATCCTGCGGGAAACCATTCCCCAGGATGAAGCTCTTGTCGAAAAGCGCCTTGTAGGCCAGCGCCCGGTAAAACAGCACCGCGACCACGGTCTGGATCATGGGCATGTTCTCAGCTTCCTGCTCAAAGCTGTCCCTGTTCTGCGTGCACGGCAGGGGGAGCTGGATCACAAGCCCGAGGGACTTGAAATGATGGCGTAAATTGTCAGGGACAAGGGCCAGGAACTTTTCTTTAACGGCGATGTCCTCGACCTTGAGGCCTTTCTCGTCGATGATCTGGGACGGGATATCCGCGTCCATCACGCTCAGCAGGCGCGCTGTCCTGGACTGGCCGTTAACCTCGACCGCGGTTTCGGCTACAACCTGCTTGCGGTGGATATCCATTGGCTTGTATGCTCCCTCAGCATCCGCCACCAGAATGGAAAACTTGTCCGTCTGGGACAGCCCGGCCATCACCTTGGCCATGCGCTCGCGCATGAACTTCTCGAGCTCGGGAAAAATATCGTCCAGGCGGTTCATGCGGCGGATCGTGACGCCCTTCGGCTGGAGCGCGGCGTCGAGGCGCAGGACTTTGAGCACTTTCAGGTAACCCGTTTTCTGATCGACGTTCACTTTGAAATAATACGCTTCCTGCCCGTTGTTGGTGATGATCTCCACCTCATCCGCGCCCGCGTACATCGTGAACTTGCCGATCCCGTAACGCCCGGTGGTACTCCCGTCACGTTCCTTGTTGGACCTCTGGATCAACAGGGCCAGCGCCTTCCTGAGCGGCGCGCCTGTGCCGTCATCGGTCCATTCCTCCGCCATAACCCCGCGCCCACGGTCGCGGTAGATCCGGACCTTCAACGCCGCCGCCTTCGCGTCGATCGAATTCTGCGCGATCTCGCGGCCATACGCTCCGGGCTGGCCCTGCAGGCGCACCTGCTTGGCGATCACCTCGCGCGTCTCAGGCTGATCCTTCGCCGGCGGCGCTTGAACAAATTTATTGAGGAATTCCCCAAGCTGTTCGATGGAATAAAGCTCTTCGCCGCTGGCACGGCTCCATTCCTGGATGAATTCAAGGCCCACGCCCTGGATGCCGTCAAAGAGCGGCTGCCCGTGATACTCCGGCACAACACCTTCTTCGATCAGCGCCGCGTTGCTGGTCAAAAACACGACAAAGTCCCGGGCCTGACCCAGTTCCTGCACGGCGCGTGGATCTCCCAGTGCATGGATGGCTTTTTCCCCGACATCCGTACCGCTGAACGACGCGTACCACAACCCAAGGTATTTTTCCCGCACCACGGGGTTCGGAAAATCAACCAGAAGCATGGCCTGGCGCATGACCGTCTTGAGCGCCTCCGGCGTGGCCGATGCCGCCGCCAGGAACCTCACCATATTCTGGACCGTTTCCTCATTGAACATGTCACCGTACATCCCGCGCAAAACGCGGACGAGGCGCGCCACATCGCGGCCGGCTTCCAGCGTCTTTTGGTCCCTCACGCGCCATCCCAGCGCCAGGGTTTCATAGAAATCCCCCTCATCCAGATAACCGTTGGATTCCAGGTCAATGGACATGTCCGCGCACACCGCCAGCAACCCTGCGAACAAAGACTGGTACGCAAGATACCTCGGCACGCTATCGCCATGACGCGCCTGCGCCATTAAGGCCTCGAGCGCCGGCTTCATTTTCAGCACGCGCGCCATGCGCCGGGCGAAGCGGTCAAAGGGCATGTCCCTGATGTCAACGCCGCCCTTGTCCGGGTCCGCCAGTGCCCGGCGGAACCGTTCCAGCGACGCCTTTTCCTGCCCGTTATAAAGGCCTTTCAAGGAAGCTGTCACTTCACTGCGCACCTCCTCCGGCACGAGGTCCATGAATTCAGCGTAAGCCGCACGCGCCTGGACGATCCACGGCGTGCGCTGGCCCGTCACATCCTGCCACAGCGCCTTGGCACGGGCAAGCTTGTCCATGGCTTCGGGGAAAAGCGCCCCTTCCGTAACTGCCAAAGGATCCTTCCTGTTTTTCAGATACACGTCAGGATTGAAATAACGGACCTTCCCGGTATTCTCACTGTGGAACACAAATACGGCACCGTTGACGGCCATGAGGTCGAAAGTGGAAAGGCCCAATTCAGCATGACTGATCTTGTACACATGGTCTTCTGTCACAAGCTCCAGTGTGTAATCGTCACGCTGTATCAGAATATGGCTGTGGCTGGCGTTGACAAAAACCAGGCGGTTCGCAAGCGATTCCAGCGCGGTTCCCCGCATCATGGCCAGAACGCCTGACTGCCCGTCCTCGAGAAAGCCCACCTTGCCGTTCAATGAACCCAGGCGTTCGCCTCTCTGAAAATCCCAATCACCCAGAACAAGATCATTCCCGTCATGCCTTCCCAATAAATTCCTGCCGGAGCGGTCAAACACCAATATCCCGTCCTGCAGGAACACTTCATCCGTAACGTCCAAAGAATGTTCTTGTACCTTCTTAACAAGCTGCCCTGAAGACCTGTCCAGGCGCAACAAAGTGTCGTCGTGCTTGTCGTAGCGGTGCCAGTACATCGGATAATCCGGCGGCGACCATGTTCCGTCAAAATATTTCTTTAAACCACCCTTCTTGCCGAATCGCCACACCTCAAGCTTGTCCCCATCCTTTTGGCCGTAATAGCGATGACCGGCGTCTTCCGAATAATACACCTCATCAAATGTAGCGTCGTACACCTTGCCATCCGATGTCTGATAACTTGCCATTTTTCCGTTGGGAAGGACGAAAAATCCGTAAGAGCCATCCGGAGAAAAATACACATCGTTGAATTTATCTCCAACCTGCACACGCACAAACGCCCCTGTCTTCAGGTCAAATACCTGTTTGCGGCCATTGGCAAGAGTGCCGACCACGACCTCGGCTTTGGGATTGAATTCCCAGGATCTCCAGGAGTGATACGCGTTAATAAAATGAACTTTTTTGCCAGTGGCTTGACGGTCGGACCACATGAGCCCTCCATTCAACCATCCCGCACTAGGAGGCACTTTGATCAAGAAGAACCTTCCCGATGATGAAACGCGAGCTTCAGTCGACACATTGAACCCACCTCCAACCCATATCCTACCATCCACATCATAAACGGCTTCTTCATCGGTGATGCGATCTTTGAATACCACCAGGCCCCCGGCATGAGTGACATAGCGCCACCTCTGGCCCCATTCTGGATTATTTTCTTTCGTCCAGATCACGGTGTCGTATTCCTCTTCATCATAATCCCCTTCATCATGATGCTGTATGAACACATTGTCCCTGATGCGCCGGGTAACCCCAAGACCATCGCGGAATTGACCAATTTGCGGACTCCACACCCTGTTGCCACTGCCTTCCAGGATCATCTCATCATACGGCGCCAGCGTGTCATCGGGCTTCGTGTCGGTCACAGACGGCACCTGCGGCTGCGGCCAGCCTGTCTGGAGATGTGAAGGGCGTTCAGGGTCCAGAAAAGCAAAGGCGCCCGTATCAGGGTTGGTCAAAACGAAATATTTCCCGTCAAAAACGGCCTGGGAAAAAATATCCCTGCCCAAATGAGCAAATGGCTCTATCCGCTGGCCATCTTTATCAACGCGGCTCAAGTCCACGCCGCCAAAGTCGAGCAACTCCAAAAAATATTGGGGTGACCGCGGATCGTCCACAATAACGGGCCTGGTAAACACCTCTTCATTCCCGTTAAATTTGAAAGAATAAGCCGCTTTCCCGTCGAGTTCACTGAGCATACACGTCCGGTCATCGTTGGTGAAGAACGCCAGGATATTGCCTTTGAACGGCATTTTTTCTCCATTTGATACATGGATAGCCATCTTGTTATCCGGGTCACGGGCGTCAATGATAAGGTCAAGGTCAGGGTGCTTGTAGAATGTGCCCGGGGTGGGATCCATGGCTGAAATGTGATCTGCACCGGCCCAAAACGTCAGCTCCGTCCCCGTGCCCTGAACCTTAATATTCTCTAATGGCAATGGCACCGGCGGCATACGCCCGATGTTTAAATCTGCATCAACCCCATATGCGCCTTTTTCTGTGCGCGCGATCAACAGTGTTTTGACATCATTCTTATACTTTCTTTCGATCAAACTCACGCCCTGGATAATATGCCCCTCGATCATCGATAATTTATCCCCGGTCTTATGGGAGTAAATCATCAACCCGCCCCCATCCCTTCCCACCGAAAGCTGGCCTGTTTCATCTGATGCGATATATCCAGGGATCAACTTGCGATTTTTTACATCAAACACGCCTCCCTTGACCTGAATGAGCGGTGCGTTTACTGCCGGCATGGCGTGTAACACCTCCACACCCTGCAACAACATAAGCTGAGTGTTTTCTAATGGCATAACAAAAGACGCGTTTTTACTTAATATGATCAGGAAATTCTCATCCCAGGACATTTGTAAAGATACGGGAGCTGCCAACGGCTGAGTGTCCAAGAGCCTTACAACCTCGCCTTTTTTGGGATCTAACACATAAACACCCTCTTTGTCGCGATCATAAAAAATTATCTTGCCGTCTTTTGTTTCCTGAAATTCAGTGAACGAATACATCGTACCGTACATCTCTTCGTCAGTTATAGTGCCTAATGTCCATTCATCAGGTCCTAACCTCCCGAAAGATTTCATGGTCATATAATAATCTCCACCAATATGGCGGAACCCAGCCGTATAAGTTGTAAGATGTTCCTTGCCTGTTTTCATACTCGTGACCGCGTGACCATTGCGCGAGACCATATAGCGCAGGTTCGGTTCACCTTTCTTGAGACTTCCGAAACCATCCGCCGGCACTGGCGCCTGGAGCCAGCCCACAACGGGATGCGTGTGGTTTTCAGGGTCCAGGAAGGCGAACGCGCCGGTATCGGGATTTGTCAGGACGAAGTATTTGCCGTCAAAGACAGCCTGGGAAAAACCTTGCAGATCGACACTTTCTGTTTTTTTAAACTTTGTGTTGTTTCCCGCAAAATAGTACAACAGCACCCCCCCGCCAGGCGAAAACTCCAACGCATATTTTGGCTCTCCGGGGCCTGCCATGACTGCGGGCAGATCCTTAACTGATTTAATCCCAACCTTTTTAAATGAAGAAATGACCTTCCCCTCAAATTCACTGAACAACACCATCCCCTTGCCCGCTTCAATGAATTTCAGGATACGCCCCTTGAACGGGATCTCTTCGCCATCCGATATCCGGATGGCTTTCTGGTTATCCGGGTCAAGGGCGTCGATGAAAAAATCAAAGTCAGGGTGCTTGTAGAATGTGCCTGGCGCGGGATCGCGGGCGGTTATGATCTTGTCGTTATCCAGCCTGAATGAAACATCCCCGCTGGACCTTACAATAAGGGCGGGGAAAGAGATCCCTGATCCTGACGCGATGGTGCTCTTAAAATCTTCTCCAACAAAGACTGACCTACCTTCAATGCCTGCGGAAAACAAGACGTTCGGGGCCATGCTGCCTGCAAACGACACTGACTGGATCTTCTTGCCATTGATCTCGGACAATATCTTGCCATCCGCATGTGAATATACAAGCAGCCCCTGGTCGTTCTTCCCTACGGAAAACCGCCCCTGCGGATCGGAAGCGAGATAATTCTCGATCAGAATGTTGTTCTTAACATCCATGACGCCGCCCACGCCTTGCACCAGCGGCGCATTAACGGCAGTTGGCACCATGGCAGTTGTCCTCACATTCAACATCCATGAACTCGTCACATACTTCATATTTTTCAGATCATAGACTTCTGCGATCGGCGCGGCTCCCTGGGCTATCAGGAATTGCTGATCCCAGGATAGCTGCAACGACACGGCACCTGTTTCCCCCCTCATATCGATGATCTGCAGAGGACCACCTTTTTCGGGATCGAAAGAAAATACGCCTTTCTTGTCGTCGTCATAAAACACGATCACGCCGTTCTTTGTTTCTATAAATTCAGTGAACTCATACCTCTGGCCCGACTTGCCTGCTGTTTCCAGGCACCAGAAATCCAACGGTGAAGTCCCGTGCACACTGATCTTGACCATATAATGATCCGCCCCCAAAGGACGAATATCTATATACTTACCTTCTCCCCTGAAACTATGAAGCACCGCCTCTGTCCGCATATCCCTGATCGTACTGCCATTGTCCGCGATCATGTAGTGCAGGTTCGGCTCACCTTGCGTGAGGCCTTCAGGACTTTCAGCCTTCGCCGCCAGCGAACGGGTGGTTTCCTGCGGGGGCGTGACCAAAAACGCATTCACGATCCCGGAATCCATGTGCCCTTCATCCTGCGCCGGACGGTTTTGGCTGTCGGGAAGGACCACGGTTTCCTTCACCTGGGCCAGTTCATATGACGTCACTTTCAACGGGTCGCTGAGGATCTTGACCGCCTGCGCCCAGACGCCGAATTCCGTAAGTTCATTCTCGTTGAGCTCATTGCGGATCCGCTTGCCGCAAAGGTCCAGGAACCGCGCCATCCATGCCGATGGCAGGGCAATAAAGTCATCTGTAGCGATCACAGGCATAGGGGGCATGTTCTGCCAGTTGTATTGCTTCAGGTTGAAATGGTCAAAGGGGGCCAGCGCCTCAGCGTGGAACGGCAGGGCCATGAGCGGGATCACGCGCTTGACGCCTCTGTCCTCACGGACAAAGCGGATCGCCTGCGGGTCCACGCGCACCGCACCCAGCGCGGCCAGCGAGCGTACCGCGTCCCAGTCAAACAACGCGGGGTTGAGATAGACTACCTTCGCTCCGACATCCAGCCGCCCGTAAGGCGCCGCATCAGGCAGGAGCACATACCCGTCGGCGCGCAACTGTTCCACGACCTTCTGTTCCGTGAACATTTCGGCAATGCGCTTCTTGATGCTTTTGACAATATCACGGATGAATTCATTGCTGCCCACCAATGCGTCCAGCGCTGTCACGATCGTATTGACATACTTCACTTTGTCAGCCAGCGCCTCCTGTGAGGCCATGATCCCCCTGGCCATGTGCACCACACCCTCGACGATGGGCACGATCTCCCTCGGATTATGTTCCGACGGGAAGATCACCTTGTCGCGGGCCATGTGGATCTCCGCCAGACGCCCGAATTCCAACGCCAGCTCTCCCGCAACGACGGCATCGGGATTAATGGACGTTGCCGGTGCATCGCGGCGCAGGATATCCGCGCGGCTTTCAATGACCTCTTCGTTGCGGACAAATGAGACCCTGTGGATGGCCGTGTCCCTTGTGTCATGGATCACCGCCGTTCGCTCCAGCTCTGCCGGGATTTCCTGGGCCTGTAACCGCGGCACCTGCTTGGTCCCGCCTGTGCCGGGAATGAACATCCGCGCGATCGTGGCCAACCCCATCCCCGTGCCGCGGTCCGTGATCATGATCCGGTGAGGCGTGATATCCACCACAATATCTTCATTCCTGGCCTTCTTTGCATGCGCCTGGCCCGTAATGACCTTGCGCGACTCCCAGCCGTTGACCCAGCGTTCCTCTTCACCGCCCACCCGTATCAGGATATCGGCCTTACGGCTGAAGGTGAACCGCGCCATGGCCCGTTTGGCCAGGCCGATCTGTGTCAGGCGGTCGGCATCTTCGTCCCAGCTGCCTTTGGACAGCGGCTGAGCCAGCTCCAACAGCATCCGCGTGCCTTGTGTGATACCACCGGCTTTGGCCTCAAAGTCCTCCAGGCTGATCGCGCGCACGCCCGTCGTGTAAACCTGCCCGTCCTCTCCCCGAAAGAGGCGTTTTTCATAAGCCTGCCCGCCGCCATCATGCGTTACGAACGACAATGATGATGTACCGTCATTGGGCAGCCACGCGAGCATCTGTTTGATCCCCCAGCCGAACTGGCCTATCGCACCGCCAAGCGCGTCGATGGCATTGGCGATCGCTTCCGAGAACCCCTGGCCCTTGGGATCCGGATTCTGGTCAAATATCTCCTTGAGGAATTGAGGGTCCGTGTAATTGCCATCCAGAATTTCATCTGCGCGTGAGGCGGATATCCCCTGCGCGGCGATCTGCCGTAACGCCTCCATATCCTTGTTCGCTGTCAGGCGCCGCATGGCTTCGGTGTCATGTTCCAGGTCGATCGTGCCGTCGGGCCCGCTGGTCGCCGCTGTCTTTTTCCGGATGGCGCGGGCGCGCGGGTCCTCCTCCACGGTCTTGAACATGGCGTGGTCGGGGGCCGGCAACACCTTGTCGCTAAAGGGATCGAACTGCACGGACTCGATCAGGCAGCGCGCCGGCATGGCGGCATCGAATACCACTGCCGCGCTGTCAGCGGTGGTCGTCAACCCGGCCATATCCATGTTCATCCCGCCGGAGAAATATTTCCGGGGCAGGACCTCGCCCGACACAGGGTCTTTTTCTTCCTTGATGAAATTGTAGACGCCCGTGTTGAACGCCGTGACATACCGCTGCCATATCTTTTCGGTTGCGTCCTTGTCGGCGATGTCGATCCCCGCGGTCTTCTGCCGGTCAACATACGCCTGGGCGATAAGGCCGGCTTTTATCTTGCGCTTGAACCACGCCGCGAGGATGAGCGAATGGTAGACCTGGCGGAGCTGGGCGAAATTCTGGCCTTCGTTGACTTCTTTTTCGAGGATGGGGATGATGATCTCGCGCAGGACCTGGCGGGCTATGTCGTCCCCGGCCACTTCCGCGGTGCCAGAACTTTTTGCCATGGCCAGATAATCCGCTTCCAGCATTACCTTCAAGCGGCTGTCCACCACATAGGCGGTGCCGGCTTTGGCGTTTTCATATACTTTGGCTTTCGCCGGGACGATCCAGACCTTGTTGAAGGTGTCGACGGGAATGTCGATCGTGCCGTAGCGCTCACGGGCCAGGGCATAAACCTTGTCCCAGAATTTACGGCCCGCCGCACCTTCCGGGGAAAGCACCGACGCGGTGATCTGCTTGAGGATATAATCCTCTGCCAGCAGATCGCGCCCCATCCCGGTCCGGCCAAAGCCTTCCGGAACAAGGCGATCCTTTTCATAGGGGGAAAGGTTGACCCACATGTCCTTTTCAGGGACGGTCAGCGCGGCAAGGAAATATTTGATAAGGCGGTTGGAAACATCCCCGATGTCCCCTGCCGCAGCAGCCGCGTCGCCTTTATCAAGGATGAAATCGAACCGGAAAGGTTCACGGGGGAACACCTTCATGCCCACCAGCATGGGCGGCAAAAAGGCGGTGCTTAAATTGACGGGTGTTCCAGGCTGAGGCAGGCGCGACAATTCCTGGCCATAGACGGACGGAATAGGCCCAAGCCCGCTGGTCATCAGGAAGGCCAACAGGACCATCAACGCCATAATACGGCGTCCCATCAATTGAATGGTAGAAACTTCAAATTTTCGCATACTTTTAACATTTTTTAGCCGTCCTCGCCAAACTTGTTAAAAGTATATACTGTTAATTATAGGTTTGCCATGAGCGCGCTCGTCTGTGTGGTGGACGGCCAAGGTTCACCTGCGCTAATCAGGCACCAATGGCATGGCCGCCAACTCGGCTTTACACTGCCGCCACTGCGGTAAATAGCTGTCCATGATCGCACGGAAGCGGGCGTTGTGGCGGCGTTCGAGCAGATGCGCCAGTTCGTGGACCACGATGAACTCCAGGCATCGCGGGGATCTTTTGGCAAGTTCCAGGCTCAGCCAGATGCGCCGGGCCGCGGGGTTGCACGTGCCCCAGCGGGTCCTCATCTTTTTGACAGCCCATTGCGAGATCCACACACCCATCGTTACCTGCCATGCCTCCAGCAGGGGCGGGACTTTTTGTTGGAGCTGACGGCGATACCACCCCTCAAGCACCGTCCGCTGCTCAGCCTTGCCCGCACCCGGCTTCACCTTTAACAGCAGTTGGCCCGTCTCCTGCCTGACGGCGGGCCGCCCGGGGCCTTCGACGACAATAAGCCGGTAAGCCTCACCCCACACGAAGATCCTGCCAGATCCAAAGGACGGATCTGGTACATGTCCCCGCTCCAGGAACTTTTGCTGACGGCGGCGGATCCAGGCGATCCTGTCCAGGACAAAAGAACGGATGGCGTCCTCGCCCATGCGCACCGGCGCCGAAACCCGCACGCGGCCCGTCGGGAAATGGAGCTTGAGGTATATATGCCGGATGTCCTTGCGCGTAACGTCCACGGTCACATCGTCGATCTGGATCTGTGTGGTCATGATTGGTCCCGGGTAAAATAAAAAAGCCCGTCAATATACGACGGGCTCTTTTACCACGATATGCGTGTTCGGTCAACAGGCGCAGCCGCAGCAAACGGGCGTGTTGTTCATGCTCATGCAGCACATGCAACCCGATTCCATCATCGTCATCATGGCCATGCAGCAATCCTGGATCATCTTGCAGCACATCGCATCGCCGCTGGTGCACATGACGCACATGCCGTCCTTGGTCATTTCCACCTTGCACATGCCCATCATCATGTTCATGTTCATCATGGTCATGCCGTTCATCATCATCTGGAAACTGACCATGCCGCCGCCGAGCATCGAGCAAAGGTTCTGCATCATGCCGGCCGCCATCTCGTCGGAAGCCATGCACATGATCTTCATGCCGTCCTTGCACTTTTCCATTTTGAACATGCAGCGCGGGATCATCATCATGTCCATGGTCCCCATGGGCATCCCCGGCGCCATGCTGGGCATCCCCATCATGTTGCGCCCCATTGTCATCATCTGTTTCATTTGCATCGGCATTTCGGCTTTCATTTTTCTTCTCCTGTTTTTCTACCAATCATATGGTAAGAAAGTTTTTTGCGGTGACGTGCGCGTAGTTCTTTTAACTATTTTGCCTCACCGACATGTTGCAATAATACCAAACAGAAATAGCCGTGTCAAGAAAATATTGTTGTAAGTTGTTTTGTTTCAATGACTTATACCACACATTCCCTCTAGGGTAAGTGGGTTTAATCCATCCGATCAGCGCAAGGTATGCGCTTCGGGTTTACGGCATATCTTGCTACTCAAACAGCAGAAACAGCCTTTTCTGAAAAAGATTAAGGAAGGCTTGGTTTCTGAACGCGTATCAAGATATGCCGTAAACCCTACGCTCTATTATTTCCATACTGTCTGGTGACGTCTGTTATAGTAAATATCCCCCTTGACATTCATGAATGAAGTTGTATACTATATTAAACCAATAGGGATAATGGAATAATAAATGAAGATCACACACAAGGGCGATTACGCGTTGAAGGCAGTCCTGGACCTCGCGGTCCACTACGACGAAGGGGTGGTCACCATCCAGGCGATCGCCAAGCGCATTGACGCGCCTTCAAAATTCCTTGAACAGGTCCTGCTGGAATTGAAACGGGGCGGGTTCATCGAGAGCCGCAGGGGAAAAATCGGCGGCTACAGGCTTTCCAAACCGCCGAAGAGCATCACGCTCGGCGATGTCGTGCGGTTCGTGGACGGGTCGCTGGAGCCCATTGCCTGCGTGAACAAGGGCTATTCTGATTGCGGCGATTTGCACAAATGCGTCTTCCGGCCCATCTGGCAAAAAGTTTACAAGGCAACATCCGATATCGTGGACAATGTCACATTCGCTGACCTGGCACGCGAGATCGAAGCGATAGAATCAACACCAACCTACTCTATCTAGAAGAAACCCCATGTCACGGATAAACCAATACTTCAGCCAGATCTCCAGCAACTTCACGTCCGATCCCTCACTGGACTCTTTTGTGATCTGCCCGGCCTCCCTGTTCCCTGACGTCACCCCGGAACAGTTCAAGGCGACCCAGCAGATCTACAAGGCGGCCTATGAAAAAGCGTGGGCCAAGGTTTACGGGGATAACGCGGACGCGGATAACTTCGATCTGGGTAGTGGGATCTAACGATCTAGGCCGGGGATCCTCCGGCGGCTTGTTCAATTTGCGATATGATCGGCATGTTCAAGGGCGTCATCGGCACAATGCTGCGGATGACCGGCTCCAGCCCCCGTATGTTCACCATCGCCGGGTCCTGGAACTGCACCGGCAGAGGAACACCCCGCCCGTCGAGTTTTATATTCAGCAACGAATCATCAAGGTCAATACCGCCGGGCGCCATGGATGCGTCCTTATTCCCGTCGCTTGGGATCCCGAGGAATGCCGTCGGCAAAATATGCAGCATGGCTGCCCTTGAAGCGATCGATGTGTAGGTGCGCCGGGCAAGGAATCGCGTCACCCATTCCAGCGGTCTCACCAGGGCCGCGGCTACAGGCTCGTCATAGGCGTTGGTAAATTCGTTGATGACAAAATCCGCGCCAAATTTGAGGGGCTTGAAACCCTGTTTGATGCCGCGTGAATTGACCACCGCCAGGCGGCTGTTCATGGCCTTGCTTTTGATCGTCCTGAAAAGACGGGCCTTCTCGTCCTGCTGTCCGAGGAATTCATCGATCACGACCAGGTCCGTGCGCCGGTCGATACTTGCTTCAATGGCGCCGCCGGCCGTCCCCGGGTCGACGAGAACAAACTCGACGCGCTTCTCCCCCTTCAGAACGAAGAGCCCGCCATAAATATCCTGGAACTTTTCCGCACTCGCGTACAGCGCCGATCCTTTGGGCGCGACCACCGCGATGCGGACAGCCTTTCTTTCTTTCGTCACCGGCTGCAAGGCCCAGCTTTCGGCAAGGACATTAAATGCCGTTTCCAGTGAAGGCACCGAAACCCCCTGTACATCCTGGTGCAATCCCGTCGTGATACTGCCCTCGGCCGCCGCCACAATATTCTCAAAAACAAGGGCGTTCGCCGTCCCTATGCGCCCGTAAACACGGAACAGCCCCGAAATAACCTCCTCGATCCTGTCTTTCCAGGACTTACCCGCTTCCAAGGGACCGCCGAAGCCCAGCTTGAGCGGATCAGGCCCCTGGACCAGATACGCATTCGATTCTTCACCACCCGGAGTGACAGCATAAGCATTGACGAGCGGATTCCATAATGCCCCCGACTGGATAGCCAGTGTCCGCGTTGAAAGCCGGTCGATCCGCGTGCCTTCATGGATAATACGCAATGAGGCCAATGTGTCATCCAATTTCTGTTTGCCTTTGCGAAACCCGAGCCTGGCCATGAACCTCAATGGCCACGCGCGCGCCCTGCGTTCCAGTTCCGCGATAGCCCGCTCAACCCGCGGCTCAACGATGAGCGCTCCTGTCTGCTCATCCTGACGGACAACCGGATACAGCCGCACCACGTGCTCGACCTTTTTACCGTCAGGCTGGACCGTCGGGTGCATCAGGATCTCACGCAGCTCCGCCAGGGGGCATTCATTTTCCCTGCCCTTGAAACGGCGCACGATATCGAACGCGGCCTTGAAATCCCGAATAATGTCATCAGGGTCCTCGCACCCGACAGAGACGCGGACCCCGGCGAGGGTCATCCCCATTTCAGGAAGCTTCTTCTTGGCTTCCTCGGGCATTGTCGACGCCGCGCCTTTCAGGGGCAGCTGCACCTGCGTCCTCACTTCACCGAGGCTGACCGAATGCCTGGGTGTCCTCAGGAACGCGAGGATCTCGCCGAACAACCCGGCCGACTCCAGGGTGGGCATGTCAAAATAGATCATATTCCCGTAATTCTCTCCCTCGGACTGTCGCTGTGTTATCCGGAATTGCGGATGATCGGGATCCCCCGGATAACTGAGCAATGTGACCACATCCTTCTGTTCTTTTAACCACGCCGCAAGATAACGCGCGTTCTCCTGCGCGACCTTGTAACGTTCAAAGAACGTCGGGAGGCCGAATTCAAAGATCCGCCGGGCGTCATCCTGATGTATCGTCGCACTGCGGACATACTCCAGCTGGTCCGCGATCTCTTTTTTGGCGACCGCGATAGTACCGAAGGAGTTGCCGGTACCCAGCATCTTTGTCACGACCTGCACGACAATATCCACCCCGAACTTGAGCGGCTGCTGGCCCGCGGGCGTCCCGAATGCCCCGTCAAAGATGCTCAGCGCGCGCGGCGCATGGGCCTTGACCGTTGTCACGATCTTTTCAATATCCCAGACCCTCAAAGGCGGATTATTCGGCGACTCGAAGATCACGCCGATCGTATTCTCATCCAGCGTATCCTCCAGCTCGTTGTCAGGATCGGTCACATAGCGGACATCAAGGCCGTAACTCTTGTAGTAGTCCAGGTTCGCATCAGTTCCGCCGTACGCTGAACGGATCAAAACAATGTTCGGGTTAACGATACCCTTATTCTTCTTGAACAAAAACTTGATCACATCGGCCATACCGGACACGCCGGAAGACGAGCTCACGCCTTTATACTGACGGCGCTCGGCATCGTTGCCGGCCAGCCACTGCGTCTCAAGGAAAGCCACCCCAAGTTCAACCTTCCTGATGTCATCCAGCGGTGATAGCCGCAGATTTGAAAGATACGCCTTGAATGCGGCGGGACGGTCAACAATGTCCGGCAAGGGAATAGCGGCGGGCGCCGGCACTGCCGCACGCGCCGTGGTGAACGCCAGGAATGTTTTGGGGTTCTTTACGGCGGCGGCTTCGATCAACGGCTGGAATTCATCCGTTCTCGCGAACGGGACGAACACAATGGCCGTGTCGCGCGTCAGGGCTTGCTGCAGCTTGTCCAGGCTTGCGAACACCGCACCTTCCGACGGATGTTGCGCGGCGTAACGCACGAAAACATTATCCGCCGGCGCCCCCTGCGGGACATAAAAGAAAACCTTCCCCTGCCCCAGCGTTACGTCCGCGTTCGCCAGCGCGTGGCGGATCATTCCATCGACATTGGGCGTGCCGCTTTGCTTCTGTGAAAAGTCTGGGTTTTTCAGAGCGGTATCAACAATATCGTGCCCGGTCCTGTTCAAAAAACCAGCCGCTGCTTCCTGGGATGCGTCAGCCAGAATATCCTCCTCAACCCCCACCGCACCCCCCGAGAAATATTTCCGCGGCTGTGTTACGTGCGTCTGAGGGTCTTGCTCTTCCTTAATGTAGTTGAATACGCCGGCCTTGAACGCCTCCAGGTACTTCGCGTAAACCTTTTCTCCGGCTTTTGGATCATCAACCTCGACACCAGCAACCTTGTTCTTGTCCGCGTAGACCTGGCTCAGCAGGCTTTGCCTGAGGGCTTTCTTGTACCATGTCGCCAGGATCATGGCGTTGTAGATCTGCCGCAGCTGGATAAAGTTCCTGCCTTCATTGACCTCTTTTTCGATAAGAGGGACGATGATCGCGCGGACCGCATCCGCAGTCACGGCACCGGACTTCCCGTCATTGGCTTCCTCTGCGGTGACACCGACATCCGCCGCACGGGCATGGTCCTCGGCCAGGAAATCCTTTTCAAGCATGACCTTCAGGTGGCTTTTGACAAGGAACGCCGACCCGTCCTTTTGATAGATCTCCGCCTGGTCCGCCCGGACCCAGACCTTGTTGAAGGTATCTACCGGAACATCCGTCGTCCCGAATTTTTCATAGACCTGGTCATAAACTTTCTTCCAGAAGTCACGCCCGGTGTCCTCTTCGGGATACATGAGCGAGGCGGTGAACTGCTTGAGGATATAATCCTGCGCCAGAAGGTCCTGCCCCGTGGTGGTCAACCCAAAATTGGCACCGATCGTCCGATTGGACTCATAGGGCGAAAGGTTGACCCACATGTCCTTGTTGGCGACCGTCAACGACACGAGAAAGTGCTTGATGATCCGGCGGTATTCTTCCTGCTTCTGCGCGTCGGACAAGGCTGCATCGCCCTTGTCCATCACAAAATAGAAGTGGAACGGGTCACGGGTGTCGATCCTCAATCCCACCATCTGCGCGGGGTTGAACGCCCCCGTCGGATACAACAAAGCACCCGGCGTCAGGGACGGCGCCGCGACCTGGGCATAACCGGCCTGTACGGGGATCGTGCTCAACAAGACTGTAACGAGCGCGACCGCGACCGCTTTGAACATGGGTGTTTTCTTTATCTGTTGCTTCATAATTAAATAAGATCCGGGGACACGCACCAAATTCAAACGACGAATTTGGCACATGTCCCCGCTTTATTGATCTTCCTATTATTTTTTTATTGTTGATCTTTCAAATGCCTGGCCGATATCCCAGAGCAGATCGTCAATATTTTCCGTGCCGATCGAGAAGCGGATCTGCTCGGGTTTGACACCGGCGAGACGCTGTTCGGCCTCGGTCAGCTGCCCGTGCGTGACCGTCGCCGGATGCACCACCAGCGACTTGGAATCTCCCACGTTGGCGAGGAACGAAAAGATCTTCATGCTTTCGATGAATTTCTTCGCGCGCTCAAAACCGCCTTTGACCCCGAAGGCCAGGATCGCGCCCGGCCCCTTGGGAAGGTACTTCTTCGCCAGGGCGTGATACGGGCTTGTTTTCAGCCCCGGATAATTGACCCATTCGACCTCGGGATGCGATGCCAGATATTCCGCGATGCGCTGGGCGCTCGCCACCTGGCGCTCAAGCCGGAACGACAGCGTCTCGATCCCCTGGAGAAAAAGGAACGCGTTGAACGGGCTCATGCACGCGCCGAAATCACGCAGGTAATGCAGGCGCACCTTGATAATGTAGGCGATATTGCCAATGCCGGGATAATTCCCCCAGCGGTCCCAGTGGACAAACCCGCTGTACGCCGGATCAGGTGTCGTGAAATCCGGGAACTTGCCGCTCCTGGACCAGTCAAAATTCCCGCCATCCACGATCAACCCGCCGATACTTGTCCCGTGGCCGCCGATATACTTGGTCGCCGAATGAACGATGATGTTGGCGCCGTAGTCGAACGGCCGGAAAAGGTACGGTGTGCCGAAGGTGTTGTCGACGATCAGCGGGATGCCGTTCTCAGCCGCGATGCGGGCCACTTTCTCGAAATCGATCACGTTAATGTCAGGATTGCCGATCGTTTCAATGAAAATGGCGCGCGTGCGGTCATTGATCGCCTTGCGGAAATTCTCGGGATCGCCCGGATCGACCAATTTTGTCTTGATGCCGTGCTTGGGGAACGTGTTCACGAACAGGTTAAAACTGCCGCCATACAGTGTTTTCGCAGCAACGATCTCATCCCCCGTGTGCGTGATGTTGAGGATCGAATAGGCCGTGGCCGCCGAACCCGAGGCGAGCGCCAAAGCCCCCGAACCGCCTTCCAGCGCGGCGATGCGGTTTTCCAGGACTTCGCACGTGGGGTTGGTGATGCGGCTGTAATCAAAGCCGAATTCCTCGACGGAACTGATCAGGCGCGCCTGCTCGAAATTCTTGAACACGAACGAGGTGGTCTGGTAGATCGGCACGGCCCGCGCGCCGGTCGCGGGATCAGGCACCTGGCCCGCGTGGACTTGCAATGTGTCAAAATGAAGTTTTCTTTCGCTCATATTGCCTCCTTGCTTGTGTAGTGCGATGACCCGGCGAACGCGACTTCCGGCTGGATCTGGTACGCGTCGAGCGACGCATCCAGGTCCACCTGCAAGGCGCTGTTGAACACGTTGTTGACGATCATCATGGCGCCGAACACGGTCAGATCAACGATCTGCGCCGGCGTCAGGAACGCCTGCAATCGCTTGAAGAGCGTGTCGGTAACACGGTTGGGGTTGGCCGCCAGCTGTTTGCCGAAGGCGATCACCGCCTGGTCCTGCTCATCAAGTTTCTGCTCACCGGGTTTCTCACCGCCCTTGACGATCGCGCGGTTCATGAACGTCGCGCACAGCGTGCAGGCGTTCTCGCGGGAAATGGCGTCGCAGAACAGGATCGTGCGGCGGTTGCCCAGGACCGGCTTGACCTTGTCGTAAAGGGTGTACCACTCCAGGACGGCATGCAATGCTGCCGGTGAATGCAGGAGTGTCGCCTTCATGTTCGACACGTCCCCGTGCTTCTCGACCACCTTTTTATATTCAGCCTGGATCTCAGGCGATGCGTCCTCATAACGGACCAGCGGAATGCGCGCCATGTTATTCTCCTTTTTTAGGGCCGACGACGGCCGTGATAACTTCTGTGACAATGCGCACGATACGATCAACCTCTTTCTCGCTGACCACCAAGGGCGGCGCGAGGCAGATCACTTCATCCAGGACGCGCGTGCACAGCCCGCGTGCCAGGAGTTCCTGGCGCAGGCGTTTGCCGATGTTCTGTTCAGACGGAAAACGCTCTTTGGTAGCCTTGTTGGCAACAAGCTCTACGCCGACAAGAAGCCCTAGGCCGCGGACCTCCCCGACATGCGGGTGCTTTTTCAGAGGCGCCAAACCTTTGAGAAGCCGTGATCCCAGGCGCGCCGACCTTTTAACAAGGCCTTCCTTCTGGATGATGCGCAAATTTGCCAGCGCCACGGCAGCGCCGACAGGATGACCGGACGCCGTATACCCATGCCACCAGCGTTTCCCGGACTCTACAGAATCCAGCACCTTCTTTATTGCTTTTGAAACCCCGATACCTCCCAAAGGAAAATACCCGCTGGTGATACCTTTGGCGAATTGCACGATATCCGGCTGGACACCCCAGTGCTCAAGCGCGAACCAGCGCCCTGTACGGCCGAAACCGGTGATGACCTCGTCGCTGATCAACAATACGTCATAGCGGTCGCAGATCTCGCGGATACGCGGAAAATAATCCGCCGGAGGCACCAGCACCCCGCCGCCGCCGCCCTGCACCGGCTCCGCGATGAACGCGGCCACCGTCTCAGGCCCTTCGCGCAGGATGATCTTCTCGAGCAAGTCCGCTGCCGCAACACCCGGCGATACATCTTTCCGGGTTGTGGTGAAACGGTAAGGGTTCGGCGATTCAATGTGCAAAAATCCCGGCAATCGTGGCCCAAAGCCCTGGGAAAACTCGTCCACGCCGGTGGCCGACGCGGCCCCGACCGTAGACCCGTGGTAACTCAATTTGCGGGCGATGATCTTCTGCTTTGTGGGACGGCCCTGGGCCCCCCAGTAAAACCGGGCTGTGCGGATGGATGTGTCCGTCGCATCTGACCCTCCCAACGTAAAATAGAAAGCTTCAATATTCGGATAAACCAGTTTTTTCAGCGCCTTCGCCAGCTCAATGGCCTGCAGGTTCGTTGAACCGGCATAGGCTGTGGCGAACGCGAGTGTCTTGAGCTGGGCGGCCGCGGCTTTCACAAGCTCAGGACGGCCATGCCCCACATACACATTCCACATCCCGCTCAATCCGTCGATATACGACTTCCCCTCGATATTCTTCAGGGTAATGCCCTTGCCTGAAACCCATACCTGCGGGTCCTGGTGTTCGCTGGGGTGATGCTGGGGATGGATCAGGTGACGGAGATCACTCTGAACCAGCGCCGGTTTTCCATTTGCTGATCCGCGAGCCATATTATCCTTTCTAGATCCGGGGACACGTACCAAATTCAAAAGGCGAATTTGGAACATGTCCCCGCTCTAATGCTTCAGTTACTCCTGTTGTGTTTAACCGTTGAACCGCGCATCGATGGCGAGGGCATCCTGACGGATATCCTCAACAACATGCGGACTGACCTTATGCAGGTACGCGATCCAGGCCACACCAGCGAGCCACAAGCCCAGGAAGATGTACGGCAGCAGGTTGTACGGTGCCGGCGGCACGGGATAAATATTCCCGAGGATCGCCAGGCCCAGCGCCAGGACAGCCACACCCGATGTCACGATGTGCTCAAGCTTCAGCTCATTACGGCGCTTGAGATAGACCGGCGCCGCGATCGAGATGATGATGTACGTCACAATGAATCCCAGTGTGGCGATGGTGCCCACCCAACCGTAGATATCGAAATCACCGACGCCACGGACCGAGAGGATCGCGGCCGGAATGAACGCCAGGACCGACGAGATCGTGACCGCAACATGCGGGGTTTCATTCTTGTGATGCGCGTCACCGGCGGAAGCATGGAAAATACCATGACGGCCCATCAGGAAAAGGACGCGCGCGCCGGCATTGATGCTCGCCAGGACGCAGGCGAAGAAACTGATGACAGCACCGATGTCAATGAAAAGGCCGATGGCCGAAAGTCCGGCACGGTCAGCAAGGACATTGAGCGGTGCCGTACTTTTATCCAGCGTTTCGGCGTTGCCCTGAAAACCAACCACCTGGGCATACGATGAGACCACGAACAAGGCACCCACGATCAGCGCACTGCGGACGATCGCCCTGGGAATGCTGTGCAACGGGCTTTTTGCCTCGGAACCGAGGGTCGCCGCACTTTCGAAACCGACAAAACTGAATATAGCGAGAACGAGGCCGCCGCGCAGCGCGTCGATGCTTGTTCCCTTCAATGTCAGCTGATCCCAGTCCAGGTTGAAACCGTGGCGATATAGTGTCACGCCCACCAGCAGAAGGATGAGCGACACGGATGCGAATTCAAGCGCCAGTGACAAGCGGGCCGACAACTTGATATCCTTATAGGCCACATACCAGGCGGCCAATACGCTCACGCCGATCAGGATGACCGCGGGGACCTGAAAACCGAAAACGTTCTTCAGGAACACATTGGAATAATTGGAGAAGCCTGACGTGACCGCGGATGCGCAGCCAATGTAGGCAATGAGCAGCGCCCAGCCTGTGACAGCCCCCCAGATCGGCCCCAGGCCGGTAATGATATAAGAGTAGAACGACCCCGGCGACGCGGAACGGCGCGCGAACTGATTGATGCTGGAAGCAACCAGCAAAATGCTGACCGTCGCGATCAGGTAGGCCAGCCAGGTGGCCCCGCCGGACACAGCGTAGACGAGCGGAATGACCACGGTCGGCGTTGCGGTTGGCGCGATGTTGGCGATCGACTGGCCCAGTGTTTCCAGCGGGCTCAAGGTCGCGGACTTCAGGCCGTAAGATTGGCCCCCTCGATTCACTTCATTTGATCCTGTTGTTTGACGGCTCATACGTTCTTCCTTTCACTTGGTGTTATTAAAAGAAAAAGGCCCAGAACATTCCGGTCGTACCGGAAATATCCTGGGCCTCCAGATGTCTGGTCAGCCTGCGTGGACTATACCCTTAAAACCCGCCTGAGATCGTTGCTGTGATCACTGTCCTTGAGGACTTATAATCACGACTATCTCAGTAGAGATGGTAGAAATATACCACATGAAACGCATTTGTCAAGATTATTTTTTCAACCTATGAACAACCCTTCAATGCGGATCTGCGTAAAATCTTTTCTTTTGTTGATAAAATTGATCAACCCGCTGTGGCGCCACTGGAGCATGCAGCGGTGCGGGAGGAACCAGTAACGCATGCCGATCTTCAGCTCCTTATTTGTCGCCCGCACGATCCCGTCATACGCTTCGGCGGAATAATATCCGACATCCTTGTGCGCCTTGGAACGCGGGTTCAGCGGCCCGGTGACACACCAGACAACGACCCCGTTGACATAATCCGCGCTCACCACCACCCCGCAATGCGTGATCGGGCACCCGCAGGACATCCCCAACGGCCTGCCGATGAT
Source organism: Candidatus Omnitrophota bacterium (assembly GCA_903861305.1). Taxonomy (GTDB): domain Bacteria; phylum Omnitrophota; class Gorgyraeia; order Zapsychrales; family Fredricksoniimonadaceae; genus Fredricksoniimonas. The sequence goes on along the minus strand of CAIOTT010000065.1, from coordinate 15,654 downwards.
GATGTCGCCCGGTTTCAGTTCCAATTCTTTCGTCCGCGCAGGATTATGCGGGATGATCGTTTCCCGCGGCCCGGCTTCGTTCGGAAAGGTGTCGAGGATGAAATCAAACTCACGGCCCAAAGAATCCTTCCAATTGAGCTTGGATCCCAAAGGCTTCTCGGTCGCGCAGCTGCCGCATACGGCCTGACGCTCCGCGGTCCTGGCCTCAACAGCCCTGGCATCCAGATGGATGCACTTCTCGATCTCCTTGGGATCCTTCGCGATCACTTCCGCGAACTGCTGGCATGACCTTTGCCCGCATGACCCGCAATCCAGGCCCGGTAATTGTGTCAACGCTTCATTCTGCATATGCCCCCCTTTAAATTAAAACTGATGTGAGCGGTTTAAGGCTTCTCAATACTTCAGACAACTTCTCAAGAAAGATATCCACATCCTGCGCCGTGTTAAAACGCCCGAGTGATACCCTCAAGGCACCCCGCGCCCGGACAGCGTCGAGCCCGATCGCCGCAAGGACATGCGAGGTCTTATGGCCGCCGCCATTGGACGAACAGGCGGAGCCGCTGGACACCGCGATGCCCAACTCGTCAAGCTCCAGCAACAGCCTGATGGCATCCCCTTCCAGGCCGGAAAAACCGAGGCTGATATTGTTCGCCAAACGCTGCTGACGAGAGCCGTTCAGGTAGGCATACGGCACAGTATCAAGCACGGCATCAATGATCTTTTCACGCAAGGCCACGGTCCTGGCATCTTCCGCGTCCATTTCCTCAACGCACAAGGCCGCGGCTTTCGCGAACCCGACGATCGCCGGGATATTCTCCGTGGCCGAACGCAGGCCCATTTCATGCCCGCCGCCGTGCTGCCACGGCATGATCGCGATCCCGTCGCGGATGAACAAGGCGCCAATCCCCTTGGGACCATAGATCTTGTGCGCGTTGATCGTCACAAGATCAAGGCTCTGGGCATGGACATCAACAGGAACCTTGCCGAACGACTGGCAAGCGTCGGTGTGGAAATAAACTCCCCGGTCACGGCAGACCTTGCCAAGCTCATCGATCGACTGGATGGTACCGATCTCGTTATTGGCATGCATCACGGACACCAGGATCGTCCCCTTCCTTATCTCCTGGTCCAACGCCGCCGCAGAGACCAGGCCGTCCTCATTGACAGCAAGATATGAAACATCAAACCCCTGCCCCTGGAGCCACTGCGCGGGGCCGAGCACCGAATCATGCTCGATCGCGGAAACGATGATGTGGTTGCCCTTGCCTCTGTTGGCGAACGCGACGCCTTTGAGCGCGAAATTGTTCGACTCTGTCCCGGATGACGTGAACACGACTTCCTGGGGTTTGGCGCCGATGTTCGCCGCGAGGCTGGCCCGGGCTGCATCCATCACGGCCTTGGCTTCACGGCCAAAACTGTGCAAGCTGGAGGCGTTTCCGTATAATTCAGCAAAGTAAGGCCGCATCGCTTCCACAACGCGCGGATCGACCCGCGTGCTGGCACTGTTATCGAGATATATCTTCTGCACTTATTCTCCTTGATAGAAAATATCGCCCTCGAGCGGACGGACCACGCCGAAATGCTGCTGCCAGCCGATCTCTTTCTTGCCGACGCACACGGTGCAGGTCCCCACCGGAGGATTGCCGCGGAGGATCAGCGGGTCCTGTATTTCAGATGAGGCCTGGATCTTTTTCACGACCGCATCAATGCCGATGCCGTAAAGGGCATTGGTCTCGCAAATGGCAATGTCGCTCGCGGCGCTGATGACCCGCGCCCGGAACACCTCGCGCTCGGCCTGCGATATCAGGTCGATCTTGGTCACGACCGCGACATCGGCCAGTGTCAGCATGGGGCCGATCTTGCGCGGCAGGTTCATGCCGCTGGTGGCCTCGAGGACCACGATACCCAGCGACCCTTCGATATAGGGTGAACAGCGCAGGCATAAGCCGGCGGTCTCGACCAGCAGATATTCCGCGTCGTTATCCTGTGCCCAGGTGATGGCGTCACCCAGCACCATGACATTGCAATGGTCAGGGCACAGCTCCCCGGAATAGACCTTCTTCACCGGTATGCCGAATTCCTTCCTGAACATTTCGTCCTCGACGGCATACTGCACGTCGATCTTCAGATAGGCGACCTTTAACCCCGCGGCGATGAGCCTTTTCGTGACCTGTTTCAATACCGTTGTCTTCCCCGTTGTCGGAGGCCCCGCGCAAATAACGACCTTCATGTGTCATCTCCTTTAATGGTATGGATCATTTCCCAACATAGCCTAACGCCGTGAGCCGCTCATCCAGCATGTTCCCGTCAAGCTGTTCGCCGTTGCGGATCAGCTGCCTGAAATGCAGGATAAGGTCGTCCAGCTTCTTGATCTCCTCGGCAACGGTCAATTCCTCGGCGTTGGAATGCACGATCTTGACCATGGCGCCGTTTTGCATGACCACGCGAAAATCCGACAACAGCGCGATGCGCGGGTCGTGCGTGACGAAGATGAATATCTTTTCATAGTGTTTCAGGAGTTCCAGCGCCTTGGTGCGGTGGATGCCCGCGTTCTCGATCTCGTCGAGCAGGATGATCGGCGAATTGCCGATGATGACCGCGTCCGCGATCAGCAAGGCGCGGGTCTGCCCGCCGGAGAGGTCGGTCATCCCGTTCACCGGATTGATCGGCTCACCCGTCAGCTGATTGGCGAAATCCAGCGTCTCCGCAATGACCGCGGCCTTGTTCCCGCTCTGGCGGATGCCCGCGTGGATCTCAAGGAACTCGTTCACGGGCAGGTCGGAGAGAAAATTCGTGTGCTGGGTGATAAAAGCAATGGGGTTTTTGGAGGGGTCGGTCATGAACTCCTCGGGCGCGTAAGCCCCGTTAATAAGGACGCGGCGGTTGGTGGGCGTATTCTGGTTGGCGAACAACGCGATGTCATCAATAAGCGTTGTTTTGCCCGAGCCTGTAGGCCCGACGATGCTGATCACATCGCCCATTTTCAGGACGATCTCCTCGACCAGGTCCAGCTGGCGGTTCTTGCCAACGCCGCCCAGTATCTTCAGTTCATCAATGCGCATCGTGTCTCCTTTTCTTACCAACTTGCCGGTTTATTACAATCTTTTCCTATCGGATTAGTCATAAATGACGCAAAATAAAAAGCAACCTAGACCAGGTCTGCCAGCGTCGTGTTCTCCAGCTTCTTTGACACATAATCCCTGATATCCTTGAACACCTTGATCAGGTTCTTCTCTTTCTCTATAGGCGTATGCTCGAAGAAATACACGCTGACCGACTCGGTAGGCGCCAAAGCACCGTCGATCAAGCGCACGATCTCGGCGAGGCTGATCTTGTCGGCCGGCTTGCCAAGCGCGTACCCGCCATGCTGGCCTTTGGAACTTTTCAGGTACCGGGCCCTTTTCAACATCAAGAGGATCTGTTCCAGGAACTTGGGGGGGATATCCTGCGCCTTGGCGATCGTATCAACGGTCACAAGTTTTTCACTGCCATGCCGGGCAAGATACAACAGGGCCAAAAGCGCGTATTCACTGCGGGACGTCAACTTCATCAGAGGATCTCCAAATTTCAAATATGACTAGAAATATAGGATAACTCGTAAAAATGTCAAGAAAAATATTTTTTCACCGACGGGAACAGGCCTGCACCCAGCCTGATGACCGGGACCACATTCCTTCCCGCAGCAACGCGATAGCAATCGCCGGCGGGCCGGGTTGCAAATCATTATTTTTTCTGTTAAACTTTTTTTTATGGAAAACAAACGCAGATTCCCCAGGGCTGAAGTACAGTTGGACAGTTCCATCCGCACCCAGACAAGCATCCTGATCCACAACGCGCGCGTAAAGGACATTTCAGAATGCGGGATCTGCCTTCAACTCAAACAGCATTTTGGTGTCGGCACCGCGCTCTTTGTTAAAATTCGCCTGAAATTCGATGCGAATCCCATCACAGCGCCCGCACGGGTCGTCAGGGTCGGCCGCGGCACACATAAACTTTACCCTTTCGACACGGGCCTTGATTTTGTCCAGTTACAGCCTGCCGACCGCGACAGGATCCGCCTCTTCGCCCTTGACGCCCACAAGAACGCACCTGACGATCACCAGTGGCAGCATTAAGGCACAGTCCCGAAATATCCTTTTGACCCGCACTAAACAACCGCAGGAATGATCCCTTTTTCAATATAGATCGGGCGGATCTTTTCCCGGATCACCGGCATTTTATATCCAAAGAACAGCGCCGCGGCCATGCAGGCAACACCGCCGATCAACAATGTGTGCGGCGCACCGATCTTATCCGCAACGCAGCCCCCGAACAGGCTGCCAAAGGGCGTCATCCCCATCAGGGACATCGTATAAAAACTCATCACCCGCCCGCGCATCCGCCCTTCGACAATGGTCTGCAGCACGGTATTGCCCGCGGCCATCTGGACGATCATCCCAAACCCCGCGAGGGCCAGCAAGACCATCGACAGCCACATCACCGTCGAGAATGAAAATCCGATGATGGCGATGCCAAATACGAGCGACGCGGTCCAGATCCGGCCGACCAGCCCCCGTACCGAATCGCGGCTGGCCAGGTAAAGCGCTCCAACCAAGGCACCGCTGCCAGCGCTTCCCATCAGGAACCCCAGCGTGTGCGGCCCACCATGCAGCACCTTCCTGGCAAAGACAGGCATCAGCACCATATAGGGATGCCCCATGAGGCTGTTGACCGCCAGGATGAAGAGGATATATTTGATCGGGCCGAACTTCAGGGAATAATCGAAGCCTTCCTTCAGGTCGTGAAGAATATGTTTTTCAACGGGAACCGTTGTCCGGGGCTTGATGTTCATGGCCAGGAGGGACGCTATGACCGCCAGGTAGCTGGCCGCATTCAGAAGAAAGCAAAAGCCTTCCCCGACCATGGCGATCAGGATACCCGCCACGGACGGCCCTACGAGCTTTGCCATGTTGATCATTGATGAATTCATCGCGATCGCGTTGCCGAGGTCCTTCCCGTCGTTAGCTTCGACCATTTCGATCGTGAAGGACTGACGTATGGGGATATCAAAGGCATTAACGATCCCGAGGATAAAACTCAGGGCCACAATATGCCAGATCCGGACGCTATGGGACAAAACCAGCGCTGACAGGACCATGGCCTGGAACATGGCGAACGCCTGGATCACGAGCAGAAGCTTGCGGCGCTCATACCTGTCCGCCACGACCCCGGCGAACGGCGCCAGGACGAACGTGGGGACCTGTCCCAGGAACCCGACAAGCCCCAGCATCAGGACCGAACCGGTCAGGCGGTAGACCAGCCACTGCTCTGCCACCTTCTGCATCCAGGTCCCGACGAGCGATATCCCCTGGCCTGTAAAGAAAAGCCGGTAATTGCGATGCCCCAACGCGGCGAACACCTGATGCGGATCGAACCGCCTAGATCGAATAGGAAAAATATTTCTCCGCTTCCAGATGGAATTCTTTAAGGATCTCATCCTTGATCCGGATAAACTCATAACTGTCCCGGTCGCGCGGGCGTGCCAGCGGGATGGGGATGACCTTGTTGATCTTGCCGGGACGGCTGGACATCACCACGACCTTATCCGCCAGATAGATCGCCTCCTCCACGTCATGCGTGACCATGATCATGGCGATCCTTTCTTCTTTCCATATCTTTTCCAGCTCCCGTTGCATGTACATCCGCGTCAAGGCATCCAGCGCCCCCAGCGGCTCATCCAGCATAAGGATCGCCGGCCGGTTCACCAAAGACCGGGCGATCGCCGCGCGCTGGGCCATACCGCCGGACAACTGGTACGGGTAAGCCTTTTCAAAACCCCTCAGGCCGATCAGCTGGATATGCTTGCGGATGATCTCCTGACGCTCGGCTTTCTTTATTTTGGCATCAAGCCCGAAGCCGATATTCTCACTGACAGTAAGCCAGGGCAGAAGGCGGTGGTCCTGAAAAACAATGCCCCGGTCGAGGCCCGGCCCATCGACCCTTTTCCCGTTAAGGATGATATCGCCCTCGTACGACCCCCCGAGCCCGACAATAAGTTTCAGCAATGTCGTCTTGCCGCAACCGCTGGTGCCGATAATGCTGACAAACTCACCGCGCTCGACCGTCAGGTTGATAGCTTCCAGGACCGATATCTCCTTCGCGTCGACGTTGAACTTCTTGTTCAAGCCGCGGATATATAATTTCCCCGCCTCCGTCATATGCCGCTCCCTGAAAATGCCATTACGTTCATGCCGTCCTCCGCTTCCATGATAAGAAATGCCCCTCGATCGCCGCGAGCAGCTGGTTCATGATGAACCCCACGGCCCCGATCGTCAGTATGCCCATGATCACAATGTCCATCTTGAAAAATTCCCGCGCGTCCATCATCATGTTGCCCACGCCGCCGGTCGAAACACCAAACAGTTCTGCGGCGACAACAAGCATCCACGACGTGCTCAGGCTCAAGCGCACGCCGGTAAAAACCGACGGTACAGCGGCCGGCAGGATGATCTTCGTGAACACCTTCAGCCGGCTGAAACCGAACACCCGCCCCAGTTCGACATACTCGCGGCGTACGCCGCGGATCCCCTGCAAGGTATTGAGCACGACCGGGTAGAAAGCCCCTACAGAAATAAATACGACCTGCGAGAACTCACCGAAGCCGAACCATATGATGAACAACGGCACCCAGCCGACCAGCGGCACGTTGCGGACCGCGTGAAAGAACGGGCCCAGGGCCTTTTCCGCTGTTTTGGAAAGGCCCATCCACGTCCCCATGACAAAACCAATGCCGGACCCGAACAGGAAACCCCGGATCACGCGGTTAAAACTGATCAGGAGATTCTTCAGAAGGAACCCGTCCGCCAACGAATCTTCGATGACCTTTAAGACCTTCACCGGCGACGGCAATATGGACGCATTCACCCATCCGGCGCAGGATATCACCTGCCAAAGCACAAGCAGGCCCAGCGGCAACAACAGTCCGGCCAGCAGATCACCCCAAATGAATTTCTTCCTTGACGCCATAGGTCATTTCTCAACGAATGTCTTGCGCCACCGCAGCACGTGCGCTTCCAGCCTGGCGGCGATGAAATTCATGGCAAACCCGACAACACCGATGACAATCACACCGACAAAAACAATATCGTACCTGAACATGTTGCGCGCACCGGCCATCAAATTGCCGATCCCGGAACTCGCGGCCACCAGCTCCGCCCCCACCACCGACATCCACGCCATGCTCAGGCTCGTGCGCAGGCCCGTGAAGATCGACGGCATGGCGCCTGGAATAATGACCCGCCAAAAGAGCCGCCGGCGCCCGTACGCAAATACTTCCGCCACTTCCAGGTATTCTCCCGGGATATTTTTCACACCCTCACAGGTATTAAGCACCATCGGGATAAAGGCGGTCAGCCCCACAAAAATGATCTTGAAGGTCTCGTCAATACCGGTCAGGAGGATCAGGAAAGGCATCCACCCGAACATCGGCACCTGCCGGAACGCGTGGAACAGCGGGCCGGCAAAACGTTCCACGTTACGCGAATTCCCCATGGCGGTCCCGAACAGGACCCCTGCGGCCGCGCCCCAGGAAAAGCCAAAGAATATCCGCGTCAGGCTCACACCAAGGTTTTCGGCCAGCGTGCCGTCTTTCACGAATTCACAGAAACTCTCCCATACTTCCCGCGGTGGGACCAAAAGTTCTCTCGGTGCATAACCCAGGCGTGTAACGGCCTCCCACAACACCAGCAATCCGACGGGCAGAATGAGCCCAAGGGCAACATCCCTGATCCTGGCCGTCCAGGCGGCCAGCCACTTTCGCCCCGTGACCTTTAATTTCAGATATAACCCAAGCGCCAGGAATACCGGGACCAGGCAAAGATAGGTCGCCTGCAAACCGTAGACCGTTCCGATAAAACCGCCGATCACCGGGCCCGCCATCCCTCCGCCCATGCTAAAGAGCGAAAAGAACCCTGCGACCTTTCCTTTTTTGTGGCCGCTGCGCGCGATCCGCGCCACGTTCACGATATTGATCATCCCCAACCCCGCCCCCAGAAGGACAGCGCCAAGCCACAACTGCAGGGGCGCCGCGGCCAACCCGAGGAACAACAGGCCGGATACGATGACCCCAATGGCAGTCATGTACCAGTATCTCTCACCTAGCCGGGATAACCAGGCGTTCAAAGAGAAGACCGTGACCACGAACACCACGCCCTGCGTTGATATGAACAAGGCCGCGCTTTCTTTCGGCAAATGGAACACGCGCAATGCGATCGCGATGATGAACCCGGAAAAACAGGCATTCGCGCTGAGAGCGACGAACTCCACGATGGAAGTCGTGACCAAAAGCCTGTTCTTCAGAAGGCCTTTCAACTGGTGGACGGTCCCCAGCCAGGTGAAAGCTTCGAGCTCTCGCTCTACCTCGCGCTGGGTCAGGATCACGTGCGCGATGATCGCGGTCACGAGGATCCACATCCCGATCGTGTAGAACGTGAACCTGAACCCGATATGGTTGACCAGGAATATCCCCAGGACAGGCCCGATGAACACCATACCCGCGGACTGGGCGCCTTTGTACCACCCGGACTTGTTATTGCCAATAAGCTCCAGGTGCTCGAAAAAGATACTGTTCATCGACACGTAGCGCATCGACGCGAACAACCCGACCACAAAGGTCACTGCCAGCAAAGTCCAGGGCGTCGTCGCCATCGGGACGAACAGGAATACCGTCGACCCGATCAACCCGCCAAGGACATACACGACTTTGGCGCCGTAACGGTCTATCAGGATGCCGAAGGGGATGCCGGTGATGAGCACCCCGAACCCCTGCATACCCGTGATAAGCCCGATCTGGGCAGCGCCGGCTTCCATATGCACGGCGTAGAGGTTGATGACGATCGCCGACATCCCGACGAATATCCCGCTGAAGAACGACAGGAACAGGAACCTCGCGAGGAATTTATGCGCGACACTCATCGTTGCCTATCCACGGCGGATCACTTAAGCGCCAGTTTTAAGAAGCTGTCATCCGCCCATGCCCGCACGTCGAAATCGTTCTTGATATACCCGTGCTCCAGCAGGAAGTCCTTTTCAACCTCAATGCCGGCCAAACTTTTCCCAGACAAGTTCGGCACATAATTGTAAGTCGCAAGGTCCCGGACCAAATGGTGGACACAGCCATGAATAGTGACTTCCGCCAGGATCCTGGCCGCTTCCTCGGGATTCTTGCGGATCCACTGCCCGGCCTTGACCGACGCCTTGAGCCACGCCACAACGATCTCGGGATGGCTCTTCGCCAGTTCGGTATTGACCGTGATCGCGGTCGGCGTGTTGGCCACCTGCGTTGTCCAGTCGGGATAACGGCCCAGGTCTTCAATGGTGGTCACAAGGCCTTCAGACTCGAGTTTCGCGGAACGCCCGTGCCCTGAGAAAACGGCATCCACCGTCCCGTCGAGCAGCGCCTTCCCGTCATTCCACGCAACCGACTTCAATTTCCCCTTACCCCAGAACTCCACCGGAGTTTCTGCCGAAGAAAGTACAGACCAGGAAGGATCGCCTTCTTTGGCTTCGAATTCAGGAATGTCGACCAACTGGACATCCCTCTCACTGAGCCCCGCGTAAGCCAGCGCCAGGAGAATGCTGCGATGCGCCGTGGCACGCGCGAAATCCACCCGGTCCCTGGTGCGGCGCAGTGACAGCCCTATCTTTTTGCCGCTGAGGTCCCTGATCGAGCGGATGCCTGAACCGACCTTGACGACGATCTTGCCGCCCGTTCCGGCAAAGGTCAGCCCGATCAGTTTTGTATCCACACCTTCCGACCTGGCCCAGATAGGAGGAATGTTCCCCCCGTCGCGGAATAGCTCAGGGCGCCGGTGCGTGAAATGCGGCAGCCACTGGTCCTTGGACAAGGCGCGCAGGAAACGCGGCTTGACGCCAACCTTCTTGAACGCCTCATCCAGCCAGCCTTTTTCGACGGCCACATGCGACGCCACCTGCACAGGGCAAATGGTATAAAAGATCTCTTTTGTTCTCTTGCCCGTCTTCGCCTTGCTGACCTTCTTTGATCTCTTTGCGATCGCACTCATGGTAAGCCTCCTTCAATTGTTTGCGGTCCTTATACTTGCCCGATCCAAATGCCTGTCAAAATACGGATGCCGCGCTTCCTGTTCTTTTCTCAAGACCTTCGCGGATACCTCCTCGACCGAAACAGGAATGAATTCCCATACAAGCGAAATGTCCGCGTCCGCCCCCTCCTCAGCCCTTTTACGCAAGAGCATCTGCTCGAACAGTTTTCCCGCGATCAAACACCGGTAAACCTTAGCCTGGATGTAATATGCCTCATCACCCCGCGCCACATGGAATGAAACGGGCTTGTCGAACCAGATCCCGCGCACCAGGTTCCTGTTGCTGACCGACTTTTCCAGCGCCTCGGACAGGATCAGCGTTTGGCCGTCGAGCGTTGACAGCGAATCGTTGGCCGCGATATAGGGTGAACCATCCGCGTTCAAAGTGCCTGCGACCTTAATGGCACTCTTGTCCTTCAACAAGCTCACGATCCCCGCTGTCAGCACAGCTGTCCTTTTATTATGCCCCATACTCAATCGATCCTTTCCAGGTCAGCATCAGCGTGATTGCCGCAGTGCTTATAATCGTCATTATCTGAACTGAGGCCGTAAGCCTTGCGTATGTCATAAAGGCCTTTCGACAGCCGGATAATGTACTCCAGCGGCGGATTCTTCTGCCCGGCGAGAGCCGAAGCGGGATTCATCCGCCAGACCGTGCTTAAAAAGATAACGCCGCGTTTGGCGAAAAATTCACAAGCTTCAAGGTTCGAGCGCAGCGCTGCGTCAACCGTCTTGAAGCCGTGGGGCCTGGCCAGTTCCACCCCGGCGACGACCTGGGTGTAAACATTGCCCTTGCCGAAAATATCGACGGCATCCAGTGTCCTTTTGATCCACTCCTTGCGCCCCGGCCATTTATTCTTGCCGGGGCAGATCCACCCGAACAAACGCTCATCCCAGACCTCGATATTGGGACAATACGATGTCAAACCCGTTTCCCGGTAAAGCCGGGTCAGCTGGGCTTTGGAATACGCCGGCGCCATGATCTGGCTGGAAAAACGGCCCTTGAAATTCCGGCCGATCGCCTGCAGGATCCTGATATACCGCTCCACTTCCTCATCAAAGAAATGCTCTCCGCGGTAATCCATGCCCGCGGTCAGGTAGATCTCGGAGATGCGCCCCGGCTCCTTGAGGACTTCACGTACTGTCTCATAAATATCTTCCGGGTCCACACCCCGGCGCAGCGGCGTGTCAAAGGCCGGGCGCGAGGCTTTCAGGTCGGTAAAGAACGCGCAATATTTGCACTGGTCGCCCGTATCCCATAGATGGCAATGCCGGTACGCGCAAATGATCAGCCGCTGGGCGCGGGCGCTGGCGATCGACTCCATGGGGATGCCGCTCGTGGTGAGATGGCCGTAATATTTCGGGCGCGGCGTGAAATCCACCTCATCCACCCGCACACGGCCGTCGTAAAGAATGAACTTCCCGCTCGTGTAGTCCACCCGGTAAGGATCTTCGAAATACTCTTCAAACGACACCGGCGCCGTTGTGCCGTCACGCAACAACATGGACCCTGGATTGGAACGGTCCGTTTTTTTGCTGCCGCCGTTTTTAAAAAAGATCAGCATCGGGCCGAAGCGATATTCATCATTCTGCACGGCATCAAGAGCCCGGGAGGTCAACCGTGCCCCGCGGCGCAAAAGGTCAAGCTTGAGGATAATGAACCTCGGCACATCGGGATATTTACGCCCCAGCCTGTCTATTTCCAGCACACGATCAGCCGCCATATGAAATTTTCCTCATGTTCTTATACCGGAAGGTTCCAGCGCTCCGCGGCGCCTGCGCAGCCCCGCGGAGCGCTGTATTCATTTCACTTCAGTTCTTCAATTGCGGCGGGATCCAGACCAGTGACTTGTACCCGTCGATGATCTTCTGGATCCGTTCCTGGGGCCACGACGGGTCCCAGCCCAGCCCGATATCAAGGTCAACGACAACAACATGCACCGTTGTCCGCTTGGGCTTTCCTTCAATGACCGTGAACACATTGCAGGTACGGTCCTCACCCTGGCAATCCACGCACACCCCGGTCTTGACGCATCCCGTCTTGAACGGGCGGCCGCCCAGGTCCGTGCTGCGGATCTTCACGTGCTGGGGCGATATCTGTGTGCGGATCCTGTGAAAAGCAGCGTCGAGGTCCTTGACGATCTTGTTGCGGCTGATGATCAGGACAGAGTGCTCATGCCCGTAAAACATGCCGGCGACACGATTGCCCACCGCGTCGACATTGACCAGACGGCCATCCTGGGTCACCACGTTGGTCCCCGTCAGGAAATACCGGCAGTCCGGGCTGTAGGAAAGCGCGCTGAAACGGTGCGTGTCATCCCACGAGTTGCCGCGCCTGTGGGCGTCGTAAACAACGGTGCCCCTTTCTTTCAGCGCATCCGCGATCCCGAGCTGCGTGGCCGAGGTCGAATCCCCGGTGCCGACCTTCACATCCGCCGGGACCAATTCCAGGACGATCTTGCGGGCGGCTGCCGCGTCCGGCGCGTAGTACGCGTTGAAGCGCCGGTGTTTTAACCCTTTGAGAAGCGTCACGATCTGCGGGTCCTTGATCGCGTCATAATTGATGTCTTGCGATAATAATGCGCTCATGATGATCCCTTTCTTAGATCCTTATTTCGACGTTTCTTTACCTTCGGCATCATACTTGGACCAGAAATGCTCAAGCCCCTCGTCCTTCAACGCCGCTTCCAGGAATGAAGCGTCAATGAAGCTGTTAACATCAAATGCCTTACGGATCAACCCGCGCTCCAGGGCGAACTGGATCGTATCCCGGAAATGACCGATCACGAAATCGTCGATCAACGGGGTGTTCTTGACACTTAAGAGGGTCCCTTCTGCGTCCTCGCGGATATCATTCACGGGTGTCCCGGTCTTGGCCTGGGCAAGGAAATACGCCTCACGGTTATTCTCATCCGACGCCCACCTGGCAGCCTTCGCGAACACCTTCAGGAAACGCTCCGTGACCTCGGGATAGTCTTTCGCGAACTTTTCCGTCACAAAGATACCGCTGAAAGATTTCCATTTATCCGGGAAATCATCCCGCGTCGAATATATGATCTTGACCAGCCCCAGACGGCGGGGCGCGAAAAGCTGGGTCCCGTAAACAGCCCCGTTGATGTCCTTTGACGCAAGCGCCGCGACACCATCCGCCGGCCCGAGGTTATAGGCCTTGAAATCCTTGTGCGTCAGGCCCTTCAACTGCAGGATCCGTTCGAACGCCAGCTGGAAGTTCGTCGCATTGCTCGTTGCCAGCTTCGCCCCCTTGAGGTCCTCCACCTTTTCAGCGGGAGAATCAATGGGGACCGCCAGGTAGGAATTGCCGCGCGTGCTGCCGCTGGCGATCAGCTTGATCTTGAGCCCGCCTGCTTTAGCGATGATCGCGCCGAGTTCACTGGTCGCGCCAATATCGATCGTGTCGTTGGCGAACGCTTCGTTCACGGCAGGGCTCACGCCTTTGAAGAATACCCACTCGATCTTGATCCCGTCCTTCTTGAATTCTTCCTCAAGAAGACCCTGCTGGTGAAGCACGCCGATCGTCTGCAGCGAGAACGGGCGGCTGTTCCCCGCGGTGAACGCGGTGCCGATGCGGATCACGGCCGGTTTTTTCGCGTCAGCCGCTGTGGCTGACGTCGCTACGGCAACTCCCAGGAACAAAACTCCGAATACAACACTCCATAACCTTTTCATATGATATTTCTCCTTGTCTTATCAGAATCCATATTGGAATTGCGCCAGTAATTCATTACTGTCCGGTGCGTTGGCAGCCGAGCGCGTTTGTTTGATGTTATAGTTCAACTGCAATTTCGTCGTCTGGGCGAAGAACCAGTTGAAACCCAGCGTGTAAACATCCGATGCGTCATTGGAAATATTGGTGTTCGGATCCCAGTGGTCATAGCGAATGAACGGCTGGTACGTCCTGGGGAACCAGTCGTCGTAACGGCTCTGTGTCCTTGAAGCCTTGAGGAATTGCTGTCCAAAGTTATAGAAAACAGTTCCGGCGTAACCATGGCTCCTGATACTGCGCTCTGTCGGAGCCGCCGAAGTCCCCCCGAGGATCTCGTCATATCCCTGCGCGTACTCCGCCGTAAACCCGACAGGCGTGCGAACATACCCGATATCCGCCCCGATCCTTTCTTTCGCTCCCTGGCCGCGTATGACAGACACACCGGAAAGCGTGGCGGTGCGGGGCTGTTGCCCTTCATAAACAGAACCACCTATGGACAAGCCCCGGAATACCGAGTTGTAATCCACCGGCGCGTTCAACACCAGGCGGCCCACGTAATCCTTTGATTTATTATTATCAGCAACGTTCTGCCCGGCCCCGTTGAGCACGCCGAGAGAATATTCGAGCAGCGGGACGCGATAATTGTAACCGTAGTCATTGATGGGAAGCAGGTCACCTTTCACAACGACACCGATATCCCTAGCGCTCAAACCAAGGTTCGAGTCAAACTGCGCCAGGCTGATGGTTGGCTTGTATTCTTCCGTAGTTTGAGGATCGCGGCCGAACGGCTTTTTCTGCTGACCGGTCGTGATAGACAGCCTGGGTGATTCCGCGTCAAGCGTTGACAGGACGTTGTAGTTGATGAAAACATCCTGCGGCGCGACACGATAGGAATCCGCCGTTGTATTGCTGTACAAACTCACCAGGTAATCGAGGTTCTTGCCATCCTCGTAATCCTTCTTCAAACTTCCCGAAAAGCCAAGTTGAAGCAGGGGTATCGAGAAGCCGTTGGTGTTGTTGGCGCCGTCATCCTTTGAGCTGAAGCGCGTCTGGACAAGTCCGCTCAATGAAAGTGCGCGACTCGCCTGGGCTGTGTTGCGTTCAAAACTCCGCTTCCAGTCATCGCGCAGCGTTTCAACCTCACCACGCACACCCGCCAGTTCATCCCGCGTGACAGTTCCTTGTGCAGCTGCGGAAGCAGGTGCGGCCGCAACGGCCTGTTTCTGCTCCTTTACAACTTTCAGCTCATCCTTTAATCCTTTCACCTCGTCCCTCAGTTGCTGCAGTTCCTTTCTCAAGGCGTCCACATCGAGGCCCTGCGCCCTTGAGACAGGTACCAAAAACAATAAACTTAATACGACCAACCCGGAAACCAATAAAACTCTCATTTTTTCTCCTCCTGTGAGTCTATCGCTTCCAGGAATCTGGTCAGCTCACTCAATTAATGTTTAACGCTCACTTCATTGCCACGGTTAACCGCTGGCTTTCTCAATTTCAAAAAAAAAAGCTAAAAACACATCCGGGATCACCCCGAACGCATCTTTAGCTTTCCAGTTATCTGGTAAACTAACTACTTTATTAGTATCCGTGGACACGTACCAAATTCAAAGGACGAATTTGGTACATGTCCCCGCTTCCGTTCATGACCGCTGCGCGGTGGATCTTGCGTAGCAAAATCCAAGTAAAAAACCCACTACCCCTCGGCAAATTCACGATAGGCAGCGGGTTATCCCGTCCACAGATCAAAATATATATTTGAAACCAAACAGTGCGTGAACGATGTCTTTATAGATTTCTATTCACGACCAACTCACTAGAGATAGTGGGACT
>CAIOTT010000064.1 GCA_903861305.1 Candidatus Omnitrophota bacterium | reverse complement strand
TAATCCTGGACTTTTGCCTGTCCTGGGCTGACGCACCCGACAGACCAGGGCACGCACTTTTTAGTGCACAGTATTCTCGACGCTATTTTAAGAAGCGTGCAAAATCCGGGATAATTTTTAAGGATACGCGCCCCTGGCACAGAGCGCCGGTCTGCGCAGGTTATTCGCCAATACGCATAAAATCCCGGAGGCTGTCCAAAGCATGAATGCCAATGATAACAGGGGTTACGCCGGACGCCCTTTGCAATCTCTCAAGCATGGCAGGGTCCGTGTTGAACGTGACCGGCTCACCGGCATCTCTGGTCTTCAAGTCGATCCTGGCGGGCGTAAGGTCGATACCTCCGGGGTCCTTGACCATCGCGCTGTCTTTGGACCCCTTCTCCCGCAACGCCCGCGCTTCATCATCATGGAACAAATACGACCGGCCATCCTTGCTGATCTCCAACACCTGAATTAATTTGTCATACCCTGCCGGTTTTGGATCTGACAGTTGCAAAAGCTCTTCATGGATCTGATGCAGCTGCTCGTAAGCTGTCTCACGGGTAATGCCCTTCAACTCCAGTATCTTGACCACAGCATTGAAATAATATTCAAACTTGAACCCATTAGGCATGGCCGTTCGGGCCTTCTCAAGATAGGCCTTAAAATCCCACTCATCTTCTTCATTGGCATTCGCAGGCTTGTAATAAACAGCATCCACATGCGCGTGAACAGGCAATAATTTCTCTAAATTAAGAAAACTGTCTTCCACAAAAAGCGCCGGCCGGGTGCCGTGCCCTTTCTCATAATCATCCAATGCCTGGGCCTTGGCTGATGCCCCGGAGGCAAAGATCACATCATTCATTTTAATACCGAATCGGTTAAGGATCTCCACCGTGCGCAACTCGTCCTTGCTGTTATCGCGTGCCGTCAACCCGACGCACTCAATGCCCCGGGCTTGCAGGTCCTTGATCATGGCCGGGATCCCGGGGTCCATTAACCTGAAGAAAAAACCGTTCTCGATCTGGCGCGCCTCATGCCCGCTTTTACCCCACCACCACAGGGCCTGCTCCAGGCCGAACTCTTTGAACGCGCGTTCAAACCACTGGCTGGAAGAAATATACCCCATGGACCGGAAGACCGTCAGGTCCAGGTCGAAATATATTCGCTTAACACCCTTCTTCCTCGCATGATCCGCCAAAGACGATCCGCCGACATTGTTGTAATCCTCAACACCGATGATCCGTCCTGATCTGACCAGCGGATGATCCTTGTCGAACTGCCCGCCGCCAAAGATCACGGAAGGATCCTCCGTCCCGTCAGACTTATCTTGCGTGCGGTCCTGCGCCTGCTTCCAGGCCAGATAGTGCTGGTAGAACATTTTGACAGTTCCCAGATCGCCGCGGCGATCCCCTTCCCACAAAGAGCCCAAAACATCGAGTACAGAAAATGCTGTTAAGAATTCGCAGGCTTTTTCGAAGTCCTCCAGCGACCCATTGAGCTCCTGGCGCATCATGTCCAGTGTTCTTTCAAACTCTCCGGGCTGGTCATATCGGACCTTCCAATGCATATCATGATATCTGACCGCCATCTTGACCTTGGGGGACAAAGGCCGCCCTTTATACAAGACCTTATTCTCCATGAGCAATCGATACGATACTTCTTCATGGCCCTGGAATCCCATATCGCCGTGCTCACTCCTGAAAGCCACTTCTTTTTTGCCAAGATCATGCAGCAGGATCATGGCGTCCAGCCCGTCATTATCCATCGACGCGCTAGCTCTAACCAGGGAGATCAGGTCCTGATCCTGCGCGTTCCCTGCAAAGTTATTGGTGAGGATATCCTGCTTCGCACGCAGCACCTGCTGTAAATGATCCTTGAGCGTGGCGCCCGGGCCTCCTTCCCGATGCCATCTGGAATGATAATGAGGAACTCCCAGCCGGTCGTCCAGGTCACTGATCCCGGTCAAGAACGGCTTAATGTCATCAATACGGGCCGCCCCATCGCGGCGCGCGTCAGATCCCCTCGATGCAAGCTCCGTCATGCCGGGATCCAGGTCCGGATACTGCTCCTTCAATCGTGCATACAAGTGCGCGCGTATTTCACGGTTCTCAGCCTTGGTGGTAACATGGCGTTGCCCTTCGACATTACGGTCCAGGATCTCCACGCACTCACGGGCCTGATCCAGGGAAAAATTTACCTTGTTCAAGATCCCCTCCATATATTTCAATGAAGGCAATCCGGCACCGATGTAATCTGTCAGCAAATTCAATAAGCCTTCTGCTGGTACTGACGGAGCATCGATAAGTTCTTGCCACGTTGGCAGGTGAGCCCAGCCTTTTCTTTTAGGGAATTTGTACTCAACCGGCGCTTTCATAGCATCTAACAATTCGCCCAGGGTCTTATGCTCTTTCCGTTCCGCCATTTCCAGGACCATCTCGAGCCAGCCCGCAGAACCAATAGCGACAGGACGCGGCTCAATGAATTGTGTTGAAACCGTTTTAGGTCCGGACACCGCACCTTTCTCAGATGCCGCAGCGTTCCTTTTCCTTGTGTATGTTTCCAATTTCAAGACGACTCGCCCCAGAGGGCTCAAAAGCCCGCTGAACCATGTCGCAGGATTTAATGATCTGGAGCCCACCTGCCACACGTTCTCATTGGCCATAATGTCTTCTGACCCTGATCCTTTTCTGTTCCACATGGCCTGGTAAACTGTAATGAAGATCAGTTCGTCAACATTGTGCTGGTTGAACAAAGAAGTGTCAACGCCGCCCTCACGCGGCAGATGGCTCGCCAGGACGATCACTGGAACAGCTTGCGCTATGCCCAGTTTCGCCCGAAAAGTCCCGTCCTCGATCTCCTGTGTTGTTAATTTCTTTACGCCGCGCGCCTGGATCGTCCTGGCATCGTACAGGATCTCGCCGGGTCTTAACGCTTCAGAAAAGAACCCGTCGGTAGCTATCAAGGTTGCCGTCGGCATCAACTTCCTTAGACCGTATGTCAGATCACCATAACCTGCGGCGATCTCAACAACCACAGGTTCTTTGCCCGTTCTTTCCTTAACAGCGTCCATGCGCTCCCTAAGATCCCTGGCAAGATCTTCAACGGCTTCCGTAGTTACCAGATGGAATTTCCCGCTGTAATTTGTCAAGAAGTCCAGCATGTTAGCGTCAAATCCTTTAAATAGAGACGCTTCAGGTATCTCATCATCAAGGTAAATGTTCAGCACCGTCAACGCGTTCCTGGCAATGCCCACCGGATAACTCCTGAGCGCATCAATGAGCAGCTCTTTCCAGACACCGGCACTCTTTTTATTCCTTTGGTTGCCAAATGTGTTCTTCCCCTCTAGTTGATGGGCCACTTTATCCACGAGCTTCATGATCTCTTGAAGAATTCCCTGGTCTGGCGACATACTGCCGTCCATACCGGCCATGCGCGCCGCGATCACCATCCCCTGGCCCGACGGCAATTCATGAAAATCCATAACGTTATCCGTTACCACAAAGACGCCTGCCATGGCCAGATCAGTTCCGCCGGAGAAGTATTTTCTAGGAATGGTCGACCGCGTTGCCGGGTCATATTCTTCTTTAATAAAATTAAATGCGCCTTTGCTGAACGCCTCGACATACCGCGCCCAGATCTTCTCTTTCTCGTTCTTATCGGCAATGTCAATGCCCGCGGTCTTTTGCTTATCAGCGTAAGCCTGGCCCAGGATGCTGTCCTTGAGTTTCCGCTTGTACCACGTTGCCAGGATGAGCGAATTGTAGACCTGACGCAGGGCGGCAAAATTCTTGCCCTCATTCACCTCTTTCTCGAGAATGGGGATGATGACTTCTCGCAGAATATTTTTGGCGATCTCATCACGGGCGGGCACAAGGTCCGCCCCTGCGCTCGATGTATCACTTGCTTGCGTTGTAGGGGCGGACCTTGTGTCCGCCCGCGCCATGGCCACGTAGTCGGATTCCAGCATGACCTTCAGCCTGCTTTCAACAACAAAGGCCGCGTCCTTATTTTCGTGGACCGTTGCCTTCTCGGGCACGATCCATACTTTATTGAACGTATCCACCGGGACATCCGTTGTGCCGTATCGCTTGAGCGCTTCGGCATAAACTTTATCCCAGAATTCTTTCCCTGCTTTTTCATCAGGATAGAGCACTGATGCTGTGATCTGTTTCAGAATGTAATCCTGCGCAAGCAGGTCCCGCCCCATTTCTGTCTGACCAAATGCCTCAGGCACAATGCGGTCTTTTTCATACGGCGACAGGTTGACCCAAAGGTCTTTCTCGGGGACTGTCAGGGAGGCGAGAAAATACTTTATCAAGCGGGTGGAATCGGCCTTAACCTGCGCATCCGTTGCTTCAGCATCCCCTTTGTCAAGAATGAAGTCGAATCTGAATGGGTCGTTGCGGTAAACCTTGATACCTTTAAGCAGTGGCGGTGAAAACGTCTGGCTTAACGCCAAACGCTCTCCCGGTGCCGGCAGCTGGATCACGCCCTGGGCATAGGCCCGCACGTTCGATACCAGAAATGCCAGTATCAGCATGCCGATAAGAGATCTGCGTATAAACCTTCCTGGATCCAATGCTTTACCCCTGTTAAAGACAGACGCCATCCACCTAAAAATCATAACATATATATGTCTTATATAACAAGGCGGGGGGAAGGCGCGTCAACGTTCCGTGGCGGCTGCCTTGGAAGAAGTGCACTTGCTGAGAAAGGCGGGAAAGAAATGTTCCTTACGGATCAACGCTATCGGGGCCGGCGTTCACTGGACATACCAGAAACTGCCTGACAATGTCCGGGTGATCCGGGCTTTGCCGGTACGGTCTATGGCCACTTCCTCCCTCACGCCGGATTTCTCTTCATGCTTGAGGTTCTTGGCATACATCCTGCTGACGATCACCACATCATAGCTGACAATGAACTTTGAGGCGTCGCGCGTCTTTTCGATCTTAAGCCCCTGCAGGCTGAACTTGATCTCATCATACATATTGAAATTCCGGTACAGGTTGTCCATCATATCGGACAATGTCGTCCCGTCGCCGGCTGACCAGTCGTCACCAAGGAAACTCACGACCCCCGACTCATTTTTCGCATTGTAGGCTTCGCTGAACTTGCTGTAAAGGTCCTGGATCTGCGCTGTATGATCCGTAACGCCTTCGCCCTCGGTTGCCATGACACGCAGCCGGCCCGCCACAGAACTCATCCGCAGCTGATGCTGCTCCATCTCTTTGCCCATCCCCAGGTTGTTCGCGTTCCAGGCCGCTTCGATATATGGAAGCCTTTCCGGCAACGGCGGGAATTCTGCCTGCATTTCCGTGAACAGCCGCTGCGCCTCTTTCCCATCGCCTGCGTCTATCTTCTTTTCGATCTCAGGCAGGTCCTTGCTGCCCACGCCTATGATCTGCTTGTAATACGTGATCATGTCCTGCTTATTCGCTTGGATCTCCGCGTCCAGCCTGGCGAATAACGGCGGAAGGGCGTTGATCCCGTCCTCAAGGTTCTTGAGGACCTCCAGCAGTTCACGATCTTCCTTCATGGCCAGAGAACTGTTGCTCGATAACAGGGGCTCAGATAAATATGCCGCCAGGCTGTAGCCGCTCTCGCCGAAACCCGGGAACGGACCTGCCAGGGCCTGATACCCGCGTTCAATGGCCGGGCCATATTTGTCAGCTGCTGAAAACGCGTCCTCCAGCGAATTCGTATAGATCCCGATGGCCTTGCGAAGGTCCTGCGGCTTCACCAATCTCTCCAGGAGCTGTTTGACATCCTCGGCGCTCTTCTTGGAATTGCGAAGCCAGACGGCCAGGGTGATCTGCGGCGCTTTATAATCATGGGTGGCCGAATTGAACTGGGAAACAAGATAAGCCAGAAGCTTTTCGTCATTTGACGTCAGATTGCCGGTATTGTTCTTTAAGATGAAATATCCCGACTGCAGCACACTGTTGCGACGGGCCGCATCCGACCCGATCTCTTCCTGGATGCGCCTCACCTCCTGGACCGCTTTCGGATAATCTGCAAGCGCGGCGCTGAACTCGCCCAAAGAATCCAGGTCATAATGTGTTGCAAACTTCCCAAGCTCGTTCTTCCAATTTTCGACCGCATCCTTGAAAGCCATATCATCATTATAGATCTTGCCGCGGGCTTCAAGCGGGGTTATGACCTTCTCCTCATGGATCATCCCCATAAAGACATCGTCTCTGGACATGAGGGCATAAAGATCCCCCCAGGCACCTTTAGTATCCAGGATCAATTGGGCTTCTTCAGCCACATTGGCATAAGCCGCGTAGATCTTTTCGGCTTCGCTATCAGCGTTGTTCGACGCATTTTCCATGATGGATAAATTTGCCTGCTGCGCTTTCTCAAGGTCACGCATCGCCTGGATCAAGCCCGAGAAATCCAGGTTCCCCTTCGAGAGGGTGGCGATAAAATCACCCTGGACTTTAAGGAGGTCCGTGATCCTTTCTACGCCTTTAAGCTCAGGATAAGAAGCTACCGGAATATTGCCGAATACACCGCTGCCTTGCTGTTTTAAGACATCATTTTCTTTGTCCAAAACCTTCTTGACCTGTTCGAAGACGTCGCTGCCGTTCTTCACGAATTCCGTCTTCCATTTCGCCGCCTCACCGCCAAGCTTGGCCCTTGCGTCCGCCACAGCCGTCGCATATTGGGCATAGTCCTTATCCAGGCCTGCATACTGCGCTTCATTCCTGGCGTTAGCCTCGGCCAGGCGGGCATTTACCGCCTTAACTGCCGCGAGATAAGCAAAATATTGCGTGTTCAAAGCATCTTTTTGCGCGCGGGGAAGCGCGTTCCATTCGTCACTCCCCATATGCCGTTGGTCCCAGGATGGAAAATCTATATGATGGAAAGTTGGATTGGGGCTCCCCATATTGATACTTGCTATTTCTGCCTCACGCGCTTCCTTGAACACTTTATGCTTCTCTCCAAAAGCAAAATTATTATGGCTTTCCGTCAGCTTCAGGGATTCCTCTCCGAGCTGGATCGTGCTGTTGAACGTCGTGAGCGCATCGGCCGCAAGGATCGAATTATTGTTCAGTTCTTTTTCAAGGTTCTCGGCAACACCGGCAAGGACAGCGGCGACATCACCGGGGCTCTGATACTCACGGCTCTCCTGTTGTGCTTCCTGGGCTTTTTCCTCGCCATCATTCTTTTTCCCAAGGTCGACGGCCCCTTTTCGGGCCGCCTCATTATCCTGGTCCTTCTTCAAGGCGTCCGCCATCGTTTCTTTGCCGTTCTTGCCCATGCTCCCCCATTCGGCTTCCCATACCGAATTGAGGTATTCGTCCTCGGTCTGTTCATAACTGTCGATCTTCTTTTCCTGATAACGGGCGCGGATCTTCCCCGCCAGGGTATTGGCCGCGGAAAGGACCGTGTCAAGATACGGGGAACTGGTATAAATGGTCAGGCATTCATAAAAAACATCATTGATGTTGCCTATAGGGCCCAGCTTGCTGGACAAATTCTTGCCGGCCCCCTTGATATTGATCTCGGTTATCTTCTCGATCTCCTTGGCCGTGCTCTCTTCAAGTTTTTTCATCCATTTCTGACGGACCGCCTGGTTCTTGAAATAGCCATCCATCGCGGCTTCCACACCCCCGGCAGCAGTGCCGGGAAGCTTGTCGTAAGGGAGCTTTGAAATATAGGCCATCGCCTCATCCTTCATCTCCCCTTCGAGCTTGCCGCGGACCGTGTTCATGATCGGATCTTTGAGGTTCTTGATCTTCTCGCCGAGCTGTTTCTCCATCTGCTTGATCATCTGTTCCTGGGCCTTGTCCGTGATCTTGCCCTGGACCCAGTTTGTCGCACTGCCCTGGACCTGCTCGCTTGTGCTCGACCCCGTCATGCCCATGACATCCTTCACGAGCGCATCGTGGATCTGGGGCGTCAGATTGCCGCCCTTCCCCTTGAGGTATTTGCCGCCCATCTCAAGCAGCATGCCGGGCCGGAACACGTCGTAGATCAGCTTAATGTTCCCGGTGAACGCGTTCATGAACATATTCACCGGATCAAAATTCTCCGTTATCGACTGGATATACCTCCCCAGATATTCTTCGCCGAAGAACGTGGCGCCAAAACCCACATTGCGCTGTTCGGTCCTGATGGTCTTGCGCAGGCTCTCGTACCTCACCCGCATGTCCTCGATCTCCTTCTTGATGGCCAGGGCTTCGGCTTCGTTCCCGGGCTTTTCCATCAGCTTCTGCTTGCGTTCCATGATCTTCTGATACTTCTCATGCATGGCATTGTATTGCTCATTGATCGCTTTCCAGTTCGCTCCGAAGACCACGTCATCCGTGGTGCCGAAAAGCCAGGTGGAAGCATCCGAGATCTTCCCTCCAATGGCATTCAACGCAGGGGCCGTGGCATTCACCACATCATCGCAGCTTCCCAAAAGGGTTTGAAGCGCCATGTTCCAGGAAGAATTCGCCTGCTGGGCATCCTTGACGGCTTTCTTGATCTGATCAAGGGTCGCGTAGCTCCGCTGCATCTCATCGAGGGCACGGTTGTATTTTTCCTGATTCAGGCGGGAAGGACTGGCTTTCCAGGCGTTCGCCGCCTGGATCGCGGCATCGGCACGCTTGGATGCCATCGTTCTGAACTGCTCGACATTGGCCGTGAGGTCCTCGAGGGTATCGGCACAGGCCGTCCCGCCGGGGAAGGCGATACCGGCGACACACAAGACCACCGGCAGCGCAAGCTTAAGGAATGAATGCCTTGCTGTTGACATGGACACATCCGATCAATTGAAATTCTTCGAACCATCCGGCTGATATTTATACTGCATAACGATATGAGCAGGATTGGAACATCCCCCTGGCCCGCAAGGGGCGGCGATGAAGGTGCTGCTGGAAACCCGGAACAAGGCATATTTCCCATTGGGAAGATATAGCGCGAATATTTCATCCTCCGCTATATTGATGTCATCGCCACCGGAATACGTTGATTCATCAGGGACTTCGGTAATGCTGTCGATAGAGCCGGCACCGAGATCCTTATGCTTCATTCCGTCTTTAAAAATGATAAGCGGATGATTACAGGCGCACTTGGCCCCTATATCGCCCGTTACAGGATGCAAACCCGCCTCACCCTGTACGCTCCCGGAAGAAAATTCAAGCGTATCAAAGTCATTAACAATATTCCTTTGCGTCAATGTTACGGTCCCTGACTCGGGAGGCGTGGTCGTGCTGCCGCCGTTATTGATAAAACTGATCGCGTCTTTGAAAGGCAGCGTCTGGGCATCGCCAGTCGAACCCACAACGAGCGTCGGGCCATTCGTCGTGGACTGGACCGTTCCCTGCGCCACATTCTGCGCGTCGCTCAACCCGAAGATCAGAGGGTTCTTCATGCTGTAGACCTGAGGCCCTTTTTCTCCCATGGAAAAGATGAATTCGGTCGTCCCGCGGTCCGTCAGGGCACTGCCGCTCTTGGATGAGACCACGCTCCTGTTGAACTGGATGGAGACCGCGATCCTGCCCTTCGCGTCCGCCACGACGGCATTGATGGCATAGGTCAGCTGGATATTGTCAAAAACGCTGAAATCACTGCGAATGGCCCGATCGAGCATCACTTTATCGCCGGAGAAGTCCTCGCTGACGAGCGCCATGAAGGCCGACGGGTCCTCGGCCGCGTAGGCGGCGATCATCTTGTCGAGCGCTTCTTTAACGGCCTGCGTGAAGTTCTGCTGTGACACAACGACTTCCTTGCGGGTCGCCTCGACATCATTCACTTTTCCTGCCGTGTCCGTCGCCTCGATATAAAAAACATAGCTCTTGTCGATATCCGGCTTGAAACTGAATTCAAACGTGCCGTTGTCGGCAAGCTTGGCCTCCTGCCAGTTCTCCTTGTTATCGACCGTGACCCTCACGCTGCCGATGGTCCCCTTGCCCACCGCGGCCTTGCCTTTAATATGGATCAGGCCGTCGGCCATCGATTCCTTGAAAAGCACGGCCTTGCGCCCGGCCTCCTCGTAGGACATATTGTTCAAATACAAATACGCGATCCCGACCTCGCCGCCGGACTTGCCGAAGAGCCACCATTTGGCCGATGACGGCGCCGGGAACAAAAACATCGAAGATATCAGCAACAACAGGACCAAAGTTATTTTCTTCACATCTCCCCCTTTTTTAGAACTCCAGGGTCATCCCCATCGTGACACTGGTTTCCCTGTAAGAATTATTCACATTCTCGGCGTTGAAATCGTTCACAAAAGCCTTGAGGAAGATCATGCCCTGGTTCAGTTTCGCGAGGAACGGAGGCCTGTAAAAAATATTCAGGTTGGCAAAGTCCTTGGTCGAGCCCGTATTGACCTCCTGCTTTATCAGCCTGTTCTTCCCGGCCTTGATGTTCGAGGTGATCTTTGCCCTCGGGATATCAACCCCCAGGCCAACAGCTTCCTCGTACACTTTGTCTGAAATCGCTGCAAGCTCATTCTTCGAGTTCCATCCTCCCAGATAGATGGACGGCTTGAGCACGAAAGCTCCCACCGTATGGCGGCTGCTGACAGTGGTATTGTAGGTGAACTCATTGCTCTTGTTCACGCCCGGCGACTGCCTGTAGGCGATCATGCCGAAGTTGCTGTCCGTATCCAGCAGCCAGAACCTGTCCCTGTAATTCAAATTTGTGTAACTGTCGCCGGACCGGTACCCCCCGCCGTTGGCCTTGTCGAACTTGTACGAAATATCCGCCACGGCATACTGCCGGTCCAGAAGCTTCCTGAACGTGAACCCGATCTCGGGCTTATAATGTTTGGTGCGGTAACTCTTCTGTCCGTTGAGGTCATCCCAGTAGGTCAAGAACGCCGTGTTCATGGTCACATTTTTGGCCACCTTGTAACGCCACTTGGTTTTGACCTTCTCCCTGTCTGGGGTCGCGGAACCAAGGACGGTCAGGAATTGCGGGGTCACCTTTTCATATTCCAGGCTGACCCTGCTGGGGTCCTGGTCGCCGACGATCTCCACATGGTAGGCCCGCCCGCCGTATTTGGAATCTTCGACGCCCGCAGCGGGAGACTCCACCGTCCTCGAAAAAGCGCCTTCGGAGGTCATGGTCACGCCGTCTATAGGCTTGAATTCCGCATCCAGGGAATAAACGTGGTTGTTATAAAGCTGGTCGCTGTCGAAGATGCGCGAACGTTCTTGGTCAGAGGACGCGACCGTGTTCATTCCCAGGGCGAATTTTTCCGTCACATTCTCGCGCACGCGCACGCCGGACACCTGCTTCTTGACGGCCTGTTCATCCCTGCCGCCGTAAAAATTATCCCACCGCGGATACGCAAGCCCCTCGACCAAGGTGACCTCGGGCAGCAAGCCCCCCTGCGGCGACAACTTATAGGAAGCGCCCTTGACCTGAGAATTCAGCGTATACTGCGACAGCGATTCGAAAACATCGCCGACGGTAAAGGTATGTGTCTTGTTGCTGATCCGCCCCTGAAGGGAGGTCATCGACCATTTTTCGTTATCCATGCGCTTGTCATCTGTAGCCCTTGCGCTGGCATTGAAGTTGTAATCGAAGTCCTTATATTTCCCGTTGCCGTATAATCCCAGGACATCGAGATAATTCAGCCCCTTGGTCAGAGAAGAATTGGCGCTGTTGTTCCCCTTGACGCTGTTGTAAGTCAGGGAGGAATCCAGGGAGCCATGGATCTCAGGCGCCATGGTCTCGGTGACGGTTTGTCCCTGAGCCTCCGCCGCGTAAGCCTGGACAAAACAAAAAGAGAACAGAAATAAAAGGGCCCATCTATTCAGCGTCATATGTTTCTCCAGATTGTGGCTTTTGAACACGTTGCTGTCCTGTGAGCTTACGCCAGACAAGAAACCCCCGCGTGCAGGACGCCCTGCCAGCGGAGGCTATTTATTATCCAAAATTGCTTTATTTTCTATCACAGCACTTTCCAGGACAAATTAATTTTATTTATATTAACATTATATTTTTTTTTGCATACTTCAATTTCCGGCCGAACCGGAAAATTCCGCAATATACTTTTCACGCTTCGTCCTGCTCTTTATCGCCTGCTTCGGGATAACGATCACCCCTGACAGTAAAGGTCCTCAACCTTCTTCCTCGCCCAGGGCGTACGCCGCAGAAAGGTCAAGCTGGACCTGATACTGGGATCCTTGGCGAAACAATTGATCCTGATCCGGCGCGACATCTCTTCCCAGCCGTATTTGGCCACCAGTCGGGTCAGGACCTCTTCGAGCGTCACGCCATGCAGCGGGTCTATATTTTTGTGTTCCACAATATTACAATCCTCTGAACATTTCGGGCCTCAGCCCGGTTTTCCCCTCGATCGCCGCCTGCAGCGCATTCAAGAGCATCTTTTTGTCTTTCGGGAACGCCCCTTCCAGCGCCAGATGATTGGAAGCGTGGTCCGACCGGAAAATGGTTTTGTTGAGCTCCAGCCCATGGATAATTTCATAAGACTCTTTTAACAGCTCCAGCGGATCCAGTTCCTTGAAGTTACCGGCCCTGACCTCTTTCGCCAGTGCGGTGCCGGGGATGACCATCAGGGAAAGGAACGAAAGGTATCTCGGCTGCATCCTGTTCAACGCCTCGATCGTGCCTTTGACATGTTCCTTTGAATGTTGCTTGCCGCCTAAGCCCAGCAGGACGATAACGGATGACTTTATCCCGGCCTCAGCTGTCTTGTGGACCGCCGTGATCATTTCCTCGACACTGGAAGACTTGCCGCACCGGCTCAGCACCGCCTGGCTGCCGCTTTCCAGGCCCATGTAAACAAGGCTTAGCTTGCGCGCCTGGAGCTCGGCCAGTTCACGGTCACTCTTTCGTAAAATATTAAATCCATTAGCGTAGCTGGAAACCCGGGAAAGCCGCGGGAAAGCCTGATCCAATTGTTCTAAAACAGGGACAAGCTTGTTATTGCCCAGGACAAGGGCATCGCCATCCATCAGAAAGACCCGCCGCGTGTCTTTATACCGGCGGGCATACGCCTTGATATCCGCCGCGATCTCCCGGGGGTCTTTGACAGCGAACGGTTTATTCTTGTAGGCACCGCAAAAATTACAATTGTTGGCCGAGCAACCCAGCGTTACCTGCAACAGGAAGCTGTCCGCTTCCGAAGGCGGCCGTATCACGGGTTCAACGATCGGCATCGGGAACTACGCTCCCAGCTCATGGTTCATTTATTGATCTCTTTAAAATATTCAACCGCACACTTTTTATGATCACCCTGAAGCTCAATTGTCCCTGTGTTTTCCGTCACGTAAAATGTGCCACCGCTTCCCGTCTTGACCTTCAACGCTTTCGTCAGGTCTTTCAGGCAGAGCTCATCCTTCGGCAAAGCCTCGATCAGCGTTACGACCTTGCCCTTGCGCCCTGACCTGTCCAGACGGATGTTCGGCCTGATCGGGGGAGGCTTGGGTTTTGCAGGCTCGACCACAGGACAATCGCATTGCGCCACCGGCTTGCGGCACCTGGGGCACAGCGCGTTGCCATGCGGATCTTTGGCGTAAACGAAATCAGGGATGTCGATCATGGAGAGCCTTTAAATTACGGGTTCCCGGAACCTAGCGGCGGCGCGTCCGGTTCTTGCCGGCCCCCTGTGTCACGAGGCTGAACACAATGGCCGGGGCCGTCAGGACAAGGAGCCCTATTTCTTTCCATGTCAGGACCCTGACAACAAACAGACTTCTCCAGACGATCTTCACATAGCGGCCCGGCGTATAAAAGGTACGCTTGATCTCCTTGCCTATCTGCTTGAGGACGGCGTGGGGATAATCATCCGAATATAATTCACCCTTTTCCGTGATGTGATATCCCGGCGTCTTTTGGGCCAGCTCCTTCAATGGCGAATACTTCTCAATGCGCAATTTATTGGCGGAAAGGGTATCCACGCCGATCTCTTTCGCGAACTGCGCGATATACACCATTTCCTGACGGGTCTCGCCGATATTGCCATAAAGGAAATAGCCATTGGTCAGGATGGGATACCGGGCCAGGACATCAAAGGCCTCCCGGACGGCCTTTTGGTTGAAACCTTTACTGAGCTGGGACAGGATCCAGTCATGCGGGGATTCGATCCCGATGAAGAACGCCTTGAACCCGGCCTTCGCCATCTTTTCAAGCACCCGCGGATGCTTCGCAATGTCGATCCTGACCTGGGCAAAGTAACGCTTGTTAACTTTATGCTCGATGAGAAGATCGCACAGCTTCTCGGCCCGCGCGGGATCGACGAACAAATTGTCGTCGCTGAAAAGGACTATATCGGCTTTAAGCCCGCGGATCTCTTCGATCACGGACTCAAGCGAACGCTCGACGTATTCACGTTTTTGCCCCAGGGGATTGAGGCTGAAGGTGCAGAATTTACACTTGAACGGGCAGCCCCGCGTTGTCAGCACCGTATCAAATATGATATCCCCCAGGCGGATGCCGTTGAGCATCAGCCCGTAATCATAACGCCGCAGCGCGCGGTCAGGGGCGGGCAATCCATTCACATCGACCAGGGGCCGGTTGGCGTTATGCCTGATCAAAGCACCCTCACGGTAGGAAATTCCCAAGATATCCTTGAGCGGCCTTCCTGCCAATATTTCCTGGACCGTCTTTTCGCCTTCGCCGCGCACGAGAATATTCACCCGGCCGGACATCTGAAATATTTCTTCCACCTTCATCGTGGCCGTATAACCTCCCACGACCACGGGGATATTCCCAGGGATACGGTCCAGCAACCCGCAGATCGCCTCCAGCTGCCGGTCCCAGCCGATGCCCGCAAAAACGATGTCGACGTCGCGCGCGATGAATTGGAGCAAAGCGGCTTCATCGGCGAACTCTTTCTCATACCTCAGGTCGACAACCGTTATTTTTGCGACCAGGCCGCGGGCACTGCTGGCCACATACTCCAATCCCGTCGGAGGGAACAAGAGCATCATGAGGTTGTTGCTGCTCTCCTTGTAGGGATCAAGGAACAAGGCATGGCGGTATGTCATAAGTAACGTCTTCCGGCCCACAAATGGAGCGAGATCCTTATGCTAAGCATGGCTGTTTTAACTCTCGGTCTTGATGTTATTTTAGACGGGCTCGAGAATGAATCAATTATACGGAAGTATAATAACCCCTTTATGAAGGAAGTTACAGGGATACGAACAATATATTATTTCAGCCCTCAAAGACCCGGACGGTCCCCCTGGAGCCTTAAGGGTGCGGCTGCCCCAGAACTCAGCGTTTCGCGGCCGGCGGTTGTACGGGAAAAAGCGACGGCAGGTCAACGGGGGCCACATTGATAATGACCGGCGTAAAACCTCCAAAACCTTGATGCAGCACAGCCCTGAGAGCGCTCTCATTGAACCGGATCCCGGGACCGGCACCGCTGCGGCGGGATAAAGGCACGTTCTGCATATCAACGCCGCCCATGGGATCATTGGCGCGTGACGAGGATCCCTTATCTTGTGAAAGGTCCGCCATACCCGCCGCCAGCACGAGCGGCCTTGACTGCATCTCATCATTCATGGCAAAATCCTTTGGGGACAGCAATGAAACAGGCAGGACATACGGCTATACCGGCGTTTTCTCCAGCGACCCATCGACCACGGATGCCTGTTCCGTGATCCGCCGCGTTATCACGTCCTCTACCCAGTTGACCTCACGCTGAAGGCGGCCGTTGACCGTCCCTTCCAGGACCTCGATCTGCTCCCTGACCCCGACGATCTTATCCAGCGCTTCGTCCCCTTTGCCATCAAAAACACTAACGACCAGGTTAAAGACAGGATGCAGGAAAACATCCCCCAGAACACCGAACCCGTTCGCGCTGACATCGATCTTGTTCACATTAAGTGAAGATTGCAGATTTTCCGAGTTAAAGACCGGCGATGCCAGCATTTGGGAGCTCATCTGTTTCAATTCTTTCAATTCTTTGTTCGCCTGCCGCGCGTGGCTCCGCGCTGATGACGCGAACGACGCGGCCACCGCCCTGTAGATCCCGCTGTTATCCTCATAATCCGTCCAATACCGTGTCGAGCTTCTTCCTTTGGAATCATAGGTCGTCTCTGACCTGGGGACCGGATCATGGGTGTGCATGGCTGCAAGCCCGAGCTGAAGCTGTTCGTTGTGTTCATCACTGATCATCTGCCGCGTATCTTTCTCGGCTCCCCGCGCCAGGTCGGCCGACGGCTTGATGATCTTGTCAAAGAAAGGTTGCAACAGGTCGCGGTGATCGCGCCTTACCTTGTATTCACCCGCCTCCGTATACAACCGGACGTCCGTGCGGCCCCGCATCTCGTGGTCCGCCCTGGTATAAAGCACTTCTTCGGGCGCGTGTTCATCGCGCTTGAACCTTTCCAGGAATGCCAAAACCCTGGCATAATGGCCTTCCATGATGTCCTTCTTCTCGCCGGGCAAAGACGGGATCGCATGGTTGAACCGCTCCAGAGAGCCCGCGATCGTGCCAATGCTCCCCTGCTGAAGGGCCTTCTCCCGTGCCAGCATCTTCAACACCCGGAATAAACGCCCCTCGTTCTGCGCTTCCTTGGCCTTTTCTTCTTCCTGATGGACAAGGTCCTTCCAGTAAGACAAACGCATCCCGCCGATACGCCGCTCCTCTGTGGCGGAGACATCATTCTCCGACAAAGCCGCGTAGGACACCACCAACGCGTCGTACCCCGCATACCTCTTCGCGTCAGACACAGGATCCTTGGTATCATCATCAACGCGATTATTGCCATCACGCAGGGCCTTGATGATCCGCTTCTCCATCCGCTCCTGCCGCTCTCCCACGACCTTCATCAGCTGGAACAAATGCCCCTCGTCCTTTTGTTCGGCCAGCGCGGCGACCTGCGTCATATTTGCCGCGCTCTTCGACGACACCCACTGCTCTCCCAGATGCTGCTGGTACTGGAAATAAAAAATACCGCCGGTAATGACACCCGCGACCGCAAGAGGCGCGACGATCTTGCCCCATAACGGCAGGCTGCGGAACCCGTCCCCCAGGGACTGCGCCGCGTCCTGGATCACGACAGCAACCCTGAAACTGTCTCCGGTGAAACTTTGGGCCTTATCGAAAGTCCCCTTGCGTGACAGAACGGGGATATACAGGTTCTCTCCACCCGAGAAATATTTTCGCGGTACAGCATCCCCGCCGGCCGTGACGCTGTCTTCCTTGATATAGTTAAAAACGCCCTTCCTGTAAGCCGCGACGTAACGCTCATAAACCTTTTCCTTCACCATCTTTTCACCGGACGTAACACCGGCAACAAGGTTCTTGCCGGCATACCTGTCGGACAACAACGTGTCCTGCACCATCTCGCGGTACCACTTGGCCAGGATCACGGCGTTGAACATCTGGCGTATCGGCGCGAAATTCCGGCCTTCATTGACCTCTTTCTCAAGCGCCGGGATTACGATCTGGCGCAGGAATTTCTGCGCGATCAAAGCCTTCCCTGACAGCGCCTCCCCGGACGTGTTGTGCATCATGGCGTTATGGTCACTGTCGAGCATGACCTTGAGCCTGGCGCCTGTCACGAACACAGAGTTCCCCTGTTCATAGACCTCGGCCTGCTGCGGCACGATCCAGACCTTGTTAAAGGTATCGACCGGAACATCGGTCGTTCCGAATAATTCTTCCGCTTCCTTATAAACACCGGCCCAAAACTGCTTGCCCAGGCCTTGTTCGGGATAAACAAGCGATGCGGACAACTGCTTGAGGATATAATCCTGGGCGAGCATATCGCGCCCGAGCGCCGTCTCGCCCAGGCCACCCTCGATGATGCGGTCTTTCTCGAACGGAGAAAGATTGACCCAAAGCTCCTGTTCCGGCACGGTCACGGCCGCGAGAAAATATTTCGCAATGCGCTGGCTCTGCGCACGGATATAGGCGGGATCCCTGGCGTCATTACCGGAATCAACAATGAAATCAAAATTAAAAGGCTTGTCCGGATAAACGACCAGGCCCTTGACCTGCAAAGGCTCGAACGCCCCCGACAGCCCGACCATCTCACCCGGCTCAGGGAGTGCCGCGACGATAGAACCCTGCGCGTACCCGGACACCGGAGCGAATACCATAGCCATCAGCAGCCCGACGACCACACTATGCTTAAATAATTTGTTATGCCTCATACCGCCACGCCTCCCGGAAAGAACCTGTTTTGATATGGTTGTGATGTGACCCGCGCCAACGACAGGTCACGATCAGCCGTTGATGCGCCGCACTCGCTGTATTCTTCACTCGATATGCCATAAAATTAACATATACGCATCCAAAAAACAAACGACGGGATACACGGACCCATGCCCTGGCTTGAAGAATTAAGTGTGTGTCCCCTCAAGGAACACCGGCACACTCGTCGTCATCGGCTGGATATCAAGGATGACCGGCATAATGCCTGTCGCGTTCTGCAAACTCTCGATCATGGCTGGGTCCATGTTGAAATTGACCCCTGGCCCGGCTTTACTGATCTTTAGGTCCATCTTGCCAGGATCAAGGTCAACGCCGCCTGGCGTTGCTGCGGCGTTATCCATACTCGCCGTCTTCACCTTATCTTTCATTCCAACCTGATCCCTGGCCTGCACGAACGCAACACCCCATTTTGCCTGCTTCAGGACAACCGCACCTTCAATATCCTGCGGCGTGTCATATTGCGCCTCGATCTTTAACGCGCCCTTAATAATATTTTTCATCACGGACAACCCCTCTTCGGAAATGAGAGGGTCATCCGCATAAGAAGCCAAAGCCGTTTCCATAATGCCATCCTGGCTCATTGATATCTTCTTGCCCTTGCTGGCAAATCTCGCGAGCTTGAATCCATGCGTATCCCGATCATAAATAAATCGATACGGTGATCCGATAAATTCATCATCGCCGCCAACCAGCGCCTCACCGAAACCCTGCACCACCTCAAGGACCACCTCGTCCTTGTTAGACGGGTTTCGGGTGTGGACAACAAATGCATACGTCGCAGGGACCATTTCCTGGATCAGCACCGCAGGAAAAACTTTCTCATGATCAATGCCGTGATATTCCCTGTCAAAATAGGCCCTGGCATTCCAGGCAGAAGCCCAGACTTTCCTGATATTTATCCCTAATTGTTTTGGCGTCGGCACCACGTCTCCGAAGGAATCATATAGCCCGGCGCCCGCATAACCCTTGAGGTCCTCGGCGTTTGTGCTGGAGCGCACGAAGATCCTGGCATTCTTGCCGAACTGCCTGCCGATCTTGCCTGAAATGTTCCTGAGATATTTGTCGGGGATCGTCAGCCGTCTTACCGCTATGCGCATTTTAACAAGCAGCTCGAACTTTCTCCTGGCGCTGGTTGTCTTCTTCAACCGGGCTGATATTTCATCCATTTCTTTCTTGATCGCTGCATTCTCAGGCAAGTCGACCACAAAGCGATAAAATCCAAAGCTTAAAGAAAAATGTTGCGTCTCAAATTGTTCAGGGGAAATCCCTGCAGGGATCTTGTTCAACTGGAAGGCCTTGTTCCCGACCGTTTCTTTGCAGTAGTCTTTGGGATCAATAACGAATCCATCTTCCTTATTAAGGCTCACCACAAGGGGCTCAATGGACTGCCGCGGCTTCCTGGGCCTTTGCGAAGCGGCCTTCGCTTCTACGGGGCCCTCATCTTTCTCTTCAAAAACAACATCTTCATCGCCGGAAATCCTCATCAGCACGCGCTTGCCCGCATACTTCTCAATAAGATCTTTATCAGGACAACCGACCATTGGGATATTTTTTTGCCTGGCGCGTATCGCGGGATGCGAAAGGACGCTGTCTTCAGACAAAATGATGATCCCTTTGACATTGATGCCGCCGGGCAATTCTGATGGCAATTTTTCAAGGACGACGATCTCGTCCGCCTTGACATTATCCAGTTCTTTTTCTGATGACAAGAACCTTATCCGCCCTTCAGCTTGCCCCGGAACAATCACCTGCCACCCTGAGATCCCGGCCCGTTGCATCGCCTCCTGTTTCACATCGGTCAACAATGTCGCAAGAAGAAAGATGGTGTCGCTTCTGAAAAGATTAGATGAAAAATTCTCGACCCATATGCTGTTTTTCGCGCCAACCGCCTGGCCAAGCCTCTGCGCCGTCTGCTGATAATGATCAACGGTATCTTTAGCCGTTACGCGGAGAATGTTTTCAACGCGCTTTAAAAGAGCGTATATCTTAAGCCAGTCCTCTTCGCTCTTTTCCTGGCTCGAGCTGAACGATCGCAATTCCCCGGCAATGATCCTTATTTGTTGCGGCGAATACCCGTTCAAAGAAGCATTTTGCAAAAGATTCAACAAGACCGGGATGACCTGGCCGAAATTATGTATATCCATCGTCTTCTTATACTCATTGAAGAACCTGTAATAGAGCAGCTCCATGCGATTATCCAGTTTGATCGCCGACAACAAAGCTTCTCCCGTAACATTTTGACTTAACGCAAACAGGTCTTCCCTTATTGCTATGATCTTGTCAAGCGCGTCCAATCCTTTGGGCTGATCGCCATTAACAAAGATCCTGACCTTCCCCTTGATCGATTCTCCCGGCCCCAGGTCCAGTCGCGCCAGAAAGTCATTGAGCGCCGACATATTTTCATCCCCGTAAATGTATTCAAGTGTTTTTAAAAGATCGTCGCAAGCCAATAGAACGGCATCTTTTCTTGCCGCTGGAACAATGTCGGCGTCCTGAGGCTGGTAATCGAACTGCCCCAGAGCTGTTGGGTCTCCCGTATCAACAAACTGGCGGTACGCCTTCATGACCGGCAGATCCTGCGGGCTTGGCTGGTTATGGATCCTGTTCCTTATCCTTGCCACGACGCTTCCTTCGCGCGCATCTTGTCCTAATAATGCCTCGACCATGAGGACCGCCTGCCTGCGCAATAATTCGATCTCATCCGGGCTTCCAAACGCCAAAACCTTGACCAATCTTTTCCTTGCCACCGGATCCGGGATATTTTGCAGAAGGTCCTCGACTGACCGGCGGATCCGCGGCAGAAGCGTTTCAACAGAATCCCAGTTCCTGAACCCGGCCTGATTGCCTATTCCCTGCCTTAACAGGGCCATTGTAATAACAATGTGCGGAAGGATCTTGTCTTTTAAGAACGGCATTTCATTTAGCGCGCTTAACCATTCCTCCAGATTATCCCAACTGCGCGTAGGCTCAAATACATTCAACCCTTTCCCCTCAAGCAGCCTGTCCAATGAAAGGACCTGTTTGATCGCCTCAATATCCGTATGCTGTTTTAATAGCGGAACGATCTCGCTCCCCTTACCCATCGTTATAAATCTTGATATGGTAGATATAAGGCCGGCAAACTCTTTCTTGCCCTGTTCGGCAAATTTAGTCAACAGGACAATATCTTCATTGTTCGCCAATATATCGGCATAGATAAGCAATTCATCCTCAAGCACGCCCTTCCTTGACCGAAGGATGTTCCACTGGGCTGCCAGATCGTTTTTATATAGATCTGCTTTTTCGTTGTTTATGCCTTCATTTAAAATGATATAAAAAAGCGGATTGTCACCTGAAGGGCCATTGCCCCACCTTAAGAAATTTGCCATCAGATCCGAAGCCATTATAAGATCAGGCCTTGCTTTACTAACCTCGGCAATGGCTTTTGCCGCCAGGTACATTTCCAGCTGATCACGGGCCCTGTCTGCTTCATCAGCGCCTGGCATAAGATGATCGAACAGCATCTCCACCATATTCCTGTCCAGGATCTCGGGCTTAAGTCTGGCAAAGACGCCGACAATTTCCGAAGAATAATAACGGGCCTCTGGATCATTCAAGTGCCCCAGGGACCTCATCATTTGCATCAGGGGGTCCTGGCTGACGTGCGTTTTTTTCTTTTCGATCAACTTATCAATGATCCCGATGGCGCGGTTTTTATTGGATTCGGCTACGGACAAAATGATCTCACCAGCCATCTTCTCCAAAAAATTGACATCGCCGAATGAGCTTTTATCAAAGAACGAAAGAACTTTCCCGATCACCTGGTCATTGATCTCCTCAGGAATGATCTCAGCTGCCTTGGCGATCACTAACACGATCTCATGCATCCCTTCGCCTCTGTGAAATCCGGATCCGTTCCCTGTGTGATCGATCGCCCGATTTAATATATCTTTTGCGATCTCTTTATTGACCTTCATAAGTTCTTCAATGACCTTCCCTCCGCCCAGAGCCCAGCCAAAAAATTCATCTGTGATCTCCCGCCATGCCGCTGAAACAACGATGTCATAGAACTCCGGCCTGGCCCTGACAATGTCTGCAATAACTTTTGACTGGTCAAAAGCATCATTGTGATCTGTTATAAGGTCTAATACCTGCAAAACAAACCTTTCGTTTATAAGATCCTTCCTTGCCGCAATAATGGAAAGGACCGCGCTTTCCGCATTAGGCGATTTCTTCCAGGCCGAAAAGCGGTCAACAACCTCCTGACCAATGAGATCCGGTGACGACTTGACAAAAGCCATGATGAACGCTGTCTCGTGACCGTCCATCGGCAAGTCCCTGAATGTTCTCAATCGCGCGGTCAAATCCCCCTCGTCGACGAGATCGGGATAAATTGCCCTGATATCTCCAAGCGCCGCGGCCGCCAGCACGGCATCAATGCCATGCGGTTCTTTTACCAACACCTCCATTAATTGCGGCAATAAAACAGGAGCAAAGTCTTTGCGCGCTTTGATCATTTCGAATAATGCGCCCCAAACATAGGCATATTTACGCTCGTCTGTTGATAAATACCCTTTAAGTTCTCGGACAAGCTCATTGACCATATCCAATGTCATTAAAGGGCTTTTTGTTCGAGCGACCTTTTTTATAACCTCAGCGACGTTTTCAATATCATCCGGGTGCTCCTTTAATGAAAGAAGGATCGCGTTCATAACACTTTCATCGATCAGATCCGCCCTGGCATCAACGATATCACCTATAGTTCTGATCGTACTTCTTCGAAAATTTGAATTATCCCTGCTTAACCCCCTCCCAAGGAGCGCTACCATGTCCACATTGATAAACTCCGGGCATTCTTTGATCATTTTCTCCAAACTGAAAGCATCCGCCATGTCTCCATTACCAACCCCTGCCAGAATTTTGTTGAATGTCAAATAGATCAAAAGTTCCTTCGCGTCCTCATTGCGTTGCGCACGCGTAACCGCGATCTTATACCTCGAGCGCGATGTTGTCTGGCCCTGATCCTGGGCCCCTTGCCCATTCTCCACGTCCAAACGCGACGTCACGATCATACTGTGGTCGGGGACCTCTTTGGACAACAGGGCAACATCATGTGTCGGTTGAATGGCCTGCCGTATCTTTCCGCCGAAAAATCCACCGGAAAAATACTTCCTCGGCACCGGCTGTCGGGTCGCGGGATCGATATCTTCCTTGATATAGTTATACGCGCCCTTTTTGAACGCCTCGACGTACTTCGCCCAGATCTTGTCCCTGGCCGCTTTGTCCTCAATATCAACACCGCCGGTCTTCTTCCGGTCGACGTAAGCCTTGCCGAAAATGCTTTCCTTGATCTTCTCCCTGTACCAGACCGCCAGGATGAGGGAATGATAGATCTGCCGCAGTTGTGCAAAATTCTTCCCCTCATTGACCTCCTTCTCAAGGATCGGGATCACGACCTCGCGGACAATGTCAGACCCAAGCTTATTGGCCGCTGAAGCACCCGGCCCTTTTGCAGCCGTATTCTCATCAAGGGCAAGATAATCCTCCTCGAGCATAACCTTGAGCCTGCTTTCAATGACATAGGCTGAATCCTGGCTCTCATAAACAACAGCCTTTTCGGGCACGATCCAGACCTTGTTAAAGGTGTCCACCGGGACATCGGATGTACCGTATCGCCTCTGTGCCTCTGCGTACACCCTGGCCCAGAAGGCCTTACCGAGCTCCCCTTCAGGATAGATCACGGAGGCAGTAACCTGCTTAAGCATATAGTCCTGCGCCAAAAGATCGCGGCCCATCTCCGTCACACCAAAGGCATCAGGGACAATGCGATCCTTCTCATAAGGCGAGAGGTTAACCCACAGGTCCTTTTCGGGAACAGTGATCGAGGCAAGAAAATACTTGATCAGACGGGTTGATCCTGACTTTAACTGATCTGCAGAATCTTCAGAATTGCCCTTATCGAGGATAAAATCAAGGCGGAAAGGATCCTCAGGATAAAGCTTTACACCCTTTAATAGAGCTGGCGCAAAGGCAGGCGACACGCCAACCATCTTCCCCGGTTCAGGCAAGGCCGACAAAAAGGAGCTCTGCGCAGATCCTCTGACAGGATCAAGGGCAATAACACACACCAGCAGCACACACAGCATCCGTTTAAAATATATGATCGGGAACATATTAAAATATAACATTTATATTACAGGCATTACAACCCGCGGCCAAACCTTGAACCTTTTTCATTCAGTGAACATAAATCACGATGGCTTCAGGTTCAAAACCTGATCCTGGATAACCAATGATTTTAAGGATTGATTTTTAATTGATGCGGAAAAGAAGGCGTGTGTCCCTGGAACTTCCGAACTGCTAGCGCCCCGGCCTATAGACCACCGGCCGGCCGGCAAATAAATACCCCTGCTGCGCGGCCTTGCGCTCCAGCCTGGTAAGTTCGGCCACAAAAGCAACCTTGCCCGCCCTTGCCAGGGGCGCCGGGACATCCAGCGTTTTTAGCCCGAAGGTCTTGCGGTAATGCGCGTAATACTTGGACATGACCGACTCGATACGTTTTAGCGTCGACGGGCGGCGCAGCAATCCCAGCACGTGGTCGCGCCACACTTCAAGCCCGGGAGATACCAGTTTGCCGGGAAAGGCCGCCAGGGATTGGCCGATCTCATCCGACAAAGGGCGATCGATCTCCTGGCACATGAACTTCAGCATGTGCCAGACTTCATACAGATCTTTTTTGGATTTGATCGTGAGCTTTTTCAGCCAGACAAAGGCGTGCAGCCGACGGGTATGGTCCCACCACTTCCAGGGGCATTCAAGGTCAACGGCGGGGATCAGGAACAGGCGTTCTTTGAGAAGCAACGACCCGAACACGCCCGGCGGCTTGCCAAAGCGCTTGT
This sequence comes from Candidatus Omnitrophota bacterium, assembly GCA_903861305.1. Lineage (GTDB taxonomy): Bacteria > Omnitrophota > Gorgyraeia > Zapsychrales > Fredricksoniimonadaceae > Fredricksoniimonas. Next base: position 12,722 of record CAIOTT010000064.1, on the reverse strand, counting down.
CCTTGAGTGTGGTGCGGTAGATCCCGCACGTAGGGCTCCCCTCCATGAACAAAAACGCATCCACATCCGCGCGACGCAGCGCATCGAGGCAATCCATCGAGGCTGTCTTGACAGCTTCCGATATATCACGTCCCATACGGTTTTTCATTTTGGCCGTGCCGGCCCAGAGATCATCACCGCTGCCGCCCGACAATCTGGCCGGCAGCCGCGGAACGCCCAGGCCAGCGAGGACTTCCGGGCAAACCGGCGTCCAGGAATATTCATTCTTCTCCCGCCCCAGAGCTTCAACACGGTCCCAGCCAACCCGGTTGTAACGGAATTTACCGCCGAAATTACAGGCGCTGATGCCAAGCCTTATCTTCGCTTTAAGGACAAAATCCATATGAACGCCTTCTGTCACAGCTTCCTGCTGTCATACGCCCAGTGAAGAACAGCCTGACGATGCCGCGGGCGGCAGGACTCATCGCCTTTGGCACAATACTTTTTGATCTGGGCAGTGTGCCTGACCATGGCCTTCCAACGCTTGATCTGGCGCTGATCCTCTTCCGGCAAACGCCGGCCCATGTAATAACGGCAGTACCACTGGAACCAGCCCCGCGGGTCCTCCGGATAGATCCACAATTTTTTTTGCCAATACGATAACGGCTTGCTGGCATTCACTTTGAAATAATTAAGGTCCGGGTCATGCTTCCCGGGGCAAAGCTTTGCATTCCTGAACCAGCCCGCCGGAAATTCCCGCCGGCAATCGGTCATGTATTTCCCGCCAAAAACCCCCAGCTCCAGCATTTCTTTCGGCGTAAGTTCCGGCTTGAATTCCTTATCAAAATTCCGGCCCGCGGGTTCTGAAATAACATAGCGGTAGTTCTTCTGCATCTTGTCGTTAACAATGACCGTTTTCATCATGCGGGAACATCCTGGTAAATTTTCTAACCTTGTTGAAGTGTGCTCAGGAACGGGTTGATTCAACCTACAACCAGCCGAGGGAACAGTCAAATTTTATCCCGGATTTTGCACGCTTCTCAAAACAGCGTCGAGAATACTGTGCACTAAAAAGTGCGTGCCCTGGTCTGTCGGGTGCGTCAGCCCAGGACAGGCAAAAGCCCAGGATTACCTCGCAAAGCTGGCACCGTTATGCCTTGTATCTTTGGGAATTCTTCACTTCATAAGGAAATTTATCTTCGACTTCTTTTGCCCCCTGGGCATAGAACTTTTCTTCATCCGGCGCGAGCGCGTGAAGCAACCTCAAAAACTCTCCGACGTGAACAAGCTCCTCATTCGCCACATCCTTGAGCACTTCTTCCGCGAGCTTATTGTCGGTGGACTCAGCCAGCTGCAAGTACATCTGGGCCGCTTCGTACTCTGACGCCACCGTGAAGCGGACAGCCCTGATGAGCTCATCGTGTGTGATCTTCCTGTTATTCGCCAGCCCTGAAAAGGGCGATCCGAACGTTGGCATGGGACACTCCTTGTTTACTAGTATTCCGACATTTTCTGTCGAAGCCTTTTGGGCATCTGCGGCAGCCTACAAGGCCCGCATGAAAGCCGCCAGGTCCTTCTTCTCCCGGTCGCTGAGTTTCAATTCCAGCACAAGGTTGAAAAACTCTACCGTATCATCGAGCGTGAGCAAGCGGCCGTCGTGCAGATACGGAGGTGAGTCCTTGATCCCGCGCAGCGGAAAGGTCTTGATCGGGCCGTCAGATGAAGCCGTGCGGCCGTTGACCGTAACCTCCTTGAAGAACCGTTCCGCTTTCAGGTTATGCATAAGGTTATCCGTATAGTACGGCGGCATATGGCAAACCGCGCACCGGCCCTTGCCGAAGAAAACACCCTGGCCGCGCATTTCGGTCTCACTGGCTTTGACGGCGTCAAGCATCCCGAATACATCGAGCTTCGGTGCCGGCGGGAAATCAAGAAGCTCCTGGAATTCCGCCATAAAATGCACCTGGCTGCCGCGCTCGAGGATATTGGTGCCTTTGCGCGTGGCATCGGCCGGAATGCCGTCGAAGTAGGCGCCCCGCTGCTCAAACTCAGTAAAATCCTCCACTGACTTCAGCGCCCGCTGCGACCCAAACAGCCGTTGGATGTTCAAACCGCGCAGCGACGGTGTGTCGATACGATGACGATACGCGTTAGGCCGGATATCACCCACCGTATGGGTGGCCGCATCCGTGTGGCCATTGGCATGGCAGTCAAAACAGGCAACGCCCTGATGCGCCAGCAGGCTGCGCCGGTCGTCGGTGGCATTGAACTGCTGCTGAGGGAACGGCGTGACCAGCAACCGCAAGCCTTCCAGCTGCTTGGGATTGAGAATGTCTTTGAATATGTCATTGTAGTTGCCGAGCGTCACCAGCTTCCCCTGTGAAACGTCGCCGAGGTCGAGCCGTGTCGTCAGATAGATCGCCGGCGGGAACTCTGGCAGAAAATGATCGGGCAGGTCAAAATCAAGGTCAAAGCGCGTCAGGTCCCGTCCTGTCTGCTTCTTCGTTTCCTCTACAAGGAATTTCGGGAAGATCATCCCGCCCGCTTCGTGATGGGGATGCGGCAGCGGAAGAAATCCGGCCGGCCAAAGTTTCTTTTCCCTGATATCATTGGGCGACAGATCAGAAAGCATCTCCCAGCTCATGCCCTCGGGCAATTTAACGCGGACGCCGTCCTGCACCGGCTTGCCGCGCGACATGACCGCTTCCTTGTCCGGACGGTCAGCAAGGTCGTAGCGCTCCGCAAGCAGGGCCTGCTGGCGCTGTGCGAACTGCGGCTTCTCATCTTGCAAACGTTTGGTCAGCGATGCAAGATCTTCATCGGCAGACGCGGCTGTCAGCGCAACGCAAACAACCGCCATGGCGGGCAACAGGACGAGCGATCTGGGGATCCGGGACCAAAACAGCATGGCGGCCTCCTTCTTAAGTTTTCAGAAATGCCAGCAGGTCAGCATTCAATTGTTCCTTATGCGTATCGGCCAGGCCGTGGGGCGCCCCGGGGTATACCTTCAGGACTGAATCCTTTACGAGTTTTACCGAAGCCTGCCCGGCCGCGCCGATCGGCACGATCTGGTCATCGTCGCCGTGAACGATAAGGGTCGGTACATCAAATTTCTTCAAGTCCTCCGTAAAATCCGTTTCAGAGAATGCCTTGATGCAATCAAAGGTGTTCTTGTGGCCTGCGCGCATGCCCTGAAGCCAGAACCAGTCGATCATGCCCTGCGAGACCTTTGCGTTCGGCCTGTTAAAGCCGAAGAACGGCCCGCTGGCGATGCCCCTGTAAAAATTTGAACGGTCGGCCGTTACGCCGGCGCGGATACCATCGAAGATCTCAAGCGGCAAACCATCGGGGTTGGCGGGCGTCTTCAGCATCAGCGGCGTGACGGCGGAGATCAGCGCCGCTTTGGCCACACGTTTCGTCCCGTGACGTCCAATATACCGCGCCACCTCACCACCGCCGGCTGAAAAACCGACCAGAACGGCATGCTTCAGGTCCAATGTATCGATCAACGTTGAAAGATCGTCCGCGTAAGTATCCATATCATTACCCTTCCAGGGCTGGCTCGAGCGGCCATGGCCCCGGCGGTCATGGGCAATGCAGCGAAAACCCCTGGACGCCAGGAAAAGCATTTGCGCCTCCCAGCTGTCCGAACTCAACGGCCAGCCGTGGCTGAATACAACGGGCTGCCCTGCGCCCCAATCCTTGTAGTAGATCTGTGTGCCATCTTTCGTGGTGAACATGCTCATATCATGGCCTCCTGTTGTCGACGATCTTGCTGATTTCCGGGGTGTTCGTATCGATCCTGCCTTCTTTGATGTCTTCCTTGGTCTTCTCCGCGAGGATGCCGTACCTTTTCTGGATCTTGGCCATATTTTCATCGGTGAGCTTTTCAATATCCATCATTTCATTATGCGCCCCTTTGGTAGCACGAATGATCTCATCCAGTTTCAGCTGGATCGCAATGGTATGGCGGCTTTGGCTGTTTTGAATTATAAAAAGCATGACGATCGAAATGACAGACGAGATCGTGTTGATGACAAGCTGCCAGGTATCATTAAAATGGAACGAAAACCCGAACAACAACCAGATCAGAACGATCAAAAATGCCAGAAAGCACGCCAAAGGATGCGCGGACTTGGTGGAAAACCATTTTGCAACTGTCGAGAAGCGTTCCATATTTTCCTATCACGAAAGCCGCCCTTTGACCGAAGTCATTGAGCGGCTTTTATGTTAAACCAGGACGCCAGACAGGTACTGCCGGTAAATGGCGGCAGCTGCGGGACTACTCGGTCCAGGTCTTGGTCGACATTGTAAAGCCGAGGTCCTTGAACTCCCCGGAAAGCTTTCCAATGGCCTCTTTCAGCGGGGCGGCATGCTCGGTCGCCTTTGTTACGGCATCCTTGATGGACAACAGGCCGCCGCTGGTCAGATCAAGCGAAAGATACTTTTGCACGTCACGCAGGTCGGACATATACGGGTCAAAAGCCGCTTTGGTCTCCTCGTAAAGTTTGGTGATACGGTCAAACTGCGCTGAAACTTCATTTTTGCGCGCGACGCTGCGCTTGCGAATGTCCTCATTCTTGATCATGGCCGCTTCGTCATCCCAGTTCTTGAAGTACGCCGCGCCCTGCAGCTTCATGCGGTCGGATTTAACGGTGACATCCCGCGACGTCATGCCGAGTTCGTTGACGGAATTATTGAACGCGTTGAACTGTTTGTGCAGGTCGGGGCCGGGATGCGAAACCAGGTCGTTGAGGTTAGCCAGTGTCTCATCGATCAGCACATTGGCTTTCGCGACCATATGCGATGACGCACTCAGCGTATTGGCAGTGCTGTTGCCTTTCTCATACCCCGTGGTGGCACAGCCGCTGATAAGGCCGGCCGCGAGCGCGAGCGGAAAAAAACCAAGGATCAGTTTATTTTTTTTCATGTTATTCCCTTCCAAAAAGTTTGTACTGATTAAGCCATCGTTGGACTGGCTTGCAGGTGGTATTCTAGGGAGGCAACGGAAATGTATCAATTGTACTTCGGTATAACAGGCGGATCCGCGGCCTCGGGTGGACGACGTTGAAGCCTGTTCATTGACGCTTTAAGCTCAACTTTTTCCATATTCCCTTCAAGCCTTCGAACCAAAGCAGGCTCAGGACGCCGCCGCTCAAGGCCAGGCCCAACCTTGAAAATGTTAACGGTTGAAAATGAAATAATGACCGCAAGAATGGCACGTACAAAACAGCAGCCAGTGCCAGGATCATTCCGGCGAGCATCCACCAGACAACCCGATCCGTGACCTTTAAAATATCGATCATATTCTTCGACCAGGATAAGTTGGTCACGATCAGCATAATATTGGAGAACACCAATGTCGTGAACGCAAGCGTGCGGCATTCATTGTCACTCATCTTTATGGACAAAGCATAACAATAGACCGCAAAAACAACCGCCAGCACACTGACGCCCTGCAAGAGGCTCACGATAAAAGTATTCCTCTCGAACAAAGATTCTTTCAGGCACCGGGGCGGACGGTCCATGATGCCCTTTTCTTCCGGGACTGATTCAAAGACGGTGGAACAGGCCGGGTTAATGATGAGCTCAAGGAACGCGATGTGTGCCGGCATGAGAACGACCGGCATATTGAACAACACCGGCAAAAGCGACATCCCGGCGATCGGAACATGGACCGAAAAAGTATACGCGACCGCTTTCTTGAGATTATCAAAGATCCTGCGCCCCAACCGTACCGCATTGACGATCGAGGCAAAATCGTCATTCAACAAAACGAGCGCGGACGACTCGCGCGCCACATCCGTGCCGCGCTCCCCCATCGCAATACCAATATTGGCAGCTTTTAACGCCGGCGCGTCATTGACCCCGTCCCCGGTCATGGCGACGATCTCGCCATTCTCCTTGAACGCGTTGACGATCGCCAACTTCTGTTCCGGAACGACGCGCGCGAACACATTCACTGTCCTGATCCGTTGCCGCAATTCTTCCGGTGACATGGCTTCCAGGTCCGGACCTGTTATGACCAGCTCTGGAGCGACCAGCCCGATCTCCCGGGCAATATGTATGGCTGTTGCCGGATAATCTCCGGTGATCATTACAACCCGGATGCCGGCAGCCTGCGCTTCTTTTACCGCCTGAGGCACGGTCTGGCGAACTGGATCAATAAATCCCAGAAGGCCGACCAATTCGAACTTAAAATCATGCTGGCCTTGCGGCAGTTCACTCTTTCTAAAAACGGCTTTGGCAACCCCCAGGACCCGAAGGCCGCGGCCGGCCATCTCTTCGATCGTACGGGTCAATGCCTGCCCATCCGCCTCAGGGAGATGGCAAAGCCCGGCAACCGCCTCCGGAGAACCCTTTGCGGCGACAACAAACTGTTCATGGTCCGGCGCCTCCCACACATGCGACATCGCGATCAGCTCCTGGGAGAGCGGATACTCTTTCACCAGCGTCCAATTGTGATGAACGTGTTCCGTCCCTTCCAAATGAACAGTCCCGACCTGCTTGATGGCTTTTTCAACAGGATCAAAGGGGTCTGACTGACTCGCCAGGATCCCAAGCTCGACCAGTTCATGCACCTCTTCAGCAAGCCTTGAGGACCTCTCGACGCCAACATCAAAGAACTTTCCTTTGGCACACAGGACCGCCAGCTGCATTTTATTGAGCGTAAGGGTGCCTGTCTTATCCGTACACAGGACGGTGGCCGCGCCCAATGTTTCAACCGCATACGTCTGGCGGGCCAACACCTGACTCTTCGACAACCGCCATGTGCCCATGGTCAGAAAGATCATTAAAATGACCGGAAGCTCCTCCGGCATCATCGCCATTCCCAGCGTCAGGCCCGAGAGGACCCCCTGGACCCAATTCCCGCGCGTGAGCCCGTAAACAAGGACCACCAAAGCGCACAAGAGAAGCCCGACCAGAAAAAATACGCGGACCAGCCGGCCGGTCTCTTTCTTAAGAAGCGTCTCTTCCTGCGGGATGCCTTGAAGGGCTTTACCGATCTTCCCAAGTTCCGTCCGCAGGCCTGTCTGCAAGACCCTGGCGATCCCCTTGCCGGAAATGACCATGGAACCCGAATAGACGAACGGCAGATCATCCCCGCCGGGACGCGGCGCGGCCTGTTTTCCGTCCCACGGCGACTTGCGCACCGGAACAGATTCCCCCGTCAACAGGGACTCATCCACCAAAAGACTGGAACAATCCAGGACAACCGCATCCGCAGGGATACGATCGCCTTCGCGAAGAACAATGATATCCTCGCGAACAACCTCACGGCCGGCGATGCGCCGCTGATCACCATCACGGATGACCAGGGCCCGCGGGCTGGAGAGGTCACGCAACGCCTCAAGGGCCTTCTGTGTCTTTTGTTCCTGGTAAAAACTCATGCCGATCACAACGAACACAAACGACAGCAGCATCAAAGCGTCCCTGGGTTCACCCAGGAAAAAATAGATCAGCCCGCTGCAGATCAGTAACAGCAGCATCGGCTCACGCAAGATCCCGAATATTATGGACAGGACATTCCCCCGCCCCTGCGAAGGCAGCTCATTGAAACCCTCCGCACGCAGACGCGCTGCAGCCGCCTGGATCGAAAGGCCATTATCCGGCATGACTACCACCGCACAGGATGCTCGCCCTAAAAGGAACTTCCATACCCACCTGCTATGTAAAGAAACAGTTGTTGTTCAAAAGCCTGATCACATGGCGATCCGGCTCTTGTGCCAGCTACATCTATTACTTTGATATTTTAAGGAAGACCGGGCGGGAATCAATTGTACCCTGGTAACATCGATGGGTTCACAAATAACCGGGACACATCGGGTTTTTGTGATAATCTATTTTTACTTATGCCACAGCGCCTCGACGAACTTGAACGCAAGGTCTCTTACCAGGATAAACTCCTTCAGGAACTCAATGAAGTCGTTTTTTCCCTGAGCAAGCGCCTCGACCAGCTGGAATCCCGCCAGAAGACCATGAAAGACCAGATCACCAACGCGACCCTGGTCAAACGCCAGGAAGACGAAACCCCTCCGCCGCATTATTGAATAAACCAGGCTGTCGCAGGATCGAACGGCAGATCATTCACCTGGAACATGTTCGGGATGCCTGTCCCGCCACTCTTTTGTCATCATGCCAAAAAGCGCGGCATTCAAATTATCCGGGAGCACCTTACATTTTCTTAATACACGCGTACATATTTCAATGTCCCCAGATTTTTTATACAGAAGCCCTTGCCCTGCGGGGTTCAAGGCAATAGTGCGTCCCGATCTCTCATTTCCCTTGCGAAAGGATGAAACCCGTCCTGATCGTATAGGTTTTGTTGATCCGGTCCTTCTTTATCTCCCCATACGGCGCTGCAACGATCACATAACCGTCGGCTGAGAAATTACATTGATACCGGTACCAATTGGTCCCCTGCTTGCAATAATCGATCGTGAGATAAGGCTTGTCGCCCGCGAGCAGATCCGCCATGCTCCGCGGATAGGTGCCGTGTTCCTGTTTATAACTTTCCGCCTCTCCCGCAACGATACGCAGCGTACTTTGGGCCGTATTCGCATAAAATCCTCGCGGCGGATCCTGCAGCTGGGGAATGAAGATCAATATAACCAGGACCACGAACAATGCCAGGAAGATGATCCCGGCGATATTTCGTATCTTCTGCCATTCAGCCATTGTCGCACCATCCTTTCGTTGTGAACTGATAAAAGATCCGTCGACTCATTACATTTCTTTAAAACACGCGTAAATTATTCAATGTATCCCCGGATCTTCATTCGTCGGAATATAGAGACTTACACCACTCGATTACAATATGTGCCTAAAATGTGCCGCGTTAGAAAACCGTTACCGGCACAGCATAAATATTCGTAGCGATCGGATAAACTTTATCGCCAGCATACACAATAATGCCAGGACCAGCCTCCGGATGGGTTTTTAGAAACTCTCGCATAGAACGGGTATCGCCAAAGGCAAGTTCCTTTGATGACTTCACCTCTACGCCAACGACGCGATCGCTCGAGCGAATAACAAAATCAACCTCCGCCACTCCGTTCTTGGGTTTCCAATAATGCAACTCAGGTGCGATCATCTGCAGAGAAGCCCAGGACAGGATCTGCTGAAAGACAAAATTCTCAAAGTATTTACCCTTCACGTTGTCTTTCTTGATCTCCTGGGGAGAATGTACGCCGGAAAGAAAACTGGCGACGCCTGAATCAAACCAGAAATACTTCGCCTGTTTATACGCCCGTTCCCCCTTGGTCGAGTAACCTTTTAACTCATACAAAACATTCGTATCCTTCAAAAGACTCATATAGCGGCTGACATTCGTCCTTGTTTCACCGCAAGAACCAGCTAATTCCTCCTGAACGCTTTCCCAGCCTGTCGCCTTCGCCAAAAGCTCCATAAGACGACGAAAATGCTGTGGGTGCCTTATCTTGAGTAGATCCTGAATATCCCTTTGGATATAAGTATCCACATAGCTGCTCATTCTTTCGAGAGCGATCTTCTGATTACCTGCCAGAACAACTCCAGGCAAACATCCACGCCATGCCGCCTGCATAATCCCGGATTTTTCATTAGAAAAATCCGGGATAATATCTTCATGAGATCCAACATCAGCCGCCTTGATCTCTTTTTTATTCCAAACCTTCTCAAAAATACCCTGTGCGGACAGGCCTTGAAATTCTCGAAAACCAAAACCGGTTAAATGCAGGTAACGCGCCCTTCCCGCCAGGGACTCCCTGGGGGCTTTCCTTAATGAGACATTCCCGGAACCCGACAAAACAAATTTGCGTTGGCGTTTGGTTTTATCCACAAGATACTTAACGGTCAGCAATAATTCAGGGCAACGCTGAACCTCATCAATAATGGTCGGTTTATCCTCTGCCAGCAAGCCCTTCGGGTCTTCCTGAGCCTGCTCCAAAGCATCCGCATCATCCAACGTCAGATATCGCCAATCCTTAAAGAGACCGGCCTGCTCCAAAAGTGTACTCTTGCCAACCTGCCTCGGGCCTGTCAAAACAACAACAGGGTTCGATCCCAGAGCCTCAGAAAGTTTTGATTCCATCCAGCGAGGAATATATTTCATAAACCGACCTCCTTTGGGCATAAGCATATCACAGAATTACGCACAAAACGACATAATATTATGCACAGATTGACAAACTAATACGCACAAGTTGACAGATTTATTTGCACACATTGACAAGTATTAATTCCCGGAAGATTTCCGAACCAACCGCTATGGTTCGGAAACTAAACCCGATATCTCATCGGAACTTCTTAAAATTGCTTTGAAATTAGCGAACTTTGCGAACCATAGGAGGCCTGGTTATTAGGGCAAAGACCACTATCGTTATGCCTTGAGATATAATGACTTACAAGATACCATTAAAAATGCGCCCAATTCGTGCCAACTCTTCCCAAAAAATTACTCACACGTTGAATAACACTCCCTCAATATCTCATTACAATCATACTGACATCTCTCTTGAGGGAAGGGGTTACATCCCTCCCAAATCTCATTGTTAGAACACGTGAACGTATCACAAAACCAACCACACCGAGAATAACTCGCCAAACATTTACGCATACAACTTTTTCCTTGTTCTGTTTGAATTCTGATGCGGGCTTCTTCGAGCGTTAAGGATGGTTGATGATGATCTTTTCCTATAACTCGGAAATGCGAGAATCCCATAGAAAAGAAAACAAAACTTTGAAAAGCAAAGAAAAGACCACCTGCAAGAATCAACATAATCAATCCCGACAAACGTGCGGGTGATCTTCTAGTGCCGACGTCCCCCGGAATTTCCCCTGTCTTTACCCATTTCGAACACGCGGAAAATCCTAGAAAAAAGAAAAGCGAAGCCATAACCCCAAAGAAGAAACCGTATAGCATTTGATGTAACATATCTTCTTTACCGTCAACTGATCATAATTGCGTTTTCTATAACAATCAGGCTCAACACCTAATTCTACACAGACAGAACTTAACGATAAATAGAAGCTTGAATGTACGTTTTGAAGGGATGCGGAGATTAAGACCCAAGATCAACCACCAGCAGGAAATTCCGCCCTCAACACGCGCCGATCTTTCAAAATCCTTATTCAACCGCCAGGAAGACGAAACCCTTCCGCCGCTTCCCAACCATCTCCGGCGGCAGCCGCTTGACCCGCCCCTCGAACATACTACAAAATATAAAAAACAAGACGAAGAGCAGATTGATCTGGAAAATGTCCCCAGATTAATCTTCCGGATTACCGACAGGCTCGGGATCGGGATGACACGGGAGTCATTTCTTTGGCGGGCGCTCGCCAAAGTACTGGTAATAGTTGGTTTCAATCGTGGCATTGAAAAGCTTGCGCACCTTGTCCGGCTTGGCGCGCTTAAAAAAATCCGGGAACCGCTGGTCAGGCGTCAGAAAATACAGGGACCAGCCGGTCTTATTCTTCAACATTTTGTTGAGCGCAATATAGACCCCTGTGAGTTCCTTAAGACTCCCGATATGTATGCCGTACGGCGGATTGGAGATCATGACGCCGTATTGTTTGTCGATCCACAGGTCCTTGATATCTTTCTGTTCAAAGGTGATGTCCTTCGAAACGCCGGCTCGCAGGGCATTGGCTTTGGCGTCCTTAATGCGCTGGGGATCAATGTCAGAGCCGAATATCAAGAGATTCCCCTCGGGAAGGATCGCCGCGCGAGCCGCATTGCGGGCATCGTCCCAGGCTTTTTTATCGATCTGAGCCCAGGCCTCGGCAGCAAAAGAACGGTTGAGGCCTGGTGCGATGTTGCGCCCGATCATGGCCGCTTCGATCAGAATGGTCCCTGCCCCACACATCGGGTCAATGAGGATCCGGTCTTTGTCCCAAAAGCTCAAAAGGACAAGTGCGGCGGCCATGGTCTCTCTGATGGGCGCTTCCCCCTTATCCAGCCGATAGCCCCGCTTGTGAAGCCCCCGCCCCGTTGCATCGAGCGTGAGAGTCGCCACATTGTTGGTGATCGCGATCTCGACGATGAACTCGGGGCCCGTCTCGGGAAGAGCCGTGTCACCGCGATCCCGATCTGAGCCCAAAGGGCGAAGCTGGCTTCGTTTCGCGGGAAGACGGCCAAAGAATTTCTCTTGAAGACGGTTCACGATCGCTCTTTTGGCAATGGATTGGCAGGCCCTGACGCTCATAAGTGTGGAGCGCACGCATTTGCCTGTGACCGTGATCATCGCATCTTTCGGGATCCATTCCTCCCAAAGGACCGCACTTGTGCCGTCGAACAATTGATCAAAATCAGCCGCCGGGAATTTCGCGATCTTAAGGAGCACGCGGTCCGAGACCCGCAGGGAAATATTGAGCCGTGGGATATCATCAAAGGTGGCGGCAAACTCAATCCGCCCATCAGCTGTGGCGTAATCCGTAATCCCCAGGGCCTCAAGCTCGCGCTTAACAACAGCCTCCAACCCAAAGGCACACGTAACGATTAGAGTAATATTTGTCGCGCTCATAGGGGACGAATAATAGGGGACGGAGCCCTATTTCCAAATCAACTTCTCATTTTGATCAAAAGTGACCGTATGCCATCATAATTCATCATAAATGGAAGTCAAGGCAACAGATGAGAACATCCTTTACCAAGAAGCCGCCGGGGCCTCCAAAAGCCACTTATACACTGGCTTGACCACAATAACCTTACCCTCCTGAGAGATCTCTTCTTCCGTGTCTTCCGTTAAAACAAGTGAAGTCTT
>CAIOTT010000063.1 GCA_903861305.1 Candidatus Omnitrophota bacterium | reverse complement strand
TTAAAACTCTTTTGAATCGTCGCCCAGAGGGCTCCGGACTGGCTATCGAAGTGGTCACGGTTGACCGGAATGGGTGGTCAAACTTTACCGGAATGAGTGGTCAAAGTTGCCGGAATCCGCAGTTGAAAGAATTTAAAGCGTATTTGGAGAAAGAAGGCTTCTTTAACGAAGCTTTGGAGAAAGTAAGGCATTGTCTCAATTTGCTTGATTAGAAAATCAAATGAACAGTTAATGCCAAGCAAGGGCTTTAAAGTAATTTCGGGTGAAAGGGGTATTGGCAATGGACAGGAAAGAGATTTTAGAGATTCATAAGCGTCAATTGGGTCTCGAGATTGAGATTCTCCGTTTAGCTATAGCACACAAGGCAGCAAAAGGTTCAGAAGCTGAGAGTGCGTTTAGAAACCTGATTGCAAAGCATTTGCCCCAGAAGTATAAATTTGGTTCAGGGTTTGTCGTCAATGGGGGCAATATATCTAACCAACACGACATCATTATTCACGATAATTTCTTAAGTGCGCCTATGTTTTTAGGTGCTAATTCTGGAGTCTTCTTGGGCGGATCAGTATATGGAATCCTGGAAATTACAATAGGAAGGTTGGGTAGTGAGAAACTTGAAGTCGATATAAAGAAGTTTGCTAATTTGAGGAAAATGTTTCCCGATGGCCAAGTGGCTTTTCAGAAAGTAACATCATGTCCCATTGTTGATAAGGATGAGTTAAAAAATATTGTTCAAAATTCATTGTCTTCAGGGTATTCTATCGAAGATATTTGGCCCGAAATGCAAGAAAAGTGTGTGTCGCCCAGCGGTGCTTTAGTAGGAAACGTCTTTGAATTAAACTCTGTAGGTCAATATGATAAACGGACAATAGCTTATCAGCTCGAGCAACGTTATCGAGATTCTAAGATGAATGTAGTGGTCGAGAAAGTGGTTTCTGATGGGCCTCCGCCGAGGACATATTTGTGTGCTCTAGATGGAGCTGCATATGGGTCGGCGGATGCTTTGGCTGAAGCTTTAATGAGGCTAACTAAGCACTATGAAGCCCATATTCATGGGTTGTTAGTATTAAACAGGGATGGTGAAGATTGGCTTCTTTCTACAAAAGCATTTCAAGATTACCAAGTTAATATAATTAAGAAAGACGCATTATTTAATTTTGTGGAGAGCATGAAAAGAGATTTTCAGGGGATGCTCGTTGGAAAATATCCAGCAGCCGATATTTAGTATTAGGTTTCGTAGGCATTATTTGTGACTAGGTAGGTTCTAAATAAGCTTATCCAGCGACCCCATTTAGCAAAAAGCCCTCGCCAAAAGCGAGGGTTTTTAATAAGACGGGTGACACGCCCTTAATTGTCTGAAATAAGCGCGTGTCGCCATAATTTCATTTCCAGCGCGGGGCTTTATTGCTGCAGAATGCCTTTTGTTATATTCCGGGCGAATTGCCGAAACTGTTCCTTGCAGGTTTCGATGTCTTTCTCAAAAAAGATTCGCTCGAACAGGCCGACAGAGATCGATTGCGCCAGTAAGGACTGTACTAAACTTTCAATGTCGATGTCGCGCTTGATTTGTCCCGTCTTCTGGAATGCTGCGAGGCGGTCTATTAAAAAGAAGTTGGGCGGCACGCCTCCTTGGCGTTTCTTTAATTCAGTTCGCACTTCAGGGTCAATGAGAAGCCTGGAAAAAAGGATCTTCAAGAATCCTTGATTCTGAGAATCGTGTTCCAGTTTGTTGATCAGAAAATTACAAATTTCCTCTTCCGGTGTGGCGGCAGGGGGCGGGGGTGTCTTTAGCCGCATGGCTTCCATGGAAGAATGGGTCACTTCTACCAGCAAGTTGAATTTGCTTTGAAAATAACGTTGAATCAATGATTCGTTCAATCCAGCCCGCAGTGAGATCATTTTCGTTGTAGCCGCATCATAGCCAACCTCTGAGAAAATTTCCAAAGCCGCTTTGAGAATGCGACGTTTACTTTCTTCACGGTTACGCTTTTGTTTCGGCCGAGCTATTGGCGTGGTGTCCATATCCGATCTCCTTTGTATTAAGTGTAGATTTAGTGAGGCATGTTGTCAAGTAATTGGATACATACTTGACACAATCCTGTCTGGCGTGTATCTTTAGTAGTAAGTGGACACTTACTTGTCGCATTGGAGGTGAAATATGAAGAAAAACACTAAATTGATCCTTTTGGGAATAATGCTTTTTGTACCCGCACTGGCTTGGGCGGGAGAAACAGCAAGCGCCATGCTTTCATTGCCTGAGTATCTCCAGGAGGTGCAGGTCAAGAATGGCACTTATCGCAGCTCTGTAGAATTAAGAGAAGCCGCCAGGCAGATCGGACGGGAGGCTGATTTGATCTTCAGCCCGTCTTTCTTCACTCATGTTGAGGCGAAGAGGGATGAGAGGCAGGGTTACGGTTCTCTTTATAACAAAACAGAAAGTCAGACCTATTCTTCCGGTATCAGCCAAATCAGTTCCTGCGGCCTTCAGAGTAAACTTTATTATGCTTTTGATGACACTAAATATTCCTCCGTAACCGGTTCCAATAAATATTCAGATGCCAGTCCGGTTGTGGAGCTTTCTTTACCGGTTTGGAAGAATGGATTCGGCCGTTCTGACAGGGCTAATGAAGACGCAACCCGGGCACGATCCGAGCAGGATTCCTGGAACGCCGAGAATGACCATAAAACATTTCTGGTTAATGCGGAAATAAATTATTGGAAGCTGGCGGTCATGCGGGAATTGGCGGACATACAAAAGAGTGGCGTTGAAGCCTCGCAAGCGATTTACGATTATGATGCCAAACAGGCTGAGATGAATTTGATAGATAAGGCAGATGTTCTACAGGCCAAAGCCAATCTTGAATCCAAAAGATTGGATTTGAAGGCCGCCCAGGATAACGAAGGTGCGGCGATCCGAAGTTTTAACGCGTATCGTAACAGTGCTGAAAGTCCGGTTGTTGAGAAGATAAATTGGGACAGGGTTAAAACCATTTCGCCGGTGGAAACGGATGCTTTTGATATAAGGGCCGATGTTAAAGCGGCTGAGGCACAAGCTAAAGCAATGGCGGCAAATGCCAGGATAAAGGAAGAAGATAATAAGCCGTCATTGAATTTATACGTAGATTACGCCTGGAATGGCGGAGCAACACGATCTTCTGATGCGATCTCCGGATCGTTCTCCTCGGATACACCGACCACGACAGTGGGGTTCAAATTTTCAGTTCCGCTTAACCTTGGGGCTTCCGGGGACGTTCGTGCCGGTGCCCGAAAGAAGGCTGATGCCGCAGAGTTGGCGTATCAGCAGAAGTTGCGTGATCAGGAGAGCGATTGGCATGACTTGAAAGAGAAATTAAAGAATGCACGGGAGCGGTTTGAAATGACTTTTACCATTGAGTCGGCACAGAAAGAAAAATTGGAGTACGAACGTGATCGGTTGAAACGGGGGAGAACGACGACGTATCAGGTTCTGCAGTTCGAGAAGGATTATCTTGATGCCGAGTATTCCCGTGCTAGCGCAGGGTATGAAGTCTTGGATCTTGTGGCTCAGCTGAATTTGTATCGGAATGATCCGGCGCATTGGTCAATTCGAAAGACAGGAGAAAAGATATGAGCCTTGCAGAACTTGCTATCAAACGGCCGATTTTTATTACCTGTCTGGTCTTGGCCATGATCGTGGTCGGGATCCACTGTTTTCAGACGCTGAGTGTCGATAAATTCCCGGACTCAAGTTTTCCGACGGTTACGGTGACAACAACGTATCCGGGAGCTGGTCCCACAGAGATCGAAACGCTGGTTACAAAACCGTTGGAAGACGAGATCAGCACGATCGCGGGGCTCAAGCGGATCACGTCCACGAGCATGGAAGGTACAAGCCAGGTTACCGCCGAGTTCCAGATGAGTGTTGATCCACGGTTTATTGAACAGAAAGTCAGGGATAAAGTCAGCACGGTGAAGCCGCAACTTCCCGATAGTGTGGACGAACCAACGATCACCAAAATGGACCCGGCAGGCCAGGCCATTTTTCAGTTGGTAGTGTCGGGTGATCTGGACGATGGAAAGCTATATGATGTCGCCGACCAGACGATAAAACCGGAATTGGAACGGGTGGAGAACGTGGGGTCGGTCAAAATTATTGGCGGCAGAAAGAGAGAGATCCATGTCACGCTTGACCGCAAGATCCTGAAAGACCGGGAATTGACGGTCACAGATATAGCCACGCGCTTGTCGTCGGCCGGAGAGAACATCCCTGGAGGTAATGTTAATCAGGGCGACAATGAAACGACTTTTCGCAGCCTTGGCGAGTTCTCAAGCGTTGAGGACGTTGGCAAAACAATGGTGAGCCTTTATAACAACGAGGTGGCGACAAGGGTTTCCGACCTTGGAAAAGTTCAGGACACATTACAGGATGAAACATCCCGTGTTTATGTTAACGGCAAGAAAGCCTTGTTGATCGAAGTATACCGTCAGTCCGGAACCAATACCGTTTCGGTGGCCGATGGTGTTATGGCGCAGATCAGGAAACTTCAGCCGGCGCTCCATCTAATGACTGGGAAGCTGAAGATCGACGTCTTGCAAGATTCCAGTGAAGAGATCCGGGATAACATTAAAGATGTTGAGGAAACAATTCTCATCGGTATTTTCCTTACGGTTTTCGTTGTCTATTTGTTCCTGGCCAATGGCCGTTCGACGATCATCACCGGGCTGGCCCTTCCCAACTCCCTGATCGGTTCATTTATTTTGATGGCTGTTGCCGGGTTTTCGCTCAATGTCATTAGCTTGCTGGCATTGAGCCTGGCAGTCGGTCTTTTGATCGATGATGCCATTGTTGTTCGAGAAAATATCTTCAGAAAGATCGAAGGCGGGATGAGTCCTCGGGAGGCGTCGATACATGGGACGAAAGAAGTTCAACTGGCAGTTGTGGCGACAACATTGGTTGTTCTTTCGACCTTTGCTCCTGTAGGGCTTATGAGTGGCATGATGGGGACTTTTATGCGTCAGTTCGGCTTAACAGTGTGTTTTGCCATGCTGATTTCCTTATTTGATTCATTGACGATCGCCCCGATGCTGTCAACGTACCTTGCTGTCGGCGCCAATAAGAAAGAAGGGGCGCATAAACTTTCTTTTTGGGACAAGACCGTGGGCAGATTATTGTCCGCTTTTAGCGCTTTTCAGGATTGGCTTGAAAAGTATTATGAAGTCATTCTTCGCTGGGTTGTGCAGTATCCCAAACGAACATTGCTGATCAGTTTTCTGGTTTTTATTGTGGCGTGCAGCTCCTTGGCCAGGGTGCCGCTGAATTTTATGCCGACGGCAGATAACGGGCAGTTCACGGTCTCTTTGGAACTCCAGCCGGGTGCTAATTTGGATGCCATGCAGCGGTTTGCCAGGCAGGCCGATGAGATCGTTCATCAGAACAGCGATGTGGTCTTGACGGAATTAAAGGTCGGCGGAAGCAATAACGAGCCGTATAAAGCCAGCATTTATGTCAAACTTAAAGAGGGAAAAGAGCGTTCGACTTCAACGGAGAAAACCAAAGCCGGGCTCCGCGAGGCATTAAAAGTTTTGGCTTCAGCTAATCCGAAGGTCAATAATTACGACCCGGTTGGCGGGGGCGGAGACCAGCCGTTTACGTTGAATTTGGTTTCGACAAACGCAAAGGCGCTGGATGAGTATGTCTTAAAACTTTTGGCAAGGTTGAAAGAAGATAAAAGGCTTAAAGATGTGGATTCCAATGCTCGGTTGGGCAAACCGGAGATACAGATCAAGTTGAATGCGGAAAAGGCTAAAGTTTACGGGATTAATACTAAAACGCTTGGTAATGAGATCCATGCCCAGATCGAGGGGGATAAGCCAGCAAAGTTTAGAGAAAACGGGCAGGAGTATGACATCCGTGTGCGGTTGCTCGCGGAGCAGAGGGATTTGAGCAAGAATTATGGAGAGATCTATGTTCCTAATGTTAACGGCAGGCTCATCAAATTAACCGACGTGGCCGACATTAGTCAAGAGCGCGGGGCAGCTTCTATCAAGCGTATGGACCGTGGGCGGTATGTTCAGGTTACAGCAGGTTTGAATCCCGGTGTTGGTCTGGGCGATGTGATGAGAGATGTGGATGTTCTGATGAAAAATGAATTACTTCCGCCAGAAGGAGTTCGGGTCATCTACGGGGGAGAGTCCGAACGTTATCAGGAAATGCTGGGATCCATGATGACGGCGGTGGGGATGGGCATCCTGTTCATTTATTTGGTGCTGGCCAGTTTGTATGAGTCCTTCATTACGCCGTTTGCCATTATGCTGGCGTTGCCGCTCGCTATTTGCGGTGCTTTTGTGGCGTTGTTTATAACCGGTCAATCCATGAGTATGTTTACATTTCTGGGAATGATCATGTTGTTGGGTGTGGCATGCAAGAATTCTATTCTTCTGGTCGACTACATCTGTCAAAAAATGAAGGAAGGATTGAGTCGGCCGGAGGCCACGGTCCAGGCCTGTAAGATACGGCTACGGCCGATCTTGATGACGTCCTTTGCGTTGATCGCCGGCATGATTCCGGTTGCGGTCGGGTTAAGTGCAACATCGAGCCAGCGGACGAGCATGGGCGTTGCTATTATTGGCGGACTTATTAGTTCGACATTGCTGACGCTGGTCGTTGTTCCGGCGGCATTCTCTTACATAGACCGTTTTAGAATTTGGGTCGACACTGGACTGGCCAGACTTGTCGGTTATGTGCCGGAAAAGACGGAAGAATAAATCAAATGATAAGTAGAGGAGGCGGCATGAAGGTACATTCAAAAGGAATCTGTTGTCTGATGATTTTAAGTACTGTATTTATTGCTTCAGGGACGGCTTTTGCCCAACGCGGTCCGGGAGGCCCAGGCGGCGGCAGAGGATTTAACGGGCAACATCCACAAAAACCGTCGGTTAGTGATCTCGTGGCAAAGATGAAACAAGCGTTGAATTTATCGGATGAGCAGGTCGGTAAGATTAAAACAATTCTTGAGAATGAAATGAGCCAGATGGAATCATTGATGCAGTCTGGCGATCCGCAATCAAGCCGTAGTCAAATGGAGTCTATGAAGAAGGAAACGGAGCGCAAACTTGCAGATGTGTTGACTGCAGACCAGCTTGCCCAATGGAAGGGCAGTATGTCCAGGAAACCGCAAGGAAGCGAAGGGGCTCAGTCACCGGAAGGCGGTGGTGCTCCGATGGGCGGCGCATTGGAAAGCTCGCAGCACGCAACAAGTGGCAGCGGTGTGTATTGATAAGAGAGCTCTTGTGGAAGGAGCGGACTCCCTCTTTTCAGCGAGAAGCAAACTCTCCGATGGATTTCAAGCGCCCGGAATCTGAGCAATTTTTCGAGTTTTTTATGCCGAACGACAGAATTTGGAGGGGCGTTGAGGTCAATTTCAGGCGTTGTCCACCTTCTGAATGCGGACAATAATCAAGCTGTTGCTCGCCAATAAGTTATATATTATTGACTCTTCAAAAACAGGACATTTTGGACAACAGTTTACACAGAATCGGTCTCTCTTTAGTGGATTTCGACTGATATTGAAAATTCTGTTTTTGTCGTATTGGTTCGAAAAATCAGAGAGGTTCTTACTCGTCGCCCCACCCCGGGACCCCATTTAGTACAAGAAGCCCTTTAGCCAAAAGCTGGAGGGCTTTCTTGTTGCAGTGTATGCAGTTGCATCAGTTCTGGTGGGTTCGAAAGTAAAATTTGGGGTTATTTATTCTTCATCTTTGCCGGGCCGTTAGCTTCAGCCCATTTACACATCTGATCAAGGATGGGCATGAGCGAAGACCCGCTCTTCATCAGGGAGTATTCCACCTTCGGAGGGATCTCGTGGTACGCTTTGCGATTTATCAGGCGCATCTTCTCAAGCTCTTTAAGCTGTTGACTGAGCATTTTATGGGTTATCCCCGGTAAACACTTCTTTAAGACCCCGTACCGCAACGTCCCTTCTTCTGAAAGAATATAGATGATCAGCCATTTCCATTTTCCCTCAAAGATAGACAGGGTATAGGTGATAGGGCAGTCGAAGCTGTAGTAATCAAATCGAGGTTGTTTCATGTCACTCTCCTAATGGATAGTATCTACCAAAAAAGTGCATACTTGCCAAAAGAAAGAATATCATCTAGGCTTAGATCCAGCAATAGAGTTCTTGATCTATCAACCCGGATTTTTCATTAGAAAAATCCGCCCCGCAGGGGTCGCGTGGCAAATCCGACGAGGATTTGCCAGCTTTGCGAGGTAATCCTGGACTTTTGAACGCACTTTTTAGTGCACAGTATTCTCGACGCTGTTTTGAGAAGCGTGCAAAATCCGGGATCAAATGGAGCAGAGATGAAAAAGATCCTGGTGGCATATTTCTCACACAGCGGCAACACCCGTGAAGTTGCCGATCAAATTCAGAAGTTGGTCGGTGGCGATCTCTTCGAGATCCAGTCTGTTGATCCGTACCCCAAGGATTACGACGCGGTCGTTGAACAGGCCAAGAAAGAGCTCCACGCCGATGTCAGACCGGCATTAAAAGCAAAGGTCGGGAACATCAGCCAGTACGATGTGGTTTTTGTTGGTTATCCAAACTGGTGGTATGCGGTTCCGCGTCCGGTTGCGGCATTCTTGGCGGGATACGACCTGGCGGGGAAGACCATTGTGCCGTTCTGCACGCACGAAGGCAGCGGTTTGAGCCGGACAGTCAGCGATATTGCCAGTCTTTGCCCGGGGGCGACGGTGCTTGATGGTCTGGCGATCCGGGGAAAGGAAGCAAAGACTTCACACGACAAAGTATCTGGATGGCTTCAGAAAATCAACATTACCAAGTAATGAGTACGGAGAATGATATGCAAAATCACAGATCAGGGAATATATCGAATGTTATCGTCGTCATTGGGGCCGGACGGTGCATTTATCACCGGCAGTGATTTCCTGATGGATGGCGGGGTAACAGCGGCTTATTGGTACGGCGAACTCGCTTCAAAGTGAAGGCAGGAGCATGTTAAATCCTTGATAAATAAGGAGTGAATAAAATGATAAAACGCAAACTTGGAAAAAGTGATCTGGAAGTGTCGGCCATCGGGCTCGGTTGCATGGGGATGAGTTTTTCTTACGGCCCACCCAAGGATAAAAAGGAGATGATCTCTCTTTTGCATGCTGCGGTGGACCGCGGGGTCACGTTCTTTGACACGGCCGAAGTTTATGGACCGTACACAAATGAAGAGCTTTTGGGTGAGGCGCTGGCTCCTTTTCGCGGGAAAGTATTGATAGCCACCAAATTCGGGTTCGACCTGAGCCCGGATCTTGACCCTCGGGGGATGAAGGGGGCGCCGGGATTGAATAGTCGGCCGGAGAATATCAAAAAGGCTGTCGAGGGTTCGCTGAAGCGGCTCAAGGTTGATGTGATCGATCTGCTCTATCAGCATCGGGTCGACCTGAACGTGCCGATCGAAGACGTGGCAGGATCTGTTAAAGAGCTGATCAAGCAAGGTAAGGTCAAGTATTTTGGTCTTTCTGAAGCAGGGGTCAAGACGATCCGCCGGGCACACGCGGTCCAGCCGCTCACCGTCCTTCAAAGTGAATACTCGCTGTGGACGAGAAATCCCGAAAAGGAAGTGATCCCGACCCTTGAGGAGCTCGGGATCGGGCTTGTGCCGTACAGTCCTTTGGGCAAGGGCTTTCTCACGGGCAAGATGGATGAGAATACGAAGTTTGACAATTCCGACTTTCGCAGCACCTTGCCTCGCTTTACACCGGATGCTCTTAAGGCGAATCAGGCTTTGGTTGATCTGCTGGGTAATATCGCACAAAGGAAGAAAGCGACGCCTGCCCAGATCGCGCTCGCCTGGTTGTTGGCGCAGAAGCCGTGGATCGTTCCGATCCCGGGTACTACGAAACTAACGCGTCTGGAGGAGAACATTGGAGCCGTGACTGTTGCACTTACAGCGGAAGATTTGTGTGAGATCGATACTGCCTCAGCAAAGATCAAGGTGCAGGGGGCTCGGTATCCCGAGAAGCTGGAGCAAATGACTGGTCGCTGATGGGCGCCTGGTTTATTTCTCTTAATAAGGCGCTATAAGTCAGAATTTCCTGCTTGGATTCATTGCTCGGGTTGCGGAATACGTCCTGTAGCCCGCCCCATATTACGAAGTAAAGCCAAAGACCTCCATAAGTATATGGGGGTCTTTGCTTTTTATGGGTTCGAACCGAGTGCTGCTGGTTTCTTCTTGAAATATAGAACTGTCGTGGTATATTTACATTGTACATATGAATGAAATTCATTTTGAATGGAATAAGCTAAAGGCATTGGCTAACAAGAGAAAGCATGGTGTTTCTTTTGAAGAGGCGAAAACTGTATTTTATGATGAGAATGCAATGCAGTTTGATGACCCGGACCATGCAACGCGTGAAGACCGGTTTATTATGATTGGGATAAGCTTTAAGTTGCGGGTGCTTGTGGTTTCGCATTGCGAGAGAGAAGGAGATGTTATCCGGATCATTTCTGCCCGAAAGGCTGCCCGGCACGAGGTTAAGTACTATGAGGAGGAAAGAACATGAGAGCAGAATATGACTTTGCCAAGATGAAGGGGCGTCGTAATCCGTATGCGTCACGGCTAAAGAAGCCGGTAACTATGCGGCTTGGCTCTGATGTGGTGGAATACTTTAAGACAATGGCTGAGGAGATGGGCGTTCCTTATCAGCAGTTGATCAATATGTATCTGCGGGATTGTGCGCAATCACGGCGTCGTCCTGACTGGGTAGCTCATTGAACAGGTTCGAACTTCGTCTCCCCCCTAGCCGTCTGTCTTTATCGCCTTTTATGAGGTCAGATGACTTTATAAGAGGCTTTTTGCTGGTTGACGAATGTATATGCTGGTGATATACATATACCAATGGATATCCAACAGGTATTAAACAGCTGCGAGGGTTTTCAATGGGACAAGGGGAATAGTCTCAAGAGTTGGCTTAAACATCATGTTTCTGAAGGTGAGGCAGAGCAGGTGTTCTTTAATGAGCCAATCTTGTTGGTTATGGATGCGGGGCATTCGCAGTCAGAGGCCAGATACCGGGCATTAGGGTATACGGATGAGGGCAGAAGATTGTTTATTGTTTTTGCGATACGCACGGCTCTGGTTCGAGTCATTTCGGCCAGGGATATGAATAGGAAGGAGCGGGTTGAATATGAAAACTTTAAAAATAATTCCTAGATTTAAGAGTGAGCAGGAAGAGCGAAAGTTCTGGATGGTCCATGATTCGACAGAATATGTCGATTGGTCAAAGGCCAAGCGGGCTAGTTTTCCTAATTTAAAGCCGACCTGCAGGAGCATTTCTTTAAGGCTGCCTCTTTCTA
Source organism: Candidatus Omnitrophota bacterium (assembly GCA_903861305.1). Classification (GTDB taxonomy): domain Bacteria; phylum Omnitrophota; class Gorgyraeia; order Zapsychrales; family Fredricksoniimonadaceae; genus Fredricksoniimonas. The sequence continues at coordinate 14,970 of CAIOTT010000063.1, read as the reverse complement.
TGTTGGATAGGCTTCGTGTGTTGGCTAATAAGCGGGATGTCCCGTATCAGTCGTTATTAAAGACGTTCTTGGCGGATCGGATCAAACAGGAGACCGTTGCTCATTAAACAGGTTCGAACTTCGTCCTTCCAGCCAACCTATATGGTACAAGAAGCCCTTTAGCCCAAAAGCTGAAGGGCTTTCTTGTTGTTGTGCATGCAGTGGCGTCAGTTTTGGCGGGTTGGATAAGGCAAGGCGCTAAATGAAGCAGGAACAGGGATCTTATTGAACAAATAAAAGGTGACAAAAAATATACTCAATAACATAGCTGCTTACCTGTTAAGCTAGATATACAAAAAAAGAAATGAGCTTGTTGTCAAACAGGAGAAATCCCGTGAAGAAGATTACTTCTATTCTTGCGATCTTATCGCTTATCTTTTCACCCGTTACGCCTGCATTTGCAGCAACCTATTACTGGGATACCGCCAGCACGGTAGACTGGGAAACGGGTTGGTCCTTCAATCCAGTCTCAGGTGGCGCGGGCGCGGGTTTTCCAGATGTAGCAGACATGGCGGTTTTCAATCAATCCGCTGTGAACGGTTGGACGGGCCCTCAACTTTGGGGAAATTATGCCGTCGCGGGGATGACCATCAAGAACACAGGGACGACACTGATCGACTCCAACAGTGCGCCCACGCGGAACTTGTCGATTGGCACAGGCGGTATCACGGTGGATGCCGGCGCGGGCGCGGTGACCATCGGCTGGTCGGACCAACCTTTGAACATCACACTTGCCGGCGCGCAGGCCTGGACGAACAATTCCTCGAACATCCTGACGATAGTTAATAATATTGCCAACGGCGCTAATTTGCTGACAGTGGCTGGCTCGGGTGACACTGCGCTCAACGGTGTTCTTGGAGGTGGAGCTGGCGATCTGGCCAAGACGGGCGCGGGGACGTTGACGCTTTCCGGCACGAACACCTACACTGGCACGACGACAGTCACGGCAGGGACTTTATTGACGATCAAGGCGGCAGCCCTGCCGGGCTATGGCAGCGCCGGAAAAGTAGTTTTTAGCGGAGGCACTGTCGGTGTGCGGGTAGGCGGTGGCGGATGGACCACGGGTGAAGTGGATACTCTTTTGACGAATGCCACCAAGACGAGCGGCACTCTCGCCATTGATACCACGAACGGCGGTCTTGCGCAATGGGCCGCCTTCACGACGGCGAACTTTGGCCCCGCCCTTGGCCTGACCAAACTCGGTGCCAATACACTTACGCTCGGTCAAGCTAACACCTACACCGGGGTTACCATGCTCAATGCCGGCACGTTAAATCTTGGTGTGGCGGAGGTCGCGGGCACTTCCGGGCCGCTTGGGCAATCAGTGGCGGCTGATCCTGGTTCTATTGTCCTCAATGGCGGCATATTGCAATACTCTGCCTCGAACCAGAATGATTATTCCGGGCGCTTCAGTACGGCGGCCAGCCAGCAATACAATGTGGACACAAACGGCCAGAATGTGACCTGGGCCACCGGACTGACGAGCCCGGGAGGTTCCTTGACTAAAACCGGTACGGGGGCCCTTACTCTTTCTAACACTGAAACTTATACAGGGGCTACGACCGTTAGTTCGGGTATCCTCGCTGTTAATGGGGATATTCGCACCAGTTCTCTTACCACCGTTCAATCCGGCGCTACTATCAAAGGCACCGGAACTACTGGCGCGTTAACCGTTAATGGTAATCTTTCGCCAGGCAATAGTCCGGGAACTCTCTCAAGTGTTGGGACAGTGACTTTTGCCCCGGGTGGCGCCTATATCTGGGAGATCAATAATGCCACGGGAGCCCAGGGAACCAATTGGGATGCTCTGGTTATTACGGGTGCCCTGGATATCACCGCGACGTCGGGCAGTCGATTTGCGATCGATATTACGGGTTTGACGCTTCTCAATGCTGTGGGAGTTGTTCCGAATTTTAATAAATATTTGCCCTATACCTGGACGATAGCCAGCGCAACGGCCGGGATCACGGGTTTCGCGGCCAACAAGTTCACACTGGATAGCTCGGCCTTCACCAACAATAACAGTATTACTGGATCTGTATCACCGGGAGTTTTTGGTATCACGACTTCCGGCAATAACCTTCAGTTGACTTATACGGGCGCGGTGGGTGCCCCGGCCACGGCTTATTGGAAAGATACTCAGGGTTCAGAACTGTGGAACACCAATGTTGCCGGCAGTACCAATTGGACGACGACATCCGGTGGCGGTGTCGATACCGGCTTGATCCCCGGTGTGATCACGGATGTTCATTTTTATGCGACCGGAGCGGGAGCTTTCGCAACGAATATGGGTCAGGACTTTACGATCAACAGCCTGACCATGGATGGCGGCACGGCCAATAACGCTGTCAGTATCAGCGGGAATACGCTGACGATCAACGGCGCCAGCGGCATCACGATGAACAGCGGCGCCGGCATGCTGACGCTCAACAGCAATGTTTTGCTGGGCGGGGCACAGACATGGTTGAACAACAGCAGCAATCTCTTGACGGTCGCCGGGAATGTGAATAACGGGGCCCTCCTTTTGACGGTGGACGGGACCGGGAATACGGCGATCTCGGGTGTTATCAGTAACGGGGCTCTTACTAAAACGGGTACGGGCATCTTGAAACTTTCCGGCCCGAATACCTATAACGGGACGACAACGCTGAGCAATGGGATATTGCAGATCGGTGTGAATAGTGTTGGCGCTGTTGGTTCGATCACAAGCAGTGCTGTTGGTACAGGAGCTTTGGCTCTCAACGGAGGAACGATCTCCTCGGACAGCGCCACGGCCCGGACGATCTTGAATGCCGTCACTCTCGGCGGGAATGTTGCTTTGGGCGATGCGACTAATACTGGCAAGTTGACCTTCAGCGCGGCTACGAACCTCGGTGGCGCGACCCGTATCCTGACGACAGCCAGTGATGCGGAATTTGACGGAGTTGTGAGCAATGGCGGCCTGACCAAGAGCGGTACAGGTACGCTGACACTTGCCGGTAATAATAGCTATGCGGGAGCCACGAGTATCAATGCCGGCAAGCTGACGATCACATCCGCGACGGGGCTTGGAACTACGGCGGGTGGTGTTTCTGTGGCCAATGGCGCGACTTTGGACTTGAACGGGACTTTTGACGTCGGTAATGAGGCGGTCACGCTGGCTGATGGCAGTGCCCTTTCGTCAAGTGCCGGCACTAACAGCATTTCCGGTGCCATTGGCGTGACCGGGACCAGTACGGTCAATGTGGCAACATCCCTTACGCTTTCGGGAGCCATTACGTGCGGACTCGGGTATCCTCACAATTTGATCGACAAGACCGGCGCGGGGATCCTTGTCCTGAGCGGCAACGCGGACAATTATGCTCTGTCCGCCACAGTGGACGCCGGGACGCTCTCCCTTGAGAAAACATCGATCAATGCGCTTGCGGACCTGATCGTTAACGCCGGCACGGCCAGATTGAACGGGACCGACGACAAACAACTGTGGGATGGCGGCAAGGTGACGCTTAACGGCGGCATCCTGGATATGAACGCGCATAATGAAACAATAGGTTCACTTGCCGGAACTGCAGGAACCGTCACGAATAATGCGACGGGAACAGCCACGTTAACAGCGGGTGCCGATAACCTGTCGTCGGCTTTCTCCGGGACGCTGCAGGACGGAGGTTCCGGCAAAGTGCTTGCACTGGGCAAGACAGGCTCAGGCGTTTTGTCCTTGAGCGGGGCCAACAGTTATTCCGGCGGGACGGCTCTTAACGCCGGTTCGTTAAGCTTTGCCAATGGTTCTCTTGGAAGCAGCGGCATCGTTGAATTTAAGGCGAATTCGACCCTGCAATGGGCCGCGGGGAATGTTCAGGACATATCGAGTCGTATTAAGATCGATGATGGGGTAACGGCTTCACTGGATACCCAGGCAAATAATGTGACTTTTGCCAATGCGTTCCAAACGGGAACCCTGGGTACCGGCGGATTTACTAAAGCCGGCAGCGGGATACTTGAGCTTGCCGGAGCGAATGTTCATACCGGGACGACAAGGATCAACGCGGGGACGGTTCTGGTCGGGAATGCCAATGCTTTTGGTTCAGGGGCTGTGATCAATAATGCCTCATTGGATCTTGGGACAACCAACACGACGGTCGGCGGTGTTTATACACAGAATTCCGGTTCAACACTAAAGCTGATCGTGAACTCTTCCACCGATCACGGCAAGATAACGACGCCAAGTGCCGCGGTGGTGAATTCCGGCAGCAGTGTTTATGTGACTGTCGGAGGCTTTATCCCGAACAACGCGGTTTTGAAGATCATCGACACCGGGTCGGCAGGCATAACTCTGGCGGGAGCCGGAACATCGCCGACGGTCAATTCGAGCAATTCCAAAGTGAATTTTCTGGCGTCGGTTTTGAACAATGATCTTGTTTTGACCGCGAACCGTGAAGCCACGGGATACGCGCCGGCCGCAACGACCCCGGACTCCAAAGCGGTCGCAACGGTTTTGGATAATATGACAAATCCGTCGAGTGATATGACAACGGTGCTTAACATCCTTGACGGTCTTACCAGCGCGCAAACCGCTGCCGCGCTCAACACCATGGTCCCTGACAGCAGTGGTTTTAATCCGCAGGTGCCAGTTACTCTGATGGAGCAGTTCGTTGGCGTGCAGATGGACCATCTGGGCGGTGTAGCGGAGGTGGCGCTGGGCCATGCCGCGCCGCAAACGGGTATGTCTGCCGGCGACCAGCCTGACCCGTATGCCACATGGTTCAAGGCATTCGGCACATCCGCGCATCAGGGCCCCAGAGGCACCAGCCAGGGGTATAACCTGTCCAACGGCGGTGGGGCGATCGGTATTGAAAAAGACTTTTCTTGTGCGTTCAAGGCTGGACTGGCTGTGGGTAATTCCCGGAGTTGGGTGCGCGGCAAGGACAATGCGTCCCGCACGAATATCGACACAACGCAGGTTTCTTTGTACGGCGGGTACAAGCCGGTGACAAGCCCGTGGTATTTGAACGGTGCGTTGTCGTATAACTACAGCACCTATGGCGGTTCGCGCGAGATCCATATCAGCTCTTCGGATAACCGCATCGCCAATGCGCATTATCGCGGGCATCTGTTCGGCGCGTCGCTGGAGACGGGCTACGGGATCAAGCTGGGCAAGAAGGCGGTCTTGACGCCGCTGGCGTCGTTATCGTACAGCCGCTTGCATGTACCGAAGTATTCCGAGGCGGATGCCGGCGCGCTGGATCTCAATGTTGATTCACAGGATTATGACAATTTGCGTTCTGGTTTTGGCGGGAAACTCGAGACCGGCAAAGAGTATTCGTTCGGCAAAGTAACGCCCGAGGTCCACGCGAAGTATTTGTATGACATTATCGCTGACAGGCAGAGCATGGTCGCTTCATTCGCGGGCGGCGGTACGGCTTTTGCTGTTGAGGGATACAAGCCTGCCCGGTCCGGCGCCAATGTGGGGACATCCCTGACCCTGGCCACTAAAAAGAACGTGACCTTGTCATTGCGGTATGACCTTGAGGTCCGACAGGATTATTATGCGCATACAGGCTTCTTGAATGTGGCGTATAAGTTCTAAAACATTAAAGTTCATTGCCGGGGCCATTTAAAAGACCCTTGTGACTCAATGAGTCGCGAGGGTTTTTGCTTTGGCCTGTTATACCGCAGTTCAATTGATTCGTTTTGGGCCTTCCCTAAAATATGAAGTTGGAACTATTACAAAACAAAGGAATCCTAATGAAACAAATATCACACAAGAAGCGATCAGGTAATAAGGGTGCAGAAAAAGAAAGGATATCAGATCAGCCGAAATATGAAGATAAGACATGGCAAGTTCCGAAATATGGGCTGAAAGATATGGAGTCTCCAGATAAATGTTGTGGATGCGGCTAAAGGGGGAAAAATGCAAATGCTGGCGCGCAAGGCTGAGGCTGTCATCACAAGATTGCCCGAGCATGTCGGGATCATTCCGGATGGCAACAGAAGATGGTCCGAGCAAAATGGCATGCCCAAAGAAAAAGGGTATGAAAAAGGCATAGACCCCGGCCTGACCCTTTTTAAATTATGCCAGCAGACAGGCATCAAGGAGGTCACGTATTACGGATTTACGACGGATAACACCAAAAGGCCCGCTGAACAAAAAAAAGCCTTTACGGATGCCTGCATCAGGGCTGTCGAAATACTTTCTGCAGAAGACGCTGCTCTGCTGGTCTTAGGCAATAGCGATTCACCCGCATTCCCGAAAGAATTGATCCCCTATACCAAACGCAGAACTTTTGGGAAAGGGGGGATCAAAGTAAATTTCCTCGTCAATTATGGCTGGGAATGGGACCTGAATATATTGAAAATGGCCGATCCGGCCCAAAAGAACATCGTTGATCATATACATTCCGCGGAGGTTTCCAGGATCGACCTGATCATCCGCTGGGGAGGGTGCAGAAGATTGAGCGGCTTTCTGCCGGTACAGTCGATCTACGCTGATCTTTACGTGATCGATGATTATTGGCCGGATTTCAAGCCGGAACACTTCTACCAGGCATTGAGCTGGTATCAGGAACAAGACGTAACTTTGGGCGGTTGATAGAAGTGGATCAAAAGGTAAAATAAGGAGAATGCGATGCCATTGACCAAGCCGAAAATATTAGCTTTTGCAGGGAGTACGCGCACTGATTCTTTTAACAAAAAGCTTGTTAAGATAGCAGCAGCTGGCGCGCGCGCCGCCGGAGCAGAAGTGACCTTGATCGATCTGCGGGATATTCCAATGCCGCTTTATGATGGAGACCTGGAAGTTCAGCAGGGTCTTTGCGAGAATGTCAAGAAATTCAGGGCATTACTGGTGGAACACGACGGGCTTTTAATTTCTGCGCCTGAATACAATAGCGGGATCAGCGGGGTGTTGAAAAATGCGATCGATTGGGCCTCGCGCCCGGGACCTTCGGAAACGCCGTTAGCTTGTTTTATCGGAAAAGTGTCGGTGATCATGAGCGCTTCTCCAGGCGCACTGGGAGGCCTCAGGGGACTCGTTCAAGTTCGCTCCATTCTTTCCAATATCCAGGTCCTCGTTCTTCCCGAGCAGATGGCGGTTCCCAAGGCCGATGAGGCTTTTAATGCAAATGGGACACTTAAGGATATCAAACAGCAAGCGGCCATTGAAGCTCTCGGCCGTAGACTTGCAGAGATCCTCATTAAAATAAAATGAGGGTCCTTCGAAGGAAGGTACATAGGTATCATTGAACAGCGTGCAGGTTAACATGGCCAGGACAGGAGTTTTACCAAATTAGCGTGACATACACATATTCGCATTTCTTTTTCTGAATTAAGTCCGTGTTGTAATATAATTTTATAAGGTCGTTTATCCTGCAATAGCAAGGAAGGACAGGATCCCTCCTGCAGGGAAGTGATCCGTTAGGGGCTCTGATCAGGAGAAGGAAATGCTGGATTGGAAATTATTTGCTATCGGGTCAGCTTTTTTTGCCGGATTGACAGCTGTATTGGCAAAGGTGGGCGTAAAGGATATTCCTTCTAATCTGGCGACGCTGATCAGAACGATCGTTATTATTGTGTTCCTGTGTATATTGGTCGGGATGCGGCAAGAATGGAAAAATCCGTTACTGCTTAACAGGCGTTGTTTGATCTTCCTGGTCCTTTCCGGCATCACTACGGGTCTTTCATGGCTCTGTTATTATCGGGCATTACAGAATGGCCCGGCTTCAGTAGTTGCCCCTATTGATAAACTAAGCCTTGCGGTTGCGATCCTTTTATCTGTCGCCTTTCTGGGTGAACATTTGAATCTGTATCAGTGGTTGGGCGCCGGATTGATCGTTACCGGGACATTTATAGTTATTTTAAAGTGATATGATAAGGATAATCCCGGATTAATAGTCTGCCAGCGCAATTTTAAACAACAGGAGATGGTCACGATGATACCGGAAAAATTGCTGGAGATCATGAAGCAAGACGGAGTTGCTGCCATTGCGACGTTGGGAAGTGACGGGCCGCATATGGTCAACACCTGGAATAGCTACATCAAAATATCACCTGACGGACGGTTGTTCATTCCGGCGGGTTACATGCACAGGACAGAGGCTAACATTGCCCACAACCCCAATGTGCTGATCACCATGGGAAGCAGCAAGGTCAAGGGGTTGCATGGGGCAGGCGCCGGGTTTTTGATTAAGGGAAGAGCGGCCTTTATTACATCCGGACCTGATTATGACTTCTTGAAAGCAACGTATAGCTGGTTGCGCGCCAACCTGGCTGTAACTATTGATTCTGCTGTTCAAACCTGGTGAAGCCAACAGGTTCGAATTTTGTCCCGCCAGCCACCCTTATGTCGATCTAAAGCACAACACTAGAAATAGAGCAAGGCCCTGAAGTGAAGTTGGGGCTGATCGAAAACCCCCGGATGAGACAACATCGCCGGGGGTTTTTTATTGCCTGGACGATCTCAGGGATGAGCGATCCGCCGGCTGTACCTTGGTACAATTGATGCCATCATTATTCTTCCGTAGAATATGTCAGAAAAAGAAGCCTGGAAAACCTGAAAATAAAAAATGGAGGAAAAAATGTCGACATGTGAAAGTAAGGCCGGAAGTTGTGAAGTGACACCGAACAAAGCCGTTGCCGAAACGCCGGGCGGTGAAAAGTGTATGTGTGAAAAAGAATGTTGCATCGACCAGCAGATGAAGATGATGATGTGCGCGGCATGTGAGGCCAAACGGCAGGTTATGGTCGACATCTTGAAAAGCAAGATGCAAAAAGCCTGGGGGAAGAAGATGGAGCAGACCGCGGACGCTGTCATGGAGGCTTTGGAGGCAAAAAAAGAGGCGATGGTATTGGGAATGAAGGCGAAGGAAGGGTTGAAGACAGCCCTTCAGGGAATTTTCAAGGACAAATGATCCGGGTGGCGGGTTTTTCATGCGCGTCCATTTCCTTGTCGGAAGTGGACGCGCATATTTAAAAGTTTTATTTCAATAGGATGAACACGGCTGAACAGAGCATCAACAATTGATTTAAGACGCTGATCGTAACTGAAATGGATCAAAGGAGTGCCGCACGATGATGAGCCCAGAGGTCACGGTCGCGCAATATCTTCTCTTGCGCCTGAAAGAGATCGGTGTTGATCATCTTTTTGCTGTACCAGGTGATTTTGTCCTGGGTTTTCTGAATCAGGTATTGAAGAGCGACCTGAAGTATGTCGGCACCTGCAATGAGCTCAACGCGGCCTATGCTGCCGACGGCTATGCGCGGATCCGGGGCATAGGGGCGTTCGCCTCGACCTATGGCGTCGGTGAACTGAGCGCTGTCAACGGCGTGGCAGGAGCTTTCGCCGAAAGAGTCCCGGTGGTGGTGATCACCGGATCGCCCGCGACGATCAATTTCCGTACCCGGCCGCTGCTGCATCACACCCTGGGCGATTATCAGATCCCGTTGAAGATGTATGAGAAAGTGACGGCGGCTTCAACCCAGCTTGTTTCAGCGCAAACAGCCCCGGCCGAGATCGACCGGGTGTTGAAAGCGTGCCTTTCCCGCCAGCAACCGGTTTATATCAGTTTTCCGTCAGATGTGGTGATGATGCCATGCCAACGGCCCGAAGCGTTCCATTTTCCAATGCCCGCCCCCAGCGATCAAGGTGCGCTCCAGGAGGCGCTCACGGAAGCGCTGGAAATGCTGGATAAGGCACGGGACCCGATCGTGATCGGCGATGTGGAGCTGATACGTTTTAAACTTCAAAAGGAATTCGCCGCGCTGATCGACACGACAGGGTTCCCGTTCGTTGCCATGATGCTGGGCAAGACCGTTCTTTCAGAACATCATCCGCAATTCATCGGCCTGTTTGCGGGGGACCGCAGCCGCGGCTACGTGCGGGAGCGAGTCGGGTCCGCTGACTGCATCCTGCAGCTTGGCGGATTGATGACAGATTTCAATACGGGCGGATTTACGACACGCCTGGACAACACCAGGACGATCAGCGCCAATCTCCGCTCCGTGAAGATCCAGCATCATTATTATGAGAACGTGTATCTTCATGATTTTATCCTTGGGCTCACAGAAAAGCTTTCCCGGCGGGACCCGGCCGCCTTTAAGGTCCAATGTGCGGCTGAAGGCTGCGTGCACCGCCATACAGAGCTTTACCAGCCTGACGCACCTCAACCGCTTACGATCAGGCGGTTTTTTGACCGCATGAGCCATTTTATAGAGAAAAATTCGATCGTCATTGCTGAAACGGGCGTATCTCTCTTTAGCGCCGCGGAGATGCTCATGCCGGAAGGCACGACCTTCATCGGGCAGACCTTTTATGGGTCGATCGGGTACACGATCGGGGCAACCCTGGGCGCCGGCATGGCCGCGCAGGGCCGGCGCGTCATCCTGTTTGTGGGGGACGGGTCTTTTCAGGTAACGTGCCAGGACCTTTCGACGATGATCCGCTACGGTCTTAAGCCCATCATCTTTCTCATCAATAATGACGGGTATACGATCGAGCGCGTGATCGTTGACCGCCCTTACAACGATATTCAGCCCTGGCACTATCACAAGCTCGTGGAGGTGTTCGGAGGAAGCCCGGGCCTTGATGTCCGCACAGAAGGCGAGCTGGAAGAGGCGCTGGATAAGGCGGCCACGGCAGACAGCCTGGTGTTCATCGAAGTTCACACCGGGCGGATGGACTGTCCCGATGCACTTCGCAGTGCAGGCCGGTCCATGGCAAAGACAAATCAACTTGATTAGAAAGATCGACGATGGCAAAACCTGCTGACAATGCAAAGAGCACGACGATGAAGGCCCTTGTTTTTCACGGGCCTGGCAAACTGGCGTTGGAGGACAGGCCAAAGCCGGCGATCTTGCTGACAACGGACGCTATTGTCCGGATCACAACGACCACGATCTGCGGGACCGACCTGCACATTTTAAAGGGCGATGTGCCGGCCGTCCTTGACGGGCGAATTCTCGGGCATGAAGGTGTCGGGATCGTTGAGGAAGTGGGAACGAACGTCCTGGATTTTAAAAAGGGGGACAAGGTCCTTATTTCTTTGATCACCGCGTGCGGACGATGCCGTTTTTGCAGGAAGTCGATGTTCTCCCATTGCCGCACGGGCGGCTGGCTTCTGGGCAACAGCATCGACGGCACGCAGGCCGAATATGTCAGGGTCCCTTACGCGGATACCGGACTGCGCCTCCTGGCGCCTGGGCTTGATGATGAAGCGGCGGTCATGCTCAGCTGCATCCTTCCGACCGGCATGGAATGCGGCGCGCTGTGCGGGCAGGTGAAGCCCGGGGATATCGTGGCGATCGTCGGCGCGGGTCCGGTGGGCCTTGCGGCCTTGCTTGCCGTGAAACTTTACTCTCCGGCGGAGATCATCATGATCGATCTGGATGACAACCGGCTGGAGGTCGCCCGCTCATTCGGCGCCACCAGGGCCGTGAACAGTGCTGACGGAAAGGCCGTGGAGCGGGTCATGGCGCTGACACACGCCGAAGGGGTTGATGTGGCCATCGAGGCTGTCGGCATCCCGGCGACCTTTGATATCTGCCAAAAGATCATCGCCCCTGGAGGGCGCATGGCCAATGTCGGCGTTCACGGCAAGCCGGTCACGCTTAACCTCGACAGGCTCTGGGCCTCGAATATCACGCTCACCACACGCCTGGTCGATGCGGGTACAACGTCAATGCTGCTGAGGATGGTTGAATCCGGAAGCCTTGACCCCAAGAAACTCGTGAGCCACCGCTTCAAGTTGCCGGAGATCCTGAAAGCGTACGCCACCTTTGCGGATGCCGCAAAGGAGCACGCGCTAAAGGTGACGATCAAGGCCGGTGATCTTGAGCCCTGCCAGCGCTAACCCCCCATTGATCGCCGCCGCTCCGGTCCCTGATACGCTCGCCGCCCTCCAGGTCGATCCACAGAAAGGCCTTACCGCCGCGCAGGTCGATATGCGCAGGAAAGAACACGGTTATAACGAAGTGCCAGTGCCCCGGGGGCACCCGGTCCTCAAATTCCTCGGGAAGTTTTGGGGCTTGTCGGCGTGGATGCTCGAAATGATCATGGTCTTGTCGCTTGTCTTGCGGCACTACTCGGACCTGGCGGTGGTGAGCGCGCTGCTTTTCATCAATGCCGGGATAGGTTTTGTGCAGGAACGCCGGGCCTCCGGTGTTATCGCGACACTGCGCCGCCGGCTGCAGGTGGGGGCGCGCGTGCTGCGTGAGGCAGGCTGGCAGGTCATTCCTGCCCGGGAGCTGGTCCCCGGTGATATTGTCCGCCTGCGCCCGGGCGACATCATTCCTGCCGATGTGAAACTCCTCAGCGGGACTGTGAGCGTGGACCAGTCGGCCCTTACGGGTGAGTCGAAGGACGCGGAGAAGGTTTTGGGCGAGGTGCTTTCATCCGGGTCTGTTGTCCGCCGGGGAGAAGGGAACGGTGTGGTCATCCTGACCGGATCAAAGACCTGCTTTGGCCGCATTACGGAGCTGGTAGAGCTGGCGCGGCCGAAGCTGCACATCGATGCGGTGATGGCCAAAGTCGTCCGCTGGCTTTTTTTGATCGTGGGGGCGCTGCTGGGCATGGTGGTCGGCCTGTCGATTTGGCGCGGCACGCCGCTGCTTGAGATGGTCCCGCTCATGCTCATCCTGCTGATGAGCGCGATACCGCTTTCCCTGCCCGTCATGTTCACGGTCAGCATGGCGCTCGGGTCGAAGGAGCTGGCCAAACAGGGCGTGCTGGTCACCCGCCTCAGCGCGGTGGAAGATGCCGCCACCATGGACGTGCTTTGCGTTGACAAGACGGGCACGATCACCATGAACCAGCTCATTATCACCGAAATAGTTCCGTGGGAGCATGCGACAGAAGCCGACGTCTTGTTCGCCGGTGCCCTTGCGGCACAGGAAGCCAATCAGGACCCGATCGACCTTGCGTTCCTGGCAGCGGCAAAAGAGAAACATATTTTTGACGGCAAACCGGCGGTCACACCTGTTTCTTTTGCGCCGTTTGACGCGGTCAACCGGCGGACCGAAGCCGTGGTCGCGCAAGACGGACAGCGGCTGCGGGTGATGAAGGGTGCTGTGGACACTGTCGCCCAGGCCTGCGGACTTGCGCCCGCGGCGGTCGAGGCGCTGCAGGCGCGGGTCAGCGCTTCTGCCTCGAAGGGATATCGGACACTGGCGGTGGCGCGGGGGCCGGAGCAGGGCGCGCTTGTCCTGGTCGGATCGGTGACGCTGCATGATCCGCTGCGGCCGGACGCGAAACAGCTCATTGCCGCGCTTCACGATCTCGGCGTACGGGTGAAGCTGCTCACAGGTGACGCGCTGGCCGTGGCCAGTGAGATCGCGCGTGATGTGGGGCTGCTCAACATCCGGCGCATGGCCGACGTGAAGACCGCGGATGTACCGGCAGGCCATGACGCGGTGGACGTATGGACGGATGCGGACGGGCTCGCTGAAGTATATCCGGAGGATAAATTTACCGTTGTGAAACACTTGCAGGCCGCGGGGCATGTGACCGGCATGACGGGTGACGGGGTCAACGATGCGCCCGCCCTGCGCCAGGCTGAAGTTGGCATTGCCGTCAGCACGGCGACGGACGTGGCCAAGGGGGCCGCGAGTGTCGTCCTGACCGAACCGGGGCTTGTGAATATCGTGACGCTCGTTGAACAGGGGCGGACGATCTACCAGCGCATCCTGACCTACATCATCAACAAGATCAGCCGGACGATCCTCAAGACGGGCTTTGTTGCTATCGCGTTCGCAGTGACAGGCAGGTTCGTGATGTCCGCCTTTGTGATGCTGATGTTGCTCTTCATAACGGACTTTGCCAAGATCTCCCTGGCCACCGACCGCGTCCGGCCGTCGAGGCAGCCGGAGACGTGGGATATAGGGCCTCTCATCGCGGTCTCGGTCGTGCTGGGGGTCTTGATGGTCGCCGAGACTCTTTGCGCCTTGTGGATCGGATGGTCCTGCTGCGGATTAGCGAATAACGATAACGCCCTTTACACCTTCAGTTTTCTGACACTGCTCTACTTTGCCGCGTTCTCGATCGTGTCGGCACGGGAGCGCCGCTGGTTTTGGGCAACGATGCCCAGCAAAGCCGTTGTGGGAGCGGTCATGGCGGAAATGATCCTGGGCACCATGCTGACGCGCGTGAACCTTCCGGGCCTTACGCCGTTGCCCTGGCTGCAGATGCTGGGGATCTTTATCTTTGCAATGGTCGCGTGCCTTGGTGTGAATGACATCGTGAAGGCGGCGATGATCAACGGGCGCGGCATAATGAATTTCCTTGAATTCCGCGGGGGGGGGTAGAATGAACACTAAAAACCGGAAAGGAATTTAGATGCCCATATCACGGAAGAAAGTCGTTGCTAAAATAAAGGTTGCAGAAAAAGGTGCTGCCAAAAAAAGTTTGGCAAAAAAAGCTCTGAAGAAGGCGGCTTACGGTGTCGGCATAATTGTCCGCAAGGTAAGCAAGGTCGGTAAAGTCGCATCACCCCAAACCTGGAAAGATGCGAAGCAGAATATTTTGGCCGCGTTAAAGTTGCCTAAAAAACCTGCGGCAAAGGCGGAAGTTCCTGTGATAGCAGCAAAATCAAAACGAACGAGAACGAAGTCTAAAAGAACAGCGGTCAAGGCTGTCACACCACCAGAGCCGCTTGTGATCACAACAATTCAGCCTGAAATAATATGACCACGCAAAGCGCCCATCTTGAAGCGATCAGGACCGTGGGTGTGATGGCGGGGCAGTCCAAACGCCTTATCAACCGGGTATGGGGTGCTTTTTCGCAGACCAGGTTCAGGCTCGGCGGCAGCTCCCTCTCCCGCGAAGATATCTGCAAGATCATTGCCGAACACTCCGCCCAGATGAACCCCGAACAGCAGGAACTGGCCCTGCAGGCCTACGACCGCCGCCTGAAGGCCATGTCCGAGGCCCTGCACGCTTTGCAGGAAAAGATCGCGGAACTGCAGGCG
>CAIOTT010000062.1 GCA_903861305.1 Candidatus Omnitrophota bacterium | reverse complement strand
TGTTTTCGACGGGCTTTCGCTGATCCAGCAGGATGTCAGGGATATGAATACGCCCCTGGCAGACTTGCACGAGGCGTTGACCCTGGTCAATTCCTGGTACGCGGATGCGACAACAAAATTAAAGCCGAAAAATATCGAGAAGATCGTCAAGAAGATCGGCCTGGAAAAGATATACACCAGGCTGGGTATTAAAACCTGGTTCATGGGGCATAATCCTCTGAACACTCTTTATCCCAAGGGCGTTGAGTTCCTTGTGCGTCAGGGAGAGTTAACATTCGGGTCGTTTGATAAGGGCTTGAGCGCGAAATTTAATGACAACGGCGGCATGGTCCATATCGGCACAGACGGGATCTTCATGAGAGGTTATGACGACCGCCAGAAAGGTAAGATCATTGATCATCCGAATACTGTCCTTTTGAAGATGAATGAAGATGGGACCACGTTTACGGAGAAGGCATGGACGAATGACCCCATGAGCCGTGATAATTTCCTTGACCAGATGGACGGCCAGCTGGCTGCGGAAGAAGCCTATTTGATGGCGGACTTTTCCGAGCGAACGGGTGAGGGCTGGCACCAGGGTGGTATCAACCTTGACGCCAGGCTTCTGAACATGCAGGTGCGCCGCGACGGGAAGGGCGTGGTGTTGCCCGCGTCGCAGCAGCCCGTCGTGAACATGGCACTTGAAGGGCTTTCTCCCGTGATCATCAGTGTTGTCCCTCTCAAAGACTTTGCGGCCATTGAATGATCTTTACCCTGCCGGCCGCAGGTATTGATCCAGAGCGTTATTGGATTGTATGGTTGAATCGGACGGCGATTGTGGTATATTGATTTTCTTCACGTGAACGTTACATATTTTTGCCATATTTCTGGAGAGGTGGCAGAGTGGCCGAACGCGGCGGTCTTGAAAACCGTTGACCCAAAAGGTCCGTGAGTTCGAATCTCACCCTCTCCGTTTTCTATTCTCCCGTCGGTGTCCGACGAGAGATACAAAATCCTCTGAATAGCGCGGCTGTTCAGAGGATTTTCTATGTCCGCACGTGTCAAAGGGTTGCGCGATAATTTCTCGACGTCATTCTGTATTCCTGAAATTTTCATTATCTCTCTTCCGACGCTCGTCGATATTCTCCCAAAATTGCCTCGTGTTTTATCTCTTTATCTCTCAATGGCGGCTTAGTAAAGGAGCCCTAGTAAAGGGATAATGGCGCGTTTTATTGGGTATTATCGACGAGTAAGAAAGTCCTTTACTAGGAATTGGCTTTCTAGGGGTGAGTTAGCCAGAGATGCTTTTAGGAGAGAGAGGTTTTGATCTCTTGCCAGAGGACGGCCTGTTTTGTCCAGTCCATTTCGGATGAGATGTCGCGGAGTTTGTATTCGGGAATAGTGGAGAGGGTTGTGGCAGTTTCTGTCATTATTTCTGTCTGGATCGACGGAGATAAGTGTAAGAGCCCCAGTATATGGCTTAGACTGGTTTGGCTAAAGCCCAGCCAGGCAGAGGCCTGATTCAGGTCTTTTATTTTACCATCAGAAAGATTGCGGTTCAGATGGTGGGCCAGTAGAAGCTGTTTTCTAATCGTAGGCTCCTGATCAAGCTGTCGCTGCTTTCCTTTAAGTTCATTGGCGTGGATCTTTTTGATGTTTGAATCAAATTCATGACACTCAGTCGTTCCGTTCAGGACGATGTAAATCTTTTTGGCGGTTGAATCATAGTCTGCTGTCTTAATGAGTGTTTGGATAATCCGTCGCTTTTCTTCAAAGAATAATGAATCCCAGATGGGCGAGAGGATGGCTTCTGCTTCTGCCTTGTGCGGAGAATTCTTGAGGGTTTTAACTTCACCACGCAGGATCTGTTCGATCCGTTCCTCCATGAGCTGGGCGTTAACGTAACGGACGGGACATTCAGAATAGCCGCGCTTTTGAGCGTTTGAGCAAAGATAATAGCGGTATTTATGGCGGCCTTTTTTGAGAGTGTAGGTGTGCACCATGGCGCTGCCGCAGGCTTTGCATTTGAGGACTTTGGATAAAAGTCCTGAACAGTCTTTATTTTTATAGGGCTTTCGATCAAGCCGGTGATGCGCCAGTCGTTCCTGAACTTTATTGAATGTGTCCTCGTCGATGGTGGCGGGTTGGAGTCCGGTATAGATCTGACCGTTATAGTTGACCTTGCCGATGTAGGTGTGGTTCTTGAGTATGCGCACCACCGTCATAATGCTGAATTTCTTGTTTCCGAAAGTTCTGCCGGTCTTTGTTGGCCAAGAGGGCGTGCGGTAGCCGGTGGCATTGATCGTTTGCGCGACTTCCAACGCAGAATTCTTCTCCAGATAAAGGGCATAGACTTTTCGCACCATATCAACCTCGTCGGGGTTGATAATGATCTTGCGATTCTCTTTGGGGTCGCGCATGTAGCCGAAAGGCGGGTGACCGCCGAGCCACTGGCCGCGTTTGCGAGCAGCGCTAAGTTTATCTTTTGTGCGTTCGCTGATTATTTCACGCTCAAACTGAGCGAAGGAAAGAAGGATGTTGAGGGTTAGCCGTCCCATGGACGTATTGGTATTGAAATGCTGGGTAATGGAAACAAAGACAACATTGTTTTTATCGAAGAATTCAAGAAGCTGGCTGAAATCAAGCAATGATCTGGAGAGTCGATCAACCTTGTAGACCACCACGCAATTAATTTTTCCTTCCTTGATATGTGTAAGAAGCTTTTGCAGTCCGGGTCTTTCGACATTGGCTCCCGTGAAACCTCCGTCGTCATAAAGTTCATTGGAGGCCGTCCAGCCTTCATGTTGCTGGCTTTTGATGTAGCTTGCGGCTGATTCGCGCTGGTTATCAAGAGAGCTGAACTCCTGATCCAATCCTTCGGACGAGGATTTACGGGTGTAAATGGCGCATACAAGATGTCTTTTTTGTTCGGGTTCGGTTGTCATGGCTTGAAAAAAGTATATCCATTTAAGTGATCTCCGGTCACCGCCGTGGCGACCGCCG
>CAIOTT010000061.1 GCA_903861305.1 Candidatus Omnitrophota bacterium | reverse complement strand
CGTGGGGATTATTCGGCGATAGTGGTCATTGCCAAGCATGTTGATACAAAAGCGGCGTTTGTTTTGGTCGCTGACATTGCTAAAAGAAGCCCGGATAATCTGGTGCAGGCCGTTATAAACCTTGGCCGGTTTTACAGGTTTAGCGCGGTTTTCGTTGAGGCAAACCAGTTTCAGGAGCTGCTGGTTCGTGACATTGAAGAGCGAGCGTACAGTATGGGAATTTCGCTCAATATTCAAAGGGTTACGAGTCGTCTTGATAAACTGGCCCGGATTCAAGGTCTTGAGCCTTGGATCACTCAAGGAAAAATCAAGTTCGCTCAAATGCAGAAGTTATTGCTTGATCAGTTCAGGCATTTTCCAAAAGGGGCGCATGATGACGGTCCGGACGCTTTGGAGATGGCGATCTCAGGGCCTGATAAACGAAAAGGCGGGTTTGTCATAGTTGATCTTAATAATGACCCTTACGATGACGACGATGATGATGGGCCGTGTTATAGCGTCAATTCAATCATATAAAAGGGCGGATCATGGCGGACAGCAGCTGAAGGGCGCAGGTTTTCGTGGACTGCGCCCTTCCATTTTTCTCACAATTAAGCAGTGTCCCCGCGAGGGACATCGACGGAAAAGGGACATTGCCGGTTTTCATGAGGGGACATGTTGCAAGTGTTTGATCTTAAAGGCTTTCATTGTTTTTGTCTCGTCGTGAAAAGGGTCAAGAAGGACATGTTTTGGTTCTATTTGTCCCTACAAACTTATCTCTAAATCGCTGGTTTTGGATTTTTTGTGATAGTATAAGCTGAGCTTGTTGGAGAGGTAGACAGCGGCGTGTCACACCTCCCCCCAGCCATTTTTCCTTCCACAGCGCAAAAAACCCTCTACCCGAATGGGAGAGGGTTTTTTGCATTTTAGGTCGAGGAAAAATGCCCTTGGAAGGATTCTTCCAAGGGCGGTAGCAATAGTTTGAAGTTAAAGGACCTTCTTTCCAAACAGGAGAAGGTTTTTTTGCTTTTATGAGAAGAAATGGCTGCCCTGGAAAGGAATCTTTCCAGGGCGGTAGCAATAGTATTAAGTGAAAAACCTTCCCCCCAAATTAGAGACGGCCCCCTGCCCTAGTACTTATATTCACTTTCATAGGATATACTTCATTAAGGTGGAGCAGACTTTCGCTATGGAGCAGGGGAATATGAGAGTGATCAAAAAAATCATAATATCGATCCTGATCATGCCGTTCCTTGCGGCAACGATCCCCTTTGCCTTGGCTGCGGACGTAGCGCCATGGATGCCTCCCGCCGGGACCATGGTCCAGTTAAGTGCCAGGTTTGAGCCAGCCTTGATGCTTGGCATTCAACTGGATGCTAAAGATCCTTTCCGTTTTAATTTCCTCATCGAACGTGGGCAGAGGGAATTGACGGCAGATGCCAGGCGTGAAGAATATCGCAAGCTGGTCAAGTATTTCCTCACGTCGCTGACAACGCCTAATGCCGATATGTGGGTCAACCTTTCTCCTTATGAACATGAACGTATTATTCCGGATAATTTTGGCCTGACAGAGATGGGGCGCGATCTTCTGGCCCAGGATTATCTTCTCAAGCAGATCACGTCGTCTTTGATCCATCCTGATAACGGCGCGGCGAAGGGTTTCTGGAAGAAGGTTTATCAGAAGGCGTACGATAAGTTTGGCACAACAGATATTCCGTTGGATACATTTAACAAAGTCTGGATCGTTCCGGATACGGCAACGATCTTTCATCATTACGATACGGCCTTGATAGTCGAGAACCATCTTAAAGTCATGATGGAGCAGGATTATTTTGCCCTGGAAAAGAATTCGGGGCGAAAAAAGCCAGAGGCTTCGCAAGAACACCCCGGTAGTGAAACCGCTCAATTGGCCGCGGAAGTCGTCCGCCAGATCGTTATTCCCTTGCTGGAGAAAGAAGTCAACGAAGGCGAGCACTTCGCCCCGCTGAGACAGGTCTACAGCGCCATGCTCATGGCAACATGGTTCAAGAAGACCTTGAAAGAAAGCCTTCTCGGCCAGGTATATGCCGACCGGAGCAAGGTGGCTGGTGTTGAACTTGTTGATTCGCAAGAAAAGGAACAGATCTATCAGAAATATCTTCAGGCGTATAAAGTTGGCGTGTTTAATTTCATCAAGGAAGATCTGGACCCGCTGTCGCAGGAGATGATCCCGAGAAAATATTTTTCCGGTGGAACAAAGGCACATGATCCAAAATTTGTCCGGGAGGTTAAGACCGTAAAAGAACTTACAGCCGCTCAAAGAGCGTTTGTAGCAAGAGCCGAGGGAAATGGCATTGATATGGCAGGGGTTGTTTTAGATGCAGCGGCATCAACGATAACACCCGGGGTCGTTCGACAAGGGCTCGTAGACGTTATTGATCTGTTCCGCATGCTTCCGGATGAAAAAGATGCCACTGCAGGGCATATTCAATGGATCGTGGATCGCCTGGATGCGATCGACGCATGGCCGCCGCAGGATAACTATCAGTTTTTGACCACACTCAAAGCGCAAGTACAGTCTTGGCAGCTTTGGTATAACTGGAATGCCGGCACGCAGGAAAACAAGGCCATTCAACATGTCTTTGACAAGGTTTGTTCTGACATTGATCGCGTGTCAGCCCAATACAAGAGCAGCAATTTTGACCAGAACCCATTTTCTTCTGCAGGCAATGTTTTGCGTTCCTTCCTTGAGGAGGATAAAACATTCAAGGGGTTGATCCGCTCTGCGATCCAGAATTGGGCAGGTACTGATCGTATTAAGAAGAGAAAATTTTTGGAGCGGGCTCGGGCGGCTCTTTCGCCATGGGAAAGACAGGGAAATTCAAGCGCTATCATGAATGTGGCGATCATTGGAGCGGGAGGTGGTGAGATTGTCCGTGAAATGAAGGTTTGGGCCAAACGAAAATATGGCATTACGCTTAACGTAACAGCGGTCAATCGTGATCCTGTCAGGCTCGATGCTGGATCCTACATGAGGGGGCTTAAAAGAGAACGTGATGATCCTGATTCTCCGGCGCCAACCCGAAAAGAAGTAGAGGCGTTCGTAAAAGAATTCAATGCAACGCAGGTAGTTTTCAATGTTGAGGGGGTGGCATTGCCTTTTGAGGACCAGAGGTTCGACCTGGTCGTTGTGCCTTCCCAGGTCATGCCCTATATTTTGGATAAGGCAAAATTATTGAGCGAAGTAAAGAGGGTCCTGAAAAAGGGAGGTTCAGGATTTATCAGCGACACAGGGGATGTGAAAAGTCACCCGGGTGAGAAGGATGTTCCTCTTTTCCCGGCGGCGCTGCGGGACGACTTGTCACGGTCCGGGCAGTATGCGTGGCCGACTGAGGATACCCTTGTGATCAGGAACAGCGATCCTGAGACGCCTTTTCCTGCTTTGACGTCGAGCCATATTTTCCCAATGTATAATGTTTCTTTGCCGTTGAGATTCTTTTCATCAGGTTTTGAATACTCAAAGCAAGGCGATCCTTCCATGCAAGATGAAAATAATGTAAAGACTCGCGGAAGTAGTGATCAAGCGGTACTGAAAATTAAAGGTGGTATTGATCTTGATGCAGGCCTTTTGAACATGAAGATCAAACGTGATGGCGAAGGGATGCCGTTACCCATGCCAATGCAAGATCCGTCTTTCATGAACATTGAAGGGTTGTCGCCGACCATTCTTGAGATCTCTCCCGTAAACGCGGCGCCGATCTTTTCTGCGTTGCATGAAGGGGCCGCCGTTGAGCCTTGATGTGAAACCGCTGCCAGGTTTTCTGGCCGTGATGCCATAACCGTTCCGGCAAGGCAAATGATCAATCTCAGGCAGCTAAGCCGGTTCATGGCAAAACAGGTAAATATATTTTATACTTCCTTAGTGATAATACGGGTGGTTTAAACTCCCAGGGGAAGTGCGCATGGATCTCTTCAAGCGTGTGATCGCCGGTTCATTACTGATGCCGTTCATGATGACAACAGCCATGCCCGCGGCTTTGGCCTCGGGGATGCCCTGGATGCCGCAGCCGGGGACCATGGTCATGGCAAGCCCGGCGTATATGCCGGTGATGATCAAGGGTTTGAAAGTCCATCCCGAAAATCCCCTCCTTTTTGATTTTATCCTCGATGCCGGAAAGTCTCAACTCAAGATCGACGGGCCTGAATTTAAAGTTGAATCCCGGAAACTGATCAAGTATTTCCTGGCG
>CAIOTT010000060.1 GCA_903861305.1 Candidatus Omnitrophota bacterium | reverse complement strand
TACTCTCCTCGATCATTATATTTATGTTCGTATTTCCTGAGCATTTGAACAGGTCCCTCCGTCAACACTGAAGAAACATACATCTGTGTCTTGTGAAGCTCATCGATCACGCCGATGACCCTGTTGAATTCAGAGTCATCGCCGCGCAATGATGCTTCATACGCCTGACGCATCAATTGATTAAGGATGTCAACTTTCCAGACGTCAAAGAATAACTGCTTTGCGTAAGCATGCTGCCGGCAATCGCCTTTGCCCAGCAATAGATCCGCCATGATATTGGTCCTTGAATCCTGACTGACCTTTGCTGCACTAAACTCGGCCAGATTGCGCATATATGCATCATATTCATGATGTTCGGGGCTTTTTAGATCTTCGAGCTTATCCGTACCGAAAATTTTCCTCAGATGCGCGTTCACAGTTGCGTCAAAGACCTCAAAGTCTTTCATATCGTTCAATCCCCAAAGTTTCATCAGATCTCGAACAATACCGATATCCGCGCGTGTCACGTTATGATCGTGGCTCAACCCTCCAAAACGATAGTTACCGCCAATATAGTTCGAATTTAACCCCCTGTAATTAAAAGTTCTCTCCAGCACAGTCTGAGTTTCCTGATTTATTTCAGAAACAGCTTCTGTCACTATCGGCAACATCCCTGCTCTGACGTTCAGGTCAGAGAGTCTGTTCTTTAATTGAAAAACAACCTCAAAAAGAACATTTATATCTTCACCTCGAGAGGCTTTTTGCCCCATCAGCTTCTCCAGATTTGTCAACGTTGACTCAACTTCCCAATCTGCCTTTGCAATACCAATGACAAGCGGCAGCATTTCACGCATCTCTGTGGCATTACCCGTAATGGCGGACAACTCCAATAACGTTGCCAATGCCCAGTAATCCTTAGACTGTTTTCCACCCGCCTGCACCGTGGAGTAATAAACCATGCGCGCCATACGCTGGGCTTTGGCGAATTCCCCCTGGGTCATGAGGTTATAAACAACATTAACGCCAGGATAATAGTCAAAATCGTTAAGGTACCCATCGAGGTAATACTGGGTCGACCTTTCGAGGTATTGATGTGCCTGCCGATCTATATCTGCCGGGTTATCGGGCACCTCGCCAATACCCTCGAACTTGAGGTAAGCGGCGCATTCATTCTTTAAGGAGATCCATTGCTCCTGCGGTTTTTGGTCGCGAATAGCATTCGCCAACGCCCCTAACGCGCCAGACATTAACTTATAAACCTTCCCCAGCCCCCCATAAATATCCATACTGCCCGTGCCCGCAGAGACAATTTCCTTGGAAACATCTATGCTTTTGCCGATCATAGATATTTTCTCGACGACTTTCTGGCTGCCGCCTTCCAGATCTCCGCTTTCTATCAGCGCTTTAGCTTGTTTTCCAAAAACATCGGCCATTTTATTCAATGCCACGACATAATGTTCCTTGATGATCAATGAGTTTTTAAATACTGGATCAGTCGCGTTCTCATAAATACCAACGATGTCCCCAAACCCACCCAATTCCCGGAATGTATTTAAAATGATCGCGCCAAATGCAGGCGGCAAACCCTTTAAATCAATTTGAGTTCTTACAAACTCCCTTAACCTGACGATCTTTTCTTCTTTTGTTGCCACAGGATCTATCGCCGCGTTCAAATGCCCTTCAAAGTCTTTCTTTCTCTTGGCGAACAGGATCATTTTGCGCCAATCTTGCTCTGATGAAACTGCGGGGGTACTGCCATTGAACAGGCTTATTAAAGGGGAATTTGTCATGCCAGAGATCTTATTAACAACACCTGCTAAAGATTCGGCAGTCTTTTCTAAGATTCTTTTCTTGCCTTCCCATAATTCCGTGGCTACAGCATCAACCTTCCCTGCCGTCGCCGCGTCAGCGACCGCGTGCGCGGCGTCGGCATATGCAGAAGGCAATTTGTCATCCTGAAAGAATTTCACGGTCTGCGCACGGTCCACCCAGCGGTAACCGCCCGAGAAATACTTGCGCGGGATAAGCTCCTCGCTATAGCGGTCCTTATCCTCCCGGATCAGGTTGATGACGCCCTTCCTGAAAGCCTGCACGTAACGTTCATATATCTCGCGGTTATTGGCCGGGTCCTGGTCGATCCCCTTCACCCGTGACTTATCCGCGTAAACCTGTCCCAGCAAAGACGCTTTTAACGTCTTTTTGTACCATGTCGCCATCACCATCGCGTCAACGATCTGGCGCAGGGCCGTGAAATGATCCCCGGCGTTAACCTCTTTCTCGATCTCGGGGATAATGACCTCACGGACCACTTCCGACGACAGCTTGTTGACCGCGGCGGCATTGCCCTGACCTTGCGCAACTGGCGTTACATGGCCGGCATTGCGTTCCAAGGCAAGGTAATCCTGTTCAAGCATGACCTTCATGTGGGTTGTGATGATAATGGCGGCATTTCCCTTTTCAACGACAACGGCGTTGTCCGGGACGATCCACACCTTGTTGAATGTGTCGACAGGGATATCCGTTGTCCCATAGGCCGCGTAGGCCTTTTCATAAACGCTGTCCCAGAACTTCTTGCCCAACCCTTTATCCGGGTCGAGCAACGAGGCCGTCAATTGCTTGAGGATATAGTCCTGCCCCAAAAGATCGCGCCCCATCTCGGTCAACCCGAACGCATCAGGGATGATCCTGTCCTTCTCATACGGCGAAAGGTTGACCCACTGTTCATCATCCGGAATGGTCATCGCGGCAAGGAAATATTTGATGATCTTCATATATTCAACGGAACGTTGCTCGGCAGGAAGGGCGTGTTCGCCTTTATGGATCATAAAATTGATCCGCAAAGGGTTACTTTGGTCCAGCGTCAGGCCAATGAGATGCGCAGGCACGACAGGCGCCGTGAGGCCGATCGGCGTGCCCGGTGCGGGCAAACGGGATGCCCATACGCCCTGCGCGCCAACAGGCATAATGCTGTTGAACAGGAACAGGACCGCAATAATCCCGGATTTTGCACGCTTCTCAAAACAGCGTCGAGAATACTGTGCACTAAAAAGTGCGTGCAAAAGTCCAGGATTACCTCGCAAAGCTGGCAAATCCTCGTCGGATTTGCCACGCGACCCCTGCGGGGCGGATTTTTCTAATGAAAAATCCGGGATAATGAAAGAGATGAT
>CAIOTT010000059.1 GCA_903861305.1 Candidatus Omnitrophota bacterium | reverse complement strand
GTGCGTCAGCCCAGGACAGGCAAAAGTCCAGGATTACCTCGCAAAGCTGGCAAATCCTCGACGGATTTGCCACGCGACCCCTGCGGGGCGGATTTTTCTAATGAAAAATCCGGGTTAATAACTCAATAATCAAACATGGAGGCGGTGATGAAGAAACAAGGGTATTTACTGATCGCTGTGATTTATGTACTGGCTTTATCCGGCTGCGCGGAAAACCAGACCAAGGTAGCTGAAGGTGCCGGCATTGGCGGCATACTCGGTGCCGTTGTCGGCGGTGTTGTTGGCCATCAGCAAAAAGGGGACCATGCCCTTGGCGGCGCTTTGATCGGCGGGGCCCTCGGTGCTGCTGCGGGCGGTATCGCAGGATCGCAGATCGAGAATAAGAATGCCAAGCCCAGGCAGGTTCCTGTTGCCTCACAAGCGGCACCGATCTCTCAGATCACCATGCAGCAGATCGTTGACTGGACCCGGCAGGGCATGTCCGGCGATGAGATCATTTCCAGGATCAGGACCACTAATTCATCATATGCCCTGACGGCTGATGATATCAGTTACCTGCGCCGGGAAGGCGTTAGTCAGCGGGTCGTTGAAACCATGCAGGCCAGATAACAACATAAGTAATAGTTTTTATTAAATGAGGTTCCCCATGTTAAATACAACAACAGCTTTTAAGATCCCGCTGATTTGCCTGGGTTTGACCTTATTGGCCCCGCCAGCATTGTCGTATGCCTGGGACAGTGATCATCACCGGGACCATCACTACTATCGCTACCACGAGCATCCTTCTTTTGGACTGCATTTATCTTTTGTGCCTGATGACGCCTTTGTCGTGAGCGCCAGCGGAGCAAGGTATTATTTTTATGATGGACTTTATTACACCAGGATCGGTGGAGATTTTGTTCTTGTGGCCCCGCCGATAGGCGCGGTAGTGACCGCGATCCCCCCGGAATACCGGCCTGTTATTATTAACGGCATTACTTACTACACGGATAATGGCGTCTATTATATTTATACGCGTTACGGCTACCAGGTCGTCCCGCAACCTGTCACTGTTGTTGTCCAGGCACCGGTGGTTGTAACGCAATCCGCTCCAGCCGCCGCAGTTGTTCCGGTTCCGCCAACACCACCTCAGCCTGTCAGCGCAACGTCCTCAGTCCAGGTCACGCTTCCAGCAGCAACGCCTGCGGCAGATGACATCTTTACGGTAAATATCCCTAATAACAAGGGTGGGTATACGCCTGTGACAATTAAGAGGTCAGGAGAAGGTTTTGTCGGCCCTCAAGGTGAATTTTACGCCGAATTCCCCAAGGTTGCGCAGTTGCAGGTGATGTACGGCAAATGAACATTTACCTGAAGAAGCGCGCAAGATCCTGTTTAATATGTGTTTTTTTGTGCTTTTGTTCATTTTTTAGCCCCGCCTTAGCGGCCGAACATGATTTCTTCCAACTCAAAAGCACTGATATGATCATTGGCACGATCAAGTCCCTTGGGCGCAATCGTATTGATATTTATGACGAAGATACCAGGACGGTCAGAAGCCTTATTTACCTTGATCACGCGTCCAACTTCCATCCTGGGCAGCGGGTGAGGATCGACTATGAGCGTGATAACAATGTGGTGCAAAGCATTAAAGAAATGACGCCGCTGGGCCGCACGGACCCAAAGCAGAATTTTGGTTATCTGACCCTAAAAAACATCTCGGCCATTCCTTTAAACCCCCATTGATAACGCGTTTCACCTGGGCCGGGTTGAATGTGCTTACGTTGCGCGGGAACTCGAAAAGCTTTACAACATTGTTGACGCGCGCATCATGATGATCTTTGGGATGGCTGTGTTCGCTGTGTCCTATTTCTATCTTGGGCACCTGGCGCTTACATCGGGACAGGCCAATATCATTCCGATCCTTTTTCATGGACAGGGGTTCAGTGTGGAGCAGGCGCGCGCCGCATCGCTGTCCCTTATCAACGTGAACATAACCCTGCAAGCCGAAATGATCGCATATAATGATTTTCTTTTCTTCTCATGTTCATTTTCTTGGCCCTCATGCCTGTTGTGGCATTTTTTCCGGTTCAGAAGAAAACTGCGGAGATTCATATCGCTGAAATGTATCGTCCCGATTTTGTTAAATTGGAGGTGATAATGAAAAAGATAGTTATTGCCAGGCTTTATATTCAAGACAGTTCCGTTGATACCTTTAAGAAGTTGGCTGCAGGGATCATTCAGGAAACAAGGAAAGAGAAGGGGTGTCTTATCTACAACCTGCTTCAGGATGTTATTAAGCCC
>CAIOTT010000058.1 GCA_903861305.1 Candidatus Omnitrophota bacterium | reverse complement strand
GAAGCCGGCGCCGCGGCGGTCATGCTCCTCAAGAAGGGTGTGGTAGGCGTCACGATCGTCGGGATCGATGGCGAAAATATCCGCTACATGGAATCAAAGAAAGCCATTGTCCAGCGCCATGTGGACCTGGCCCAGGTCGAGGTCTACGAACAGATGGGCGTTTGTTTTGGACGGAAACCTGGCACGTATCAGCCAAAGTTCGAGAATGTTGAAGGTAAAATTACCCGTCACCTGTGATCTTTTTCCGGTTCCTTGCGCGCCAGGACAAGCATATTCATCCGCCATGCCAGAAGGCAGACGGCGCAGCCGGAAAAAATAACGATCAGGCCCTGTCCGGGAGGTCCGCCGTACCACGCACGGACCTCCTGGATGCCTGGCAGTAATTCCACAGACATCCTCCCATCGGGCTGGGTTGAAGCCTTAAGGACCTTATCGTCAACCTCCCGCCCGTTGATCGAAACCCGCCATCCCGGAAAATACAACTGGTTGATCACCAGCTTTGACCTGTTGATCACGGAGATGGCCCCCCGGATCTGAAACTTGCCCTCCGCGGCGATGGGAATATCCCTGTTAGCGTCCAGCAGGTACATCAAGGGTTCTGCGTTCCTCGGATGATCACGCAACGCTTCAGCCGACAATGGCGTGAACTCCGCGATATCATAGGTTTTAAAAGAACTCAGGTCCTGGCCCCTTTCATTCTTCAGCATTACTAGCGCTCTGGCCGGTGAAAGCCCGCGGTGATAGGGCACGAAGACAGGCAGATAATAAAGAAGCATTGAAAAAAGGATAAGGCTTAAAACAATGGCTTTTCGGCCTGCGGAAAGACCAAGCTTTTGCCAGCCGCAACAACAAAAGACCTGAATGAGCGCAATGACTGAAAGTATCCGCCAGGGAAACTGCAGAAGGTCCAGAAGGGTATTGCCCTTCCAAATGAATGAAGCCCAGGAGGTCATCATCAGGGTCAGCACGCCGTAAGCCAAAAAGATCATGCGGAAGAATACCTTGTCGGACATCAGCCACGCCCCGACTACCGCAAGGATAAAATGCGGTGCTCCCAGTTGGAACGACATCCCGTCATGAGGCCCGGGCACCGACCCTTTAAACCCCCAAAATCTTGAAAAAAGCTGTGACGGATAAACCACATGGTTGATGGGCAGCCATCCCCCCTCGATCCCCCGGCCCATGGCCACCGCACCCTTAAGCTGAAGGAACGGGAGCCAGTAAACCGCGCTCAGCGCCAGCGCTCCGGTAATGGCCAGCAGTACTAGAAGGATAAATGTTTTCCGTCCATCGGGGAGCGAGGTCATCAAAGAAACCGCCCCGATAACAAAGACGGGCAGGAATATCCCTGTCACGAGCGGATGCGCCGCAATGAGCAGGGCCAGAGCAATGGCGATCAGGAAATATTCCTTTGTCCGTGCCTTTCCCGCCGTGAATTGTCTTTTAGCCGCAAACAGGAAAAAGAACGGCCAGGGCATCAGCATCATGGCCATAAGCTCGCTCAGGTCGCCTCTGACATAAAGATCAACAAAAACATAGGGCGTCATGATGAACAGGATCGCCGGAAAAACAGCGAACACTTTATCTGTCAATTCCCTGGCGGCAAGGTAAACGCCCCAGGCTCCCAGAAAAAGAAGCGCGGCAACGCACACCATCATCCCCAGAACGGGATAACCCGGCAGAAAACTGAAAGGAAGGGCAAAAAAGAAAAAGAGGGGCTGATAAAACACAAACTCGGGATAACCATAGCCGCCGTAGAGGTCCGGCAGCCAGCGCGGATAGATGATCCCCTGAAAGACCGCCTCCCTGAAATGGTCAAAAAGTATCAGGTAACGGAATGGTTCGTGGGTAAAAGGCCAATTGCCTGAAAGCAGCAACGGACTAAGAACAACCATTACTATAAAAAAAATTATCACGGGCATGGGTGTTTAACGAACAAGAATATTACTTTGGAGTCATTTTTCATGTAAGGCCGTCGGATGACGGTATCCAGAACAAACCCGTTCTCACGCAACGACCGCATCTTTTCAGCGGTCATGGGATAGATCCATTCAGGCTGCGTGTATTCCCAAACATCTGTCTCAAGGACAACAGGGCCAGAGCAGGTACGCGACGCCGATATAAAATCTTCCTGGCGCGCGGGTAAAGGCCTGATGCGATCCGGGGACCCAAGATCAGCGGCATAATGCATGGCCCTCAACGATCCGGCAAAAACAACCCCCTTCTGAGGGCATATCTCCCTGACGCGGTTCCCCGCCGCGTAAAAACCGGTATAGTTTTCAAGACCACGGCCCGCCTCACTTCCGCTCAGGTAAGGTATGAAGAGCAACGCCGCAAGAAAGAGGACCAATACCTTCCCTATTCGGAGGAATACCGCGTCTTTCAACACGAGTTCCAGCAGGCCCTTGACGACAAGAGCCATAAGGATCATTAAGAACGGAATGGCAGGTAAAATATAACGAACATCTTTCTCCACGACAAAGGACATAACCACGAACTGTATCAGGATCATGCTATAAAGCAGGACTTTGACACGGATCGGATAACGC
This sequence comes from Candidatus Omnitrophota bacterium, assembly GCA_903861305.1. Taxonomy (GTDB): domain Bacteria; phylum Omnitrophota; class Gorgyraeia; order Zapsychrales; family Fredricksoniimonadaceae; genus Fredricksoniimonas. The sequence continues at coordinate 18,540 of CAIOTT010000058.1, read as the reverse complement.
ACCAGAAAGAAGGGCGCCGCGCAAACGATGGCCGTGGGCCAACCGCCGCCGACAAAACGTGAAAAAGAGAACAGATAGAACAAAGGAGGGTGCGGGAAATAACTGACCGGACCGCCATGCGCTTTCATGAAGAACGCTTTGTATACCAAAAACGGTAAAAGCGGAACAATAGCGATCGAAAGCGCGACCCCCGCTCCCCGCCAGCGATCCCTCAGACGTTCCCGGGGGAAAGCCCCGAAGATGTACAGCAACAGCATCGGCACCACCAGCACGATAGCGTACCATTTGCAAGCGGCCGCAAAAAGCGCGGCCGCCCCGAGTACAAACACCGATCTCTTCCCGCCACTGTCAGGGTGGAGGGAAACCTGGAATAAAGCAAATGCCAGCAATAAAAACGCCACCAGCAGTAAAGGGTCGATCAAAACCATCCCGGCATGGACAAAGTACCAGAAATTTGTTGCCAGGAAAATTGCGCTCAGAAGACCGACAAAAACACCGCTCAAGGTCCTCCCAAGCCCGTAAACAAGGATGATCCCCAGAAGATTGATCAACATCATGAACAAGTGAGCGCCAAAGATCCCCGGATGCAAAAAGCTGCCTAACGCCAGCAACGCCGGGAAGACAGGCAAATGATCGGCCCATACCATGGGATCGACGACCGCCGCAGGATGCGCGGCGATCAGGCGCGCGAAATAGGCATATAATGCTTCGTCAGGCCACAACCTTTCACTGGCGATCAGAGGCACTCTTGCAATAAAAGCAGCCAGAATGATGCTCCCTGCCGCAAGGACGGGCCATAATTTAATGCGCATGAATATCTTTCCAGAATTTTCTAGCACGAGAAGACCCGCTTTGAATATAATGGATAACTATCACGTATGATAAACGCAACCCCACAATGCTACTTTAACGGCTGCACGTATGGCGCGGTGAACCCCCAACCATGGATCGTTCTTGGCCTTATGGGCCTTGCCGTGATCGTCGTCCTGACAAGAAAATTATCAGCAATCCCGGAAATGGCGAAGATCACGGAAAAATGGGCCCTGATGGGTATCGCGACCATTTTCTTTGCCCTCACATTGCTTCAACTGTCTGCCTACGCCTCAACCCTCGCCTGGCATTGTGCCCACGGTAAATTGACCCAAAAGACCACGGCGGCTTATCATGACCTCTACCATGGCTTTTTTGACACAGCCCTCAGGATCAGCCATGAGCATCCGTCTCCCTGCAAAGGCAAACTTGTGACAGACATGGATATTTCCAGGGAACCCGGTAATACAACTTTCCTGTTCCTGGGCTATTTTCTTTATCCGGTTGATATACGCATAAATTCTACGACGAAAAACAGCGAATGTCTTATATTTTTCAGGAAAACTGGTGCTTTGGATGGAATAAAGGACCCCTGAAATGAGCATCCTCTTCTATGCCAGAGTTTTCCTTTCTCTCGCCGTGCCTTGCGGATTGGGCTACCTTATCCTGGGCAAGGTCATCAAAGCCAGGCCTTCCATCCTGCTGGCAGCCGCCACCGCCTATCCTCTGGGGATATCCGCCATCACGTTCTGCCTTCTTCTTCTTGGCTGGACCCATGCGTCGTTTTTCTATGTTTTTATCCTTATCGGTCTGGCCGGGTGTTATGGCGCAATAACGGCTGAACGTCGCGATCTTCATTCAAAAAAGATATTCTCCCGCCTGACACCCTGGGAATCCTTCTTGCTGGCATTGATCTGCCTGTTCATCCTTTACGCGTTCTGGCAGGCATCCTATTATCCTATCTACGCCTATGACGCGCTTGCGGTCGAAGCATTCAAAGCAAAGGTGTTCTTTTATGACCAGGACCTCAACAAGCTCCCTGGAATCATCCATTCATCTTTCCCGCTGCAAATACCGCTCATCATGACCTGGGCGAATCTTTGCATCACACGCTGGAGCGATCGCGTCCCCCAGATGCAATTCCCCTTGCTCTTCATTTCTTTGATCGGCCTTCACCTCTATATCCTGAGGCACCTCGCCGGAAGGACATGGGCGCTCATCGGCGGCCTGGCGCTGTGCGCGTCACCGCTGGTGATGACACACGCCGCCATCCCTTACCGTGACCTGTGGATGCTTTACATCAACAGCGCGGCCCTTGGTTTTCTTATAATATGGATGAAACATGACAAGGCACCTGCACCGCTTTTGTTAGCTTTTATCTTTGCCGGGATCGGCACCTGCGTCAAACTTGAAGGCCTGGCTTATCTGCTGGTATTCATCGGTGCTCTTCAGTATATTTCCAGGAATACCACAACGCCATTCACGCCCAGGAACGTTGTCAACGCCCTCACGGCATTGATCCTGACTGCAGCACCGTTCATGCTCTTCAAATTATCACAGGGCATCCCCTTTAATGAGAAAGCTGTCATTGACCTTTCCATGAGCAAGCTTTCACTGATCCCCGTGGCCTTGCAGAAATTCGTTCATGAAATGTTTTTGTCCGGGAACTGGAACGTTATCTGGGCGATCTGTGCGGCGGTCAGCATCATGGAATGGAAAAAAGTAATGCAGCTGAGGGAAATTAAAATACTGGCGGGCGCGTTGGGGTTATACCTTTCCGTTCATCTTCTCACAGTCCTGTTGACCAACAATGCGCACGACCTTCTGCATCCAGATACTCTGTCGAGGATCTTCATTCACTTCTATTTTATCCCGCTGTGGATCTCGGTGGTCCTGCTCAAGGACAAACGGTTCATCGCTTGAAAAGATGCGGGATACGGCAATGATATCACGCGCGCAACGTTACGCTCCCTTTCTGGATACAAAAGGCAAAGTAAATCGAACTGATGTGCCGCTGTTTAGCCCCTTCGATTCTACAGAAAACACACCGCCATGCAGTTCAACCAGTTTTTTAGAGAGCGGCAGCCCCAGCCCGGTCCCCTCAGTTACCCGGGAATATGGCGTGTCGACACGAAAAAAACCTTCGAAAATTTTCTCCATGTTCTCAGATGCGATACCGACTCCCGTATCCCAAACCTCTATCTCTATCCCGGAATCAACCTTTTTCGCCCGCATGCCGATCTTGCCACCATCGGGGGTAAATTTAATTGCGTTTGAAAGCAGGTTTAAAAGTATCTCTTTCACCCTGAGCTCATCTGCCTCAATATTCGGCAGGTCTTCGGGAATTTCAAGCAGCATTTGAAGCTTCTTTTTACTGATCATATCCGCTATCAGCAGTGAAATATCATTTAACAGGCTTTTCATGGGTAAGCTGGATAATTCCAGCTTCATCTTCCCGGCTTCAACTTTTGCCATATCAAGCATCTGGTTTATCAGTAAGAGAAGATGCTTCCCGCTGGTTAAAACGTTATTGACATATTTTTTCTGTTTCTCATTGATCGGTCCGAATGTCTCGTCAAATAGCACCTCGGAAAAACCTATAATGGAGCTAAGCGGGGTCCTTAGCTCATGCGACATATTGGCCAGAAATTCAGATTTTATCCGGGCGGTCTTTTTTAGATCAGCGGTCAACTTGTTCAATGCTTCCTGCGTCTGCAACAGTTCTGTGTTCCTGGTGACGGCTGCTTCGTATGTTGATAGGAGAAGACTGATTATTTGCTGCGGGTCCGCCGTGATAAAACGTTTTTTCCCGGCAAAGGTGACTTCCAGTTCAACGCACGCCCTTTTCGTTCCGCTCAGATCTTTGTTGGCAAGGATCTGCTGGATCCCGGATATAAGATAATCGTCATTATAGGGCTTGGTGAAAAAATAGTCCGCCCCGCAACCCAATCCTTCAAGAACATCTTCTGAATTGGAAAGGGACGTCAATATGATCACGGGTGTGCTCTGGTTGGACTTCTCCGACTTGAATTGTTTACAAAATGCATAGCCATTCATCTCCGGCATGACGACATCACTGATGATCAGTGCAGGCTTGTGCAGGGACAAAAGGGCAAGTGCTTGCTTGCCGTTGTTCGCTGTCATCACGCGATAATGATGCCGCATAAGCAGGTGCTTCAGTTTCTCCTGCTGCGTAAGACTGTCCTCGACAATGAGGATCTCGACCATGTCTTGCGCGGGCCCTGACTGAGCATTCATTGCAGTTTCCCCTTTGAATTTTTAACCAAAGCAACTAATGTTGCTGCGATGGTTTCCGGTGGAAGAACATACACTGCCGCGTCAAGTCTGATAGCCTCGCCCGGCATGCCGTACACGACAGAACTTGCTTCGTCCTGGACTATGGTTATCGCGCCACCCTCTTTCAGCGTCCTCAGTTCACCTGCGCCATCCTTACCCATGCCGGTCAACATCACGCCGATCACGGCCGGACCCAATACCTGCGCGGTAGAGCGGAATAGATGGGAGACAGAAGGCCGCAGGCCGTTCTCCGGTGGAAGAGCACTAAGCGCGATCTTCAGCCCACTCTCCAGACCCAGGTGAAAGCCGTCCGGAGCCACATATCCATGCCCGGCCACAACACGATCGCCCTGGGACGCAATGCTCACCGGAAAACGGGATGCCCCCGAAAGCCACTCTGCAAAGCCTTCTACAAACCCCTGCGCAATGTGCTGCACAATGAGGACGGGGACAGGAAAATCCTGCGGCAAACCTGAAAGGATTTTTTGCAGGACCAGAGGCCCGCCGGTGGAAGCGCCGATAGCAACAGCCTGGATCTCGGTTGTTCTTTGCAGCGGCATAGATACTGCTGACGGCGCGACAAAACGCGCTTTAGTTGCGCCGTGTGTTCGCCGTACGACCTTGATCTCGGACATCAGCCTTACAGTCTGTATTAATTCTTTCGAGGCTTCCTCAGACTCCTGGTGCTTAATGCCTGACGGACGACGGACAGCAGCCAGAGCACCCGCTTCGATCGCGTGAAAAGCGGCTTCGACCTCTTTTCCTTCTAAATGTCCGCTGACGACAATAATAGGCGTCGGAAAAGTTTCCATGATCCTTCTGGTCGCCTCAAAACCGTCCATCATGGGCATATAAATGTCCATAGTAATAACATCTGGTTTTTTCTGCCTGACGGCTTCTAATGCCTCCACACCGTTACTTGCCGTTCCTACAACCCGGATCGCGGGATCGGAAGTAAGGATGTATGTCAAAAGTTCCCGTGCCACTGGCGAATCTTCAACTATCAGGACGTTGATCACCTTAGCCTCACGTATTTCATCAAATTAAAGAAACCTGCGGATCACTCCCAACAAATTGCTTTGATCAAAACTGCTCTTGATAATGTAAGCGTTTGCGCCGGCTTCGATGCCGCGTCCTTTGTCTTCCCGTGAATCGAGCGCCGTCACAAGCACCACCGGCAACTCGGCAAGCTTTTTATTGCTCCTGATCTTTATGGTAAGCTCGAAACCGTTCATCTGCGGCATATCCACATCAGATATCACCAGATCGAATTCGCCGTTCTGGAGCTGCGTAAAGGCATCTGCGCCGTCAACGGCGGTAGCCACCTGGTAGCCCGCGGTTTCCAGGATATTTTTTAGCAACGTCCGGGCTGTGATCGAATCTTCGGCCACGAGGATCTTTCCCGTCCTTGCCGGGGTTATCCCGGGAAGCGCCGCCTTGCGGGAAACTGCGGTTGAACGTACGACAGATCTCATCAGGTCCTGGACATTGAGCACAGGGACAACTTTACCTGTACCCAAAATGGTAGCGCCGGCAATGTTGCGTACGCGCTTCAACTGCTCACCTAATCCTTTTACCAGAACATCCTGTTCCTGCAGGACCTCATCAACTAGAAATGCCATGCGTTTTTCTGCGAAGGTGAGAATAATGACGGGCATGTAGCTTTCCCCTGGCCGGCTGGAAGCTTTATCCGCGGCAAACGCGTTTTCCCGGACAGGAAATTCCAATATATCACCCAGCCGGGCCAGGGCCAGGATCTGCCCCTCCAACTGGATCGTTTCACGGTTTTCTATTGTTTTAATATCCTTTTCAAGGACTCTTAACACATGTTCGACGTTAATGGCAGGCAGAACAAATATATACGCACGTACCCGTACCAGAACGCCTCTGAATGTGGCAAGCGTCATAGGCACGAGAAGCCGAAATGTAGTGCCCGCATTTTTTTCACTTATCACGGACACAGTGCCCCCGAGCTTTTCCACTTTTTCGCGCACGATCGCCAGGCCTAAGCCCCGCCCGGAAATATCCGTAATAATGGGGCTGGTTGAAATTCCAGAATGAAAAATAAGTTGCAAGGTTTCTTTAGGATCAGGGTATTTTTCGGCATTTGCCTGCAGAAGGCCAAGTTTTGTTGCCGCTACCCGGACTTTGTCCATATCAACGCCAGAACCGTCGTCTGATATGGAAATTTCCATCTGGCGGTTGTCTTTCACGACAAAATTGAGCCGGATCGTCCCGCAGGGCGCTTTACCATCTCGCACGCGGTTTTCAGGTTTTTCTATGCCATGGTCAGCGCAATTACGAACAAGGTGAATGAGCGGGTCTTTCAATTCTTCCAGAATGCGCTTGTCAATTTCAATCTCCGCTCCTTGAATGGTCAGTTCCAATTCCTTGCCCTGGGCGCGCGCAAGATCACGGGCAAGTTTGGGGAGAACCTCCACCAATAAACCAACCGGAAGCATCAGAAGCTCCTTCATGGCCTCCAGGTGATCGTCCACCATACGTTTGAACGCGCGCTGATCCTGTAAAGCGGCCTTAGTCGTAGCAGTTACCTGGCTTTGGAGCGCTGTCAGGCGCTCCTCGTTCCTTTCCAGCAAGTCATCCCATCCCAGCCCGGGGGATCGCCCTTTTTTCCATTTTTCTGATTCCGACTTCCATAAACAGATCATACGATCGATATCCTGCAATTCACTGGCGCGCTGGCCTGCGGCCATTTTAGCCGAGATCATTTCCTCGGCCTGAAGCAGCAAAGGGGAAAGCTTTGTTATTGAGATCCTTACAGTGTCCGCCTGCCTGGAGGGGCTCTCAACACCCGGCCACGGCATGGGGATTGCCTGCTTTATCGGCGTTGAGGCGTGTTTCGCCGCTTCATTCAATTGACAGACCATCTCTTCAATTTGCTGTTGCCTTATCGTTGCCTGTTCCTTTTCCGCATAAGGGGTAAGGAGAGTGATCCTGTCTACCGTTTGATGCAAAAGATCCAGGAGTCCCGGGTTCAAGGCTATCTCCTGCCGTTTCAATGTGGCAAATATGCCCTCCAATGCCTGACACAGTGACTCGATGTCCAACAGATCAACGGAACGGGCTGCGCCTTTGAGGCTGTGGGCCTCACGGAACATGGTTTCCATTATTTCTGCCTGTTTTTTCGAGTCCGTAGTCCTTTCAAGTTCGACCAGACCTATGGACATGACACGGGCATGCTCCCCGGATTCAATGCGGAATGTCTCCCGAAGCCGTTTCAGGAATTCTTCATTTTCATTATCCATAAATGGCAACCGCTTTTAGACTTTGAATTGTTCCACCATTCCCTTGAGCTTTTGTCCCAATTCATGCAGGTCCTTTGCCGCCGTTTCCGCTTGCTTCATGCTCACCGCTGTCTGGACTCCGGCCTGATTGACATTCTCCATAGCAACCCCTATCTGGTTCATTCCCACGACCTGCTGCTGGCTGGACGCCACGATCTGCATCGCGGCCTGGGCCGCTTCTGTGCTGCTCTCTGCCAGCACCCGGATGGCCTCCCCTGCCTGCGCAGACTGCTTAACACCTGCCTCCACGGCCTTGCTCCCCTGCTCAGTGGCCATCACCGCAGCGCTGGCCACCTTCTGGACGTCATTCAAAATGGTGCGCACCTGCGTAGTGGCCTGCTTTGACTGTTCGGCAAGGATCTTTATCTCCTGCGCCACCACAGCGAATGCCTTTCCCTGTTCACCTGCCCTGGCGGCCTCGATGGCGGCATTGACAGCCAGAAGATTTGACTGATCGGCTATGTCGGTAACAGAGGCGACGATCCCGCCGATGGATTGCCCCTGCTCGCTCAACCGGACGATGGTCTGGGCTATGGAATCCATTTGCGCGCGGATCTGGCTCATGCCGATCCGGGTTTCTTCCACAGCCTTCTGACCGGATCTGGAAACCTGTTCCAGGCGCTGTGCGCTGTCCGATACGTTCTTCGCTTTTTGTGACGAGAGTTGCGTGGCCTGCCGTACTTCCTCCACTGTCGAGGTGGTCTCGCTGATGGCGGAGGCGTTCTCAGCAGTGCCGGAAGCAACCTGGGTAGTAGCCGCCAGGATCTCACTTGCCGACGAACCAAGCATGGCGACACCATCGGTGATGCCTGCAATAATGGAACGGAGACTTTCTATCATCCGCAGGAAAGCCTGGGTCAGCACACCGATCTCGTCTGAGCGCCCATCAGGGGAAATGTTCATTGACAGATCCCCACTGGCCGCACGTGAAGCCATTGCCGAAAGGACGTTGAGCGGTTTGGTGATGTTGCGGCTTATCATAACGCCTGTTAACGACAGCAGCAATGCCGCAAGAAGTATTCCCCACACGATCAGGTCCTTGGCATACTTCGCGCTGGCATCCACCTGGCTGGAACGCTGCAGCAACAGATCGTTCTCTTCGGTCTTTATCTCGCCAATAAGCACCCGGATCTGGTCCATAATTTCTTTTCCCTTGCTGCTCAAGAAGAATTGACGGGCACTTTCAAAATCCTTCTCTTTTCGTAATACAATCGCTCCATTCAATGATCTTAACTTCTCGTCGATCTTGCCCGTCAGGACGGCAATGCGTTGCTGCTGGACCGGAAGGGCGAGTGTCAATTGCCGAAGGGTCTTAAGGGAAGCTTCAATTTTATTTTTTGAATTGGTGTAGGGTTCAAGGTAACTGTCTTCCCCCGTCAGGAGAAAGCCTCGCTCTCCGATCTCCATGTCCTGAAGTTCTGAAAACGCTGCGGTAACTTCATTTGTCACATAATAAATATGATTCAGCAATTTAGTGGCATTGATCAGGCTGTTCAGTGAAAAATACGAACTTATCCCGATGATTGCCATAGCCACTATCCCCAGGGTAAAACCAAAGCCGATCTTTATTCCAACGGACCATTTCATAACGTATTCCTCCTCATGTTAAAAGTGCTACAATTTCCTGTACGAATATTTATTATCAGATCAAGCAACCTGCTCGTTCACTATGATCTTTTCATCCTCCAATATCTTTTTTGCATCAAGTATGACGGTACGTTCCCCCGTGATCCCTTTCAAATATTCCGCCCCTATACCCGTAACTGTTACCGGCGGCGCCTGGATCGCGTCAAGCGCAACGGGCCGGGTCCCCAGCACAGCATCAGCAAGGACCCCGAATTCCATACGGTCGTTATGAAGGATGATGACCTTGTTAAGCTCGCCCAAGCCCTTGTCCGGCAGATTGAAGATCTTTTTCAGATCAACCACCGAAAGGATCTGCCCGCGCACGTTGACAATGCCTAGCACAAAGGATGGCACACCCGGCAGCGGCGTGAAATCCTTAAGCTGGTAAACTTCGCGTACAAACAAGGATTCGATCCCATACGTTTCTGCCGCCAGACGGAATTCGGTTATTTCAATGAATGACCGGTCCACGACAGTTCGATCCTGTTCCTTGGCCAAAGCGCGCGACCGCTCTTTGAGAATAGCGTCCGTTTTTTGCGACATTTGATCCTCTTTCATGCCAAAGCTCCGGTTTCCATGGTGGCAAGAATAATTTCTTTGAATCTACCGGCTGTTAACCCTTCGGACTCAAGCAGGATGTCATCAGGCCGGTTCTCTTCTAAAAGCAAAAGCACATTCACGAAATGTCTTTTCGCAGCTCGCCCATTGCCTTGCCGCAGTTCCAGATTGCCGAGTGCAAAGTGAGCAAGGAGAAAATTTTGATCAAGATACAGCGTCCGTTTCAGGGAAAGCCCCGCTTCGTCGATCCTGTTTAGCCCTTGAAGAATGATCGCGCGTAAAAAATGTAACCCGGGATCAAGATTATCGGATGCCATGGCTTCTTCGCACAAGGCTAATGCTTCGTTCAGTTTGCCCTGATCGGCAAGCGCCCTGATAAAATATGCCTTTGATGGCAATGGCTTTTCTTCGATCTTCTCAGGCATTTCCGGGAAAGTCTCCTGTGCGGCTTGTCCCAAAACAACGTCACTAAATTCCGCTTGCGGCTGAGCTGTTGTTTCTTGAAAACAGGGCGGCACTTCATACGGAGAAACAGCCGGCAATGCAGATCTCCGGGTTTCCTTGCGGTACATCATGGCGCCAGGGAACTGGACTAAAATGAATTGCGGAAATAGGAACTGAGAAAGTTCGCTGGCACCGACCATCAGCCATCCTCCCTCTTCGATAGACCGGTAAAGGCCCTGCCCGACCTGCCTGGCGCGTTCCGACACGAAATACATGAGCACATTGCGGCAGAAGATGATATCCATGGCGCTGGTATTGTTCAACGCAGAGGGATAAATGTCCTCGGCAAGATTCAGATAGGCGAAGGAGACCATCTTTCGGATCTCCGGCAGGATCTCCAAGCTCCCGTCAACTTTGCAATGGAAGTAACCCTCTTTAAGCCAGGACGGTGCATTACGGAACGACCAAGGACTATAGACGCCCGCCATAGCCTTGTTCAGGATACACGTATTGATGTCTGTGGCCAGAATAGTGATATGCCAGTCTTTAAGAACGGATATAGCCCTGCAAAGCGCTATGGCAATGGAGTAAGGCTCCTCGCCCGAGGCGCAACCCGCGCTCCAGATCCTTATGCACCTGCTGTTGTTTTCCCGTGAACGCACCAGCGCGGGCAGGACATGCGCTAGCAGGGCATCAAAAACCTGCGGTTCACGCCAGAAATAAGTTTCATGGATAGTGAGATAGCTTGCCAACATATCCAGCTGACCGGAGGTCAATGACGAAGATACTAGCCACTGGATAAATTCTTCCTTGCCAGTGAACCCGAATTCTTTGGCCGCGGCACTCACTTTATGTTCCAACTCGCCCCATCGCTCAGGGGCAAAGTGCAAGGCCGTTTTTGCTGCGACAAATTGGCTCAACTGCGACAAGACGCTGTCAGGAAGGGTTGGCTTCATGCTTGACCCCCGGCCAGAGCAGCGTCCAGTACATTTTCCTCATCCAATGAAAGGAATTGATCAAGGTCGTAGATCAGCGCCAGATCATTTTCCAGCTTGGCGACTCCTTTAAGATATTCCGCAAAGGGCAATGATTGCTTCACGCTCACCATTTGCCGGTCCGTAAGTTCATGGACCCCAGCCACGGAATCAACCACCAGCGCAACCAGCCGTCTTGAAGTGCGCGCGATGATGAACCGATCATCAGGTTTAATTTCACACGCAGGCAGGCGGAAACGTCGGCGGACGTCGATGACAGGGATTATCCGGCCCTGCGCATTGATAATTCCGAGCACGATCTCGGGTGTTTTAGGTAAAGGCATTATTTCCACGGCCCGCACAACCCGCTCCACCGCGGGCAGATACAAGGCATAGTGGTGCTCATCAAGAAGGAACAACACCAGCATCGGGTTCTTTACGAGCTCTAGCATAGGCATTAATATTGTTAGCAGTAAATGTTACATAGAGTTATTACAATCCCAGGTTCATAGTTTCTGGAACAGACGGATGTTCCCGCTAACCAGGTGCCCCATTTAACCGCATCCATATCGAGCAGTTTTTCTAACTTTGTTTATATTCTAGGGAAGACCGAAAACGAATCAATTGTACTGCGGTATAACAAGCGGATCAGAATTTGGAAAGATTGGAACGATCGAGAACATTTAAGGGAAGTGCGAAATGGACAGCATCATGGATCTCAATGCTCCTGCTCAAGGACAAGCAGTTCAACGCTTGAAAAGATCCGGGATACGCTCAATGATATCTGTTGCCAGAAGGGACGTTTTCCCCAGGCGCAACGCGGCCGCGTCACCGGCACGGCCGTGCGCCCATACCCCGTATTTCGCGGCTTCAAAAGGGGAAAGCCCGTGCGCCAGGAAAGCCGCGATCATGCCTGTAAGGACATCCCCGCTGCCCGCAGTTGCCATCCCCTGGTTCCCTGTGGTATTGATGTAAACGGCACCATCGGGTCCGGCAACAACTGTGCGATGCCCTTTAAGGACCAGGACACATTTGAATTTATGGGAAAATCCTTTGGCGACACGAACCCGGTCCTTGTCTGTATCAGACGTCGCAACTCCGGTCAAACGCAGCATTTCTCCGGGATGCGGTGTCAGGATCCTTGGGCCTTTTGCTTTTAAAAGGACTTGCGGACATCCGTCCATGGCATTGAGCGCGTCCGCATCGACAACTACGGGCAAAGGGCACGCCAGGATCAGTCGCAATACAAATCTGACGGTCGAAGGGGCCAGGGTAAGCCCAGGGCCGATCGCCACGGCGGCATACCTTGAAATATGTTTCAGGACCTGTCTGGCTGCGGCATATGAAAACGTCATGCCCCTTGTCTGCGCGACGGGAAAGGTCATGACGACATGCGATAATTTTTCCTGAAGGGCAAGGTTAAGGCCCATGGGGATCGCTGCCGTCGCGAGCCCGGCCCCCGATCGCATGGCGGCCAATGACGTCAGGCAGGAAGCGCCCAGCATGCGCGGCGAGCCCGCCACGACCAGGACATGGCCAAAATCATTCTTGTGGACGTTAGTCCTTTGTCTCAACAACAGCGCTGGCAACCGCATAGAACTTGGAGTGGGAAATTGAGAGATGGACCGTATGCTTGAGCCCTTTGATATGACACTCAGGCTTGCCTTCAGGGGTATTGATGATAGTAATATCTTTCCAGCTGACCTGCTTGTCGCCCAAAGCCTTGTAAATGGCCTCTTTGGCGGCAAAGCGCCCGGCATAATGCTGACAAGGCACCGCATGCGCCTGGGCATACGCGATCTCCTGGGGGTTCAGCACGCGCGCAAGGAATCTGTCGCCCCAGGTCTTTACGGCCGAGCGGATGCGCTGGATCTCAATGATATCAATACCCGTGCCGATGATCACAGATCCCCTCTCTAGACCCCGTTAACCCTCGCAAGGGCCAGCATGTCTTTCACAGCCTGAAAAAGCCCTGTATCAATAGCATAGGAAATGATCGCGTGGCCGATATTGAGCTCATGGATGCCTTTAATAAGCGCGACCGCGCGCGTATTCTGATAGTGCAGGCCATGACCGACATTAACCTCAAGCCCGAATTTCCTGGCATACGCTGTCATCGCTGTCAGCTTCTTTAACTCCCTGTCCCTCGCCGCTTTCGTCGGAGCCAGCGCGTAAGCGCCCGTATGGAATTCAATGATCCCGATGCCCAGCTCAAGGGTCTTGTCGATCTGTTCTTGCTCAGGGTCAATGAAAAGGCTGATCGCGGTGCCCTTATCCTGCATCCTGGCACAGGACGCCTTTAAACGCCTGGCCTGCGCCACGACATCAAGCCCGCCTTCAGTTGTGATCTCCTGACGGCGTTCAGGCACCAGTGTCGCCTGGACGGGCTTTAAACGGCAGGCAATGTCAACGATCCCGGGTGCCAGTGACATTTCAAGGTTGAACCGGATGGAAAGCTCTTTTCTAAGGCGCACCACATCGTTATCATTGATGTGCCGGCGATCTTCACGCAAATGGGCCACGATCGAGTCGGCACCGGCTTTCTCGCAGATAAGTGCCGCGCTCACAGGGTCCGGATAATCACAGCGCCTGGCCTGACGCAACGTCGCCACATGATCGATATTGACACCAAGTAAAGGCATAAAGGACTACCTCATGATCTCGCCGTTAACATAGATCCATGTGATAATGGCAAGGCCAAGGGCGATGACCTTCAGCGGGATATTATTCGTAAAGAAAGATCTCATTTCCTGCCTTTCGTGACGGTGATCAAAAGGTCTTTAAGAATGCTCTGCATGCGCTCAGGCCCGGTGACAGGGATGAATTTACCGTCGCACGCAATGGATATTTCCCCCGTCTCCTCAGACACCAGGAGGGCTACCGCATCCGTATGCTCCGTCAAACCGAGGGCCGCGCGATGGCGCGTGCCGATGATCTTGCTGAGATTCTGGTTGTCGGTCAACGGGAAAAGACAGGCCGCCGCCACGATCCTCTGCCCGCGGACCACGACTCCCCCGTCGTGAATAGGTGAAACATGCTGGAAGATGGTCTGGATCAGTTCCGACGTGACAACACCGTCTATAAAGACACCGCTCTCGACATAAGCGGTCAGTTTAGTTTCACGTTCGATCGCAATAATAGCCCCGGTCTTTTTCTCGGAAAGTTTAAAGACCGCGTCCGAAAGCTCACTGATGACCGCAACCACTTCGGATTCTTCCAGGAAAAGATTGAACAGATGCCCGCGGCCAAGACGGGCAAGCCCATGGCGGAGTTCCTGCTGGAAAAGTATGACCATCGCGAGGATGGAGATAGCGAAAAACTTCATCAGCAACCAGTTAAGCGTGTCAAAGCGCAGCAGCTGCGCCAGAAGGAACATGATGGCAAGATAGGTGATCCCCTTCAACACTTGAAAAGCGCGGGTACCCTGAAAGAACAAAAGTATCCTGTAAAAGATCCACCACAGGACGAGGATCTCAAGGAAAGGCTTGATCAATAACCAGAATTCAAAGAAATTCATGCCGACCTCAAGATAAATTAGCTCCGACAACGGCATCAGCCATCTGTGCCGCCTGTTTCATTGCCTTCACGTCATGCACCCGAAGGATATGCGTCCCCGCAGCAATGGCCAGGGCGCCTGTCACCACTGTTCCCATGAGACGCCCGTCGACATCAACACCGAGGGTCTTGCCGATAAATGATTTTCTCGATGTGCCAATAAGGACCGGGTAAGGCAAAGCGGCAATAATACGCAACCGTTGGAGCAAGAGAAGGTTCTGTTCTGCTGTCTTGGAAAAACCTATCCCAGGGTCAACAACGATGCTCGCCTTTTTTATACCGTATAAAGAACAATTATCCAAGCTCTTTTTAAGTTCATTCCTGACATCCAGCACCACATCCGTGTAACGGCAATGCCGCTGCATGGTTTGAGGGGTCCCCCTCATGTGCATAAGGACGAGCCCGGCCCCGGCATGAGCGACCCGCTCAAGTATCCGGACGTCCGCCGGCGTCCCCTGGACAAGATTAACGATAGAAACACCCGCTTCAAGCGCCTCACGCACAACCTCCGGTTGCCGTGTGTCTATGGAGATCGGGATCTTTATAGACCTCGCGAGCGCGCTGATCAACGGGATGACGCGCGCCGCTTCTTCTTTCAACGATACCGCGCGCGCACCGGGACGGGTCGATTCCCCCCCGATATCAATGATATCAGCGCCATCATCCGCCAGCTGGCGCGCGTAACGCAAGCCAGGGATCTTTTCCCTGGGATTACCTGACCTTACCCCGTCACCGCTGAATGAATCGGGTGTCGCGTTAACGATACCCATCACCAGCGTCCTCTCACCCAACGACAGCCGGTACGCGCCGGCATGCCACAAGAACTTTTTCCTGACATTCACGTGTTACGCTTCCTGTTTGGGTACCAGCGGCATCCCCAGCAATGTCCGGGCTTCTTCGATATCGATGACCTCTTTTTCGATCAAGCGGTTGGCGATAATATCCATCTTGTCGCGGTGCTGCGTGATCAGGCTGCGGGCACGCTGATAGGCGGCATCAACCAGCTTCTTCACCTCGCCGTCGATCTCCTGCGCCGTCGCACTGCCATAATCTTTTTCTTCAAAGATATCACGGCCCAGGAACGCCGGATGAGTGCTGCGCCCGTACGCGCGCTTGCCGAGCTGATCGTTCATGCCGAACAGGCACACCATGCTGCGCGCGAGGGATGCGACCTTTTCCAGGTCATTAGAAACACCCGTGGTCGTATCGTTCATATAAACCTCTTCACCCACAAGCCCTCCCAAAAGGACGGTCATCTGTCCAAAGAGCTCCGCTTTGGTATAATAATGCTTGTCTTCCGTCGGAGGCGTCAATGTGTACCCGCCCGCCATGCCCCTGGGGATGATGGAAACCTTGGAGAACGTATCGACCTCCTCGATCATAAGGCTCAGCAAGGCATGCCCGGCCTCGTGATGGGCCGTCATGGCTTTCTCCCGCTTGGATGTGGCATGCGACTTCTTCTCAGGGCCCATGGTCACGCGCTCTACCGCGGAAAGGAAATCAGCCATCCCGACGCTTTCCTTGTTCCGCCGAGCCGCCAGGAGGGCGGCTTCATTGCAAACGTTGGCCAGATCAGCCCCGGAAAAATAAACGGTCTGCTGGGCGATGCGGCGCATATCAACGTCCACGTCAAGCTTGATGTTGCGGCAATGCACCTTCATGATCCCCTCGCGGCCATTGATATCAGGAAGCCCAACGACAACGCGGCGGTCAAAACGCCCCGGCCTGAGCAAGGCAGGATCAAGGGTGTCCGGCCTGTTGGTCGCGGCCATGACAATAAGCCCGCTGGGAGCGTTGAACCCGTCCATTTCCACAAGGAGGGCGTTCAACGTCTGCTCGCGCTCGTCATTCCCGCCGCCGATGCCGGCAAAACGCTGACGGCCTACCGCGTCGATCTCGTCGATAAATATAATGCAACCCTTGCCCGACGTACGGGAAGCTTTTCTCGCCTGCTCGAAAAGATCACGCACGCGCGACGCCCCGACCCCGACGAACATCTCAACGAAATCAGAACCGCTCAGGGAAAAGAACGGCACATCCGCTTCGCCCGCCACCGCCTTGGCCAGAAGGGTCTTTCCTGTGCCGGGAGGCCCCACAAGCAGGACGCCTTTGGGTATCTTCCCGCCGAGACGTTCGAACTTCTTGGGCTCTTTCAGGAACTCGATGATCTCCTGCAATTCTTCCTTGGCCTCGTCCACGCCGGCGACATCGATGAATGTGATCTTGTTCTGTCCTTTTTCCGAGACCTTGGCGCGCGACTTGCCGAATGACCATATCTTGTTCCCCATTTCAGCGCCCCTGCGCCCCAGGAACCAGATAAAAAAGATGATCAAAAGGACAGGCACAAAGGAAAAGAACGCCTGGCTCCAGAAAGTTTCCAGCGGCTGGACGGTCATATCCTCCACATTCTCGCGCATCAATGACAACAGGTCCTTGTCGTCATTGGGAATGTTCAGGCGGAACTCTGCCCCGTCTTTCATCGTGGCACGGATGACGTTCTCAGCGCCTTCGGACATGACGATCTTCTTGATGACCTTGGTGTCCTTGTTCGTTTTCAGGGTGCTGAAAAACTGGCTGTAGGTCATTTTGGGAGCCGCCTTGCTGACGGTCGACGGCTGGCTCGCGATGATCAAAAAGATACACACGATAATGGCCCAGAATATCCATACACCGCTGCCGTCTTTATTGCCGCCCGGAAGCATTGGCGCTTTGGGAGCTCTCGGTTTCTTTTGCGTGGGTGACTGCTGTAAGGCCATATTATCTCCTGGATACAACGACTGACATCTTAGCCGGGTTAATAATTTTGCTCAAAGTCCTGTTTGCCCCGTTCATCAAAACCTTTACGTTTTATCTTCACACCGCCGAGATAGGTGTCAATGTACATGAGGCTTCCGTTCTGGTGAAATATCCGGGAATCACCCTCCAGCTTGCCGCCGATGTAATTCTCCTCGCTGGATAGCTCTCCCGTGCTGTAAAACGATTTGGCGACACCCGCCTGGATGCCATTGACGATCTCCCATTGGCGCTTGATATTCCCGCCTGGAAAGAATTCCCTCATCTGGCCGTTCTGCCGGCCGTTCGCATAAGTAACTTCCATCCAAAGGTCGCCGGATTCGATGAACTCGCGGGCCAAGCCCTGCTTTTCACCGGATCTATAACTCCAATCCAGCCATAACTTCCCATTGGGGTAATATTCCTTGCAACTGCCGTCTTTCTGACCCAGCTTATAGTAACATTCGCTCTTCACCGCCGCGCTCTCATAACGTTCTCTGACCAGGCCATTATATTGGTTGCCGACATATTCGGCTTCAAGGGCCAGGACACCGTTGCGAAAGAACTTCTTGCCCGGACCGGAGATATCCCCGTCCTTGAACGTGAGGACCCACTCTTCCTTACCGTTATCATAAAACGTGCGGGACACTCCGGATTTCTGGCCATTCTCATAATTCCATATGGCTGCAAGCTGCTCGTTATCCTTGAATTCCCTGGTTTCACCGTTAAGCTCATTGTCGCGGTAATGGATAAGGCTGGTAAGATTCCCGCTCGGGCCATATTCGCGGCTCTCGCCGTTCAATTGGCCCCGGGTGAATTCAAGCGTGTACTTTAACGTCCCGTTATCATAAAAATATTTACACAAGCCATCCAGGCTGTCATAACGGAACGTCTCTATGCTTTTGGGACTGCCGTTCTCAAAAAATTCGCGGGCAAGACCATGTTGAACACCATTGACATAAGTTTTCTCGAAGAACAAGGTCCCGTCGCTGTAATAGGACTTATAAGGGCCTTCCAAAAGCCCGTCCTTATACGCCCCGACGCTCAGGATCTTGCCATCGGGATAATATTCGCGGAAGGGGCCGTTAAGCTTGTTGCGGGCGTAGGTCTTTTCTGTCTTAACCCGGCCGTCATCAAAGAATTCCTTGACCGTTCCATCAGGAAATTCCTGAGCGCAAGACAGCTGTGCAAAGCCAGCG
>CAIOTT010000057.1 GCA_903861305.1 Candidatus Omnitrophota bacterium | reverse complement strand
TGGGGTTAATACGTGTCAATCCGGGAATTTGAACAAGATGACGCACAGCCCGATGCCCAGCAGATAAAACAGGATCGTGTTCGTGACGAACCACGGATAGATCGAAAGCGCGCCGCCAATGAGCAGGGAACGCCAGGCCTTGTTCTTCCAGCCACGGACAAAGGCGTACATGCCGATCGAGCCGAAGATCATCCCGCCGATGAGCAGCGCGGGGGAGAACAGGGCGAGCGTGCCTGGGGGAAGGGGGAGTACGGTTGATAACTCAGCGTTCTCGGGCATGGTGGCCTTCAGTTCTTATTACGGCAATTACCTTGAATTAACAAATGCGCGCAGATCGTTCAGGGGCAAAATAGCCGTGATCACCGGTGTCAGGCCGGTTGAATTTTGCAACTGCTCCAGCATGGACGGATCAAGCTTGAATGGGACGCTGTTGCCCGTGTTGCTGACCTTGAGCTTCATTGTACCATGGGTAAGGTCGATACCGCCAGGCTCTGTCATGGCCGGGTCTTTTTCGTGGGCTGTTTTTGCAGGGGCCGTATTTTCGGTCGTCAGCAATGCTGGCTGTGCATTGGGGAGCATCCGTTCGGTCCGCCAGTCGATATACCCTGTTTCATCTTCCAGCTTTTTATCTCCTAGCAAAACTCTTAATGCGCTCGAATGTGTCCCGTGCCCGAACACGATCACGGTCCTTCCTTTAAAAAGATCGTTCAATGTCTCCAGCCAGGCTTTTGCCTTGATCAAGTGGTCAATGAAACTTTCCCCGTTCAAAGGGCGGATAAGAGCGTCGTTCTCATAACGGTACCGCTTGATATACCTGTCGTTCGGAGGGAATTCGCTCTCGGCTTTGTTCTCATAAACACCAAAATTGATCTCACGGGCACCCAGGCGGATCTGCGGTTCATCCACGACCCGTACTTTGCCACCGGCCTTGAGGAACATATCCAGAAAGAATTCCGAGGTTTCTTCGGCACGTCTGAGAGGGCTTCTGATAACAATGATCTCCTCGCCGGAAGCGATCTTGTCGCGCAACGCTTCCACCATTTTTTCGGCAGCTATGCGGGCCTGCTCTTTTCCAAGGTCGTTAAGTTGGTTTATCGGCTCATCGGATGAGCCCTGAAATACTCTGGCCACATTGCCAGGTGTCTGACCATGCCTTACCATCCAAAGAACAAGATCAAGCTTCACTACAGGGGTTAGTCCAAACTTTATCCGCCCTGAATGTTTATCAAGGAGTATTTTTTTATCAAGCTGGGGGATCGGAGTCGCCGCATGATCAGCCGATCTTTGAATATCTGACCTGATCTTGATGCTTTTCGAGACATCAAAAGGGATCGTGACGCCTTCCGCATCGAGCCTTTCGATCAAACCCTTCACATAATCGTATTCTTTAGGGCTTCCCACGTTCAAGAACCACCGCAGTACTTCAAATTGAATTCCTATGGCGCCTTTCCCGGCATTTTTCATCAGATCTATGATCTCCGATAAGACATTTGATCGTGACACGCCCTTTAACACCAGCTCATAGATGGGCTGCTGTTCCCTGGAGGTCTGAACAACGTTGTTGATGATATTTAATATCTTTGTCTCAAGCTCCTCGAGTTTCTCCCTGGGGATGCTTATGCCGTCCATCTTTTTCATTAATCCAATAGTTTTCAGGAACATGAAAAGCGCCTGTGTGGAGACAGGGAGGAGGTCCTTGGCGTATTGCGCTTTTATATCACGCAAGCCTTCCACAGCCACACTTTCATCAAGCACGTCAGATGCCAACTTCCGGATCGTTCTGTCCTTGGGCAAATAAAATTCCGGAAGCCTGATCTTTTGGCCATTTTGTAACTTGAGTTCCATGAAAGTAATGTCTTCTTCAGCGATCTTTTTATCAAGGAATTGCTGATACAATTCCGATCCGGCCCTGAATTGAGTATAGGGATAAATGACGACCTGGATCCCAGCCTTAATATAATCACTGACAACATCCATAAAATTGACTAATTCCTGGTCCTGTATGCTCGGCCAGAACATCATGAATGTCGCCCTTGGCCAAAAGCCTGCTTGTTTTGCTTTAACAGGCGCGTCAATGAATCGTTGGAACGTTCCATCAGAAGCGTTGGCTCCCAGCTTCCTCATTTCCTTAAGGATCCTTTGATTCGGGTTTTCCATGCCTAACAGAACGATCCACTGGGCATTCCTTTGCAGAAGATCGATCTCATCCTGGGATAACTTCGATATCTTTTGGGCAGTTGTATTGAAATATAAAGCATGATAAGGCCCAAACTTGCTCGTTATAAAAGGGACCATATTTTTCCAATCTTTGACCAAAAGGTCATCGTCAAATCCTCCAATAATGTGGGCTGTGGATAATAGTCTGTCGTTCCTGGTGCGTTCAATGATCGTGCTCAAATTATCCATGCCGATGAATGCCAGAGGGTCCTGGCCGAATTTTGTGGCTGAACAATAGGTGCATCCCACACCGCAGGTCCCATAGATAAATGGATGCCGCAAAAGCCGCCTGATGAATATATCGTCCCGGAAGGCCACGGGCCCGTCATTCTGGTCCCAATACGACGCATAGTTGATCTCACCTGGAGTAAAGGCGCCCACAACATCCTGGTAATCGGGTCTTGCCCGGCGTTCCGAGGGTTCGGACGGAAGAATATTACCCGACGTGTCCCGGTAAAGGACATCGGAAAGGCCGGCGACAACATCGAGCTTTTCTTCTTTTCTCTTTTTAGCTCTTACGCGTCCCATCAATTCGATCAAATTAAAACTGGCGCTTTTCTTCATGATAAAGTCCAGGGGTGATATTTTTTCCAGCATTTCCTGGTCCATGAATGAAGCGATCCGCCCGCCTACGGTCAGCAAGGGCGAGAGCCCTTCAAGGGAGGATCTCTTGCGTTCTATGATATGAGAGACCTGATAAATGAGATCGATCTCGCTCTGTTCGATGATATCGGAGAAATGGAACGAGATGACGGCGGTGTTCGATGTGATGACCGGTGTCAGTATCTCGTCCACGGGGCGGGGATCCGCATTAAGGTCAATGAAATGACTGACAATGCCCTTTTGTTTCAAATAGGCATGGGTCCTGCTCATGGATGTCGGCGGCATGATGTTGTATCTGGCGCCAACCCTTTCACCCAAAGGCGCCGGTGACCGCGGGAAAATAAAGATGATCTCAGGAGGTTGGGAAGCGTCAACAGTCTCTATCGGCTTGAAGTTTGCCTGCACCACGACGCGGTCATTCAAAGCCGCATCCTGGGGCAATGCCGCCATATCCGTTGTCATGCTCATGTCAGTGATTTTCAGAGAACAGCCGCCGGAAAAATACTTTTTAGGGATAAGGTCACCGGAAACAGGGTCTTTTTCTTCTCTGATGAAATTATACGCCCCTTTCTGGAACGCCTGCACATACTGCTCCCATATTTGTTTTGTTTCCCCGGGATCAACAATATTGACGCCGTTGACCTTTTTGCGGTCAACATAGGCTTTACTCAACAAGCTTTCCTTGAATTTCTGCTTGTACCAGGTGGCCAGGATGAGGGAGTGGTACACCTGACGGAGTTGGGCGAAATTCCAGCTTTCATTGACCTCTTTTTCCAGGGCAGGGAGTATGATCGCACGGATCGATCGTTTGACATCATCCTGAATAGCTGAAGGCAGGGTTTGGGAGGCGGCACCATGGGACGCTGCCAGATAATCGGATTCCAGCAGCACCTTCAACCGGGATCGGACGACATAGGCCGTATTCCCGTTCTCATAGACAACGGCTTTCTCCGGAACGATCCAGACCTTGTTGAACGTATCGACCGGGATATCGGATGTGCCGAATTTCTCACGGGCTTGTTTGTAAACATCCCTCCAAAATTCTTTACCAAGGTCGCCGTCCGGTGACATCAGGCTGGCTGTTAATTGTTTCAGGAAATAATCCTGTGCCAAAAGGTCACGGCCCATTTCGGTCCGGCCAAAAGTTTCAGGGACAATGCGGTCTTTCTCGTACGGGGAGAGGTTGACCCAAAGATCGTTCTCAGGAACGGTCAATGCGGCAAGGAAATACTTGATCAGGCGGGCAGATTCATCTTTGATGGATCTTTCCCCGGCGCCCGCGGCATCGCCTTTATCAAGAATAAAGTCGAACCGGAAGGGTTCGTCCGCATGGATCTTTACACCGTCTATAACGGGGGGGTGACAGGCAGGGCTTAGAGCAACCATTTCACCCGGCCGGGACAGGAGGGTTTGGGCCGATACAGGGATAGTTCCGCCTGACAGGAGGAAAGACGTGATCGTTAATAGGGTCACGCTTTTTCTGAATAATTCATTGAGCATGATCTAAATATAAACTAATTTAAATATTACTGCCAGTTAATCTGCTTTCAGCTGGCGGGTAAGCTTTTAATCATGTTTTGGCTTGGAGAGAGAAGGTTAAAAAGTTTAATTCTAGATGCTATCGCACCGGAAAGGATCCTTTCCGGTGCCCACCATTCTTTTTCCCTCAAAAGCAAAAAACCTTCTCCCATTCGGGGGAGAAGGTTTTTTACAATAGAGTAAAGATGGTGGGCAGAGAAGGATTCGAACCTTCGAAGCGCAAGCGCAACAGATTTACAGTCTGTCCCCTTTGGCCACTTGGGTATCTACCCACATGAAATGTTGTCAAAAAAAGCCGACGAGAGGAGTCGAACCCCCGACCAGCTGATTACAAATCAGCTGCTCTACCAACTGAGCTACGTCGGCGAGATGAATCTTATACCACAGCTTGTCCGCCATGTCGAGTATGATTTTAGAAAGAAGATCACGTCACAATGTCATTTTTCTAAAAAATCATTATATTAAAAGGGCGCCGTGGTATAATCCCCGCGAATATTTTAACTCTGCGCGAGAGTAGTTCAGTGGTAGAACCCTAGCCTTCCAAGCTGGTGACGCCGGTTCGATTCCGGTCTCTCGCTCCATTAAACATCTCAAGTATACACTGCCGCAAGGAACAAATGAAAGTAACGTTGCTGATACCCACGTTGAACGAAGAAACGGGCATGCGCCATGTCATGCCCAGGGTGGACCGTTCGCTGTTTGAGCAGATCCTCGTTGTCGACGGGAATTCCAAAGACAAGACCGTTGAGGTCGCCCGCAGCCTGGGGTACGACGTTGTTATCCAGAAAAGCCCCGGCATCCGCGGGGCGTACATGGATGCGCTCCCATATATTAAAGGTGATGCCATCCTGACCTTCAGTCCTGACGGCAATTCCATCCCCGAATTGCTCAAGCCCTGCATTGATGAGTTCAACAAAGGCCGCGACATGGTCATTGTCTCGCGGTATGCTCCGGGCGCGAAAAGTTACGATGATGATATCGTGACAGCGTTCGGCAACTGGCTTTTTACAGGGTCTATCAATTTCTTTCACGGCGCGCGCTATACGGATGCCATGGTCATTTACAGGATCTACCGCAAGGACCTGATCCATGAACTTGAGCTGGATAAGGATGAAAGTTATTCCTTCGAGGAGAAATTGTTCCGGACCCATGTCAGCTGGGAGCCGTTGTTGTCCATCCGGGCGGCCAAGCGCAAATTGCGGCTTTCCGAGATACCTGGGGACGAACCCAAGCGGGACGGGGGTGAGCGCAAGCTTCAGGTGCTCAAATGGGGTGCGGCGTATTACTGGGAGATCTTGAGAGAGAAGTTCACCTGGAAATGAAACATATCACACCCGCAAAGATCGCTGTGATCGGTGATGGCGCTTGGGGGACGACCCTGGCCATCCTTTTATCGCACAATGGCCATCATGTTACGCTGTGGGGCGCTTTCCCTGATTATGTAGATCAAATCCGCAAGTCCCGCATCAACAAGAAATTCCTTCCCGGGATCAGGATACCGGAACCGGTTGTTGTGACTGCTGGCCTGAAAGATGCCGTTGAAGCGAATGATGTCATTGTCCTGGCGGTCCCGTCACAGTTCCTGGCTACAACTTTGAAAAAGATACGTCGTTGCGATATTGCCGGAAGATCTTTTGTCAGCGTTGTCAAAGGCATTGAACTGAAGACCTTTAACACCATGTCGCAATTGATCGTTGAGGAACTGGGCGATGTCGATGTGGCGGTCCTTTCAGGGCCTACGATCGCGATCGAGGTCGCCAGGAACATTCCCACCACGGCTGTTGCCGCTTCCAGGAATCCCCGTTTGGCCGCGCATGTCCAGGCGTTGTTCAGTTCGCCGACGTTCCGTATCTATACCAACAACGATATCCTCGGGGTTGAG
The DNA here is from genome assembly GCA_903861305.1 of Candidatus Omnitrophota bacterium. GTDB lineage: Bacteria > Omnitrophota > Gorgyraeia > Zapsychrales > Fredricksoniimonadaceae > Fredricksoniimonas. Next base: position 18,984 of record CAIOTT010000057.1, on the reverse strand, counting down.
CTCTGCGGGAGTGTAAAGAATGTCATTGCCCTGGCTTGCGGGATCTGCGACGGATTGGGTTATGGGACCAACACCAAGGCAGCCATCCTGACGCGCGGGCTTGTTGAAATGATGCGCCTCGGCAAGAAGATGGGTGCTGATCCCGCCACGTTCACCGGCCTCGCGGGCCTTGGAGACCTGGCTACCACGTGTTTCAGCCCCAACAGCCGCAACCGCTCCGCGGGGGCCGAGATCGGGCGGGGCCGGGCGGTCAAGGATGTCCTGGCCTCCATGGATGCCGTTGTCGAGGGTGTTGTTACGTCCAAGTCCGTCCACCGGCTGGCTCAAAAACTTGGTATCGAGATGCCGATCACGACTGCGGTCTATCAGGTCCTTTACGCCCGCAAAGATCCGTTGAAGGCGGTAGCCGGCCTCATGGCCAGGTCCCTGAAATCCGAATGAACCGTTTTCTTTCCACACCCCTGCGGCGCGAATTCTTTTTTTTGGTGATCCTTCCGTTTGTATTCTGGATGTTTATTTTCTGGAGCTTTATATCGGCACGTTTTCTGCCCGATATCGGTGACGGATCCTATTACCAGCAAACGCTTTTCTTTGTGAACAATCTGATCCGCGGCGTTTATCCCCAGTGGGACCCAACGTATTTCAACGGCTTTCCCTATAGTTTCTTTTTACGGCGTATCGGTGATGGCAATCCGTTCTACCTGGTCGTCGCCGGGGCCAAGCTTCTGGGCGCGTCGGACCTTGTCGCGTACCGGGCCTTCCTGACAGTATATTATTTTCTCGGCGTTGCCGGGTTTTGGCTCATTGCCCGTCTGTTTTTGAAAGAAAGGCTGGCCTATACGGCCGCATTCCTGATCCTTCTTTTTTCCGGATGGGGTGGCAGGACTTTCTCAGATTACATCATCCTGTTGTTCGTTCCGCTCGTATGGTTCTTTTACTTCTTCCTGGCGTTCGCGGCCGAGAGGAAGAAACATCAATTCCTGGGGGTTTTTCTTGTTGCGGCGATCGGCCTGACAACGTACATCCCGTTCTTTTTCATCACAACCGTACTTACATTCTTCATTTTGTTCCTGGTTTTCTTTGGACGGGAGTCTCTCCAGTTCTTTGCCAACATGGTCGGTTTTATCAGGGATAACAAGGTCTTTGTGCTGGGGTGCGTGCTTTTCATTAGCCTCGCGATGGGGCCTGAGGCTGTTTTTTTTCATGATTCCAAGCACGGCGAATTCGTTATGCCCGGCCGTAATGTGGGGACCTCTGAAGCCTCCACCCTTGCCGTGGGCATGAACCATATCAAGGTGGGCGACCTGATGGCCCAGGGGTATTTTGACCGGGTCTTTGAAGATCACGGCGATATGACCCCCGTGGATTTCTTTGTGACGTATTTCTTTTTCCTCATCATTATCGTTTCATTCATCAATCCATTGTCGCGCCGCACCGCGTTCCTTTTTCTGAATGTCCTGGTCCTGGTCGTTATTTCGATCACGGATACAACGCCTGTCTACAAGTTCCTGTATGACCATGTTTTTATTTTCAAGTACATGCGCATGATGTCGTTCTTTTTCTGGATCGCGGCATTCCCCATGGCGGTCCTTTTCGCGGCCTGGCAGCTTGAGATCTTTCTGGCGAATTTCCGCGGGAGACGAGACCCTTTCCTTTTTTTGTATGTGCTCATAGCTCATATCCTGTTCGGCGTCTGGGCGCTTAGGCAGAGCGGGGTGGACTTCACGTCCTGGATCGTTGTCGCGGCATCTTTATTGTTCTTTACAGGTGTCCTTTGGGGGCGGTCGGGCCAGAAGGTCCTGGGTGGCATTTTGCTGGTCGCTGTCACCGTGCAGCCAGTGGCCATGATCCATTATTTGACCCGGAGTTCGATCAAGCTCGGCGATGTTGACAGGGTCAGCCGTTACCAGGCCATGGCATCAAAGGAATTTAATTTTAAAAGGATCGTTTCTTCCAGCGACATTTCTGACGCTGGCATCTATTGCGGCACGCGTTGGTACCAGGAGCTTTTTGTCCATATCCCTTCAGCGGTCAGGGTCGCGTTCACGTCAAATAAATTTTATCTGGTCGATAACACGGCCACATACCCTCAGGATACTGAAGCGGTTTTTCCAAAATTAGCCCAGATATGGCAAAGCAAAATGAATGTGGCCCTGTTGGCGGAGGGTGAAGCAATACCGCAGGATATCCGTTCGCTGGGCCCCATGAATGTCCAGGCAATGGCCGTGGATGAAACAACGGCCTTCTTGAAGGTGGCATCCTTTGATGCCAACACGATCAGCTTGAAGACCGATCTGCCCGCGCCCAAGTTCCTTGTTTGGTCGGACAATTATCATTCAGGCTGGCATGTTTTCATCAATGGCAAAGAAACCCGCCTTTTAAGGGCCGACTTTTCCTTTAAAGGTGTATGGCTGCCGGCAGGCAAGAGCGAGGTCACGTTCAGGTTCCTGACGCCGTTCCATTATTTGTTCATCTATGCTTTATGGGCATTGTTCGTGCTCGTGCTGATCGCCGTCGGCGTTCTCGCCGGGCGGGAAGGCTTGAACAGCGGGAAAGGGGATAAAGATGCGTTGTGAAAAGCCCCTTCAAATGATCAGGCAGGTGTTCACCAGCAGCGGTTTCTTTTACGCTGTGATCATAGTCCTGGCGGTTTGTGTGGTGGATTTTAAACTCCTGGACACCCGCATCAAGATGCGCCGTTTGAACGATGCCCGGCCTGACAATTTATTCCAACTCGTACTTCTTTCCAAAGGTGAAATACCTTCGGCCAGGATCGACTGGCCCGTGTTCCTGAAGTATTTCGAGCTTGTTGTCAGGTACATGCCCCATGAAGAGGTGTCAAGGATGTTCCTGGGGGCGGCTGAATATTACACCGGGGATCCGCATAAGACGGCTTTCGGGGAAATATTGCGCTCTGCTGATGAGGATCCGTTTATTTTCTGGAATATTTATGATACCGCTGTTCTGGCATTTGAGCGGGGCGATATGTTGTTATCGATCCGCTACCTCGAAAGGGCGCTTGTCCTGCCGCCGGAACGCGTCATCCAAAAGATCCATGCCTCTGTTCTTTACCGCCAGATACTGTCCGCCACGGATGTGGATATGGGGCAGGATATCCAGCAAGCCAAACACAATGTCCTGGTTCTCAGGGCGGCGGCTTATTACTACGCCAAAGATCATGAAAAGGCGAGGGATGCGGCCCTTTTTGCTTTGGACAAGGTTTCCGCGCAGGACCTTGAGCCTCTTTATTTCTATGCGGGGGCCGCAAGCCTGTCTTTAAAACAATTGCCTCAGGCCTTGTCATTTTTCAGTGAATGCATCCGTTTGAGATCAAAGAATCCGCTGGTGTACCGATTCTCCGGCGAGATACTGAAAGCTATGGGCAAGGTTGACGAATCCGCGGAGTTGTTCAAGATCTCCGGATCGCTTCATTCCGGACAGGATTCAGGGTTCCCTTACGGGCAACGGCTTGGACTGAAGTTCTTTTGACCGGGACTGATTTCGGACAAACAGCTTTTTTTCCTTCCCAATCGGGAACTTTTTTGTATAATGTATGCCTATTTCTTAATGGTCGTCTTTAACCGGGGCGTAGCGCAGCTGGCTAGCGCACTTGAATGGGGTTCAAGAGGTCGTGGGTTCAAATCTCACCGCTCCGATTTTATTTTGTCCTGACGTTCTGATAGGGGCCGCATATGACAACTGAAAAAAAACGTGATGTCGAGCAGTCGGAACGCAGGCAGTTCATCCGTATCAAGAAGAACTATATCATCCGTTTTTACGTCAAGTCCAATCCCTCCCTGAAGTTCGAAATGTCCCAGATCGAGAACATCAGCAAGGGCGGCATCTGCTTCACCTCGACCATGATATTTCAGGCGGGTGAGGTCATTGCCGTCGAATTGCGCGCGCCGTATGTTGTTAACACGATCTTTCTTGAAGGCAAGATCCTCAGCAGCCGGGAGATCGTCAAGGGGATCGTTTACGCGAACCGTCTTAAGTTTGATAATCTTAGCCCAGAAGCTGCGGATGTTCTCGAGAAAGTCGAGAAATATAATCTTAGCAAGGCTGACGCGCAATGAAAAAGTTGACCGTGGGGCTTGTGGGTTGCGGGACTGTGGGCAAAGGCGTGGCGCACCTCATCAGGTCAAAACAGGCTTTTATCCGTGCCAGGTACAATGTTGACCTGCGCCTGAAAACGTTGTGCGACCTGAAGATCGACAAGAAATTTCTCGGTACTATCGGGAAAGTCCATACGACGCATGATTTCAATGAGCTGATCCAGGATCCCCAGATCGACCTGGTCATAGAACTTATCGGCGGCCACCATCCGGCGCTTGAGATCATCAAGGGGGCGTTGCAGAACGGAAAACATGTTGTTACCGCGAACAAGGCGGTCATTTCAACGTTTGGCCAGGAGCTTTTTCGCCTGGCGCACAAGGTTTCCCGCAGTATTTATTTTGAAACAACGGTCCTTGCCGGTGTTCCTATCGTCAAAACCCTTACGGAAGGCATTGCGGGCAACCAGTATGCCGGACTTCACGGCATCGTCAACGGGACCTGCAATTTTATCCTCAGCGAGATGGAGTCCAATGGCATTGCTTTCGACGAGGCCGTCAAGCTGGCCCAGGCCAAAGGTTATGCTGAAGCTGACCCTTCCCTTGATATCAACGGGAAGGATTCGGCGCACAAACTTGCTGTCCTGGTGATGCTGGCCATGGGGAAATTCATTCAGGGATCCGATATTTACACGGAAGGGATCACGCATATAGCGCCTGAAGACCTGAAATACGCCGAAGAAATGGGCCTGACGATCAAGCTTCTGGCTATTGCCAAGAAGAAGGGCGACGGCATCGAGGCTCGTGTCCATCCGACCCTTATTTCCAAGAAACATCCTCTGGCGTCCGTCAAGGGCGTTTACAATGCTGTTCAGCTTGAAGCGGATATCCTTGGCGATCTTTTGCTCGTCGGGAAGGGGGCCGGGCAAATGGCCGCGGCATCAGGTGTCCTGAGCGACCTGATCAACGCGGGGCTTGATAATGCCACGACGGATCGCACATGGATCGGTGATGCGCCTGAAGAACTTGGCGCGTTGAAACTCCTATCCATGGACAAGATCGAGACTGAATTTTATATCCGCCTTATGATCATCGACCGTCCCGGCGTCCTTTCGAAGATCACCGGGATCCTTGGCGCTTACGGCATCAGCATCGCCTCTCTTACCCAAAAGACCGTGAGCAAGAACAATGTTGTTCCTCTGGTCATGCTGACCCATACGGCCAAAGAGATCGATGTGCGCAGGGCCCTTGAAAAGATCGTCAAGCTTGGTTCCGTGAAGGCCGAGCCTGTGGCCATCCGCATGGAGCCGTTGTGATGTACAAGGGTTTGATCGAACGTTACCGTAAATACCTTCCCGTCACGGATAAGACACCTGTTGTTTCTCTCTGTGAAGGCAACACGCCGCTAATTTATTCCTGCCGCTTGTCCGAAAAGACCGGCCTTAAGGTCTATTTAAAATATGAGGGCCTTAACCCGACGGGTTCTTTTAAGGATCGCGGGATGACCATGGCGATCTCCAAGGCGGCTGAAAAAGGCGCCAAGGTGGTCATGTGCGCGTCCACGGGCAATACGTCTGCTTCAGCCGCCGCGTACGCGGCGCGGTGCGGCATGAAATGCTGTGTCCTGATCCCTGACGGCAACATTGCCATGGGGAAGCTCGCCCAGGCCATGATCCATAAGGCCCAGGTCATTGCCATCAAGGGGAATTTTGACGATGCCCTGGAACTGGTGAAGGATGTCACATCCAAGCACCCGATCGAACTTGTGAATTCCATTAATCCGTTCCGCATAGAAGGCCAGAAGACCGCCGCGTTCGAGATCGTGGATGATCTTGGCGATGCGCCTGTTTTTCATGCGATCCCCGTTGGTAACGCCGGCAATATTACGGCTTACTGGAAAGGCTACAAGGAATACCACGCGGAAGGGAAGTCAACAACATTGCCCCAGATGCTGGGGTTCCAGGCAGCCGGTTCGGCGCCTATCGTTCATAACAGGATCATCCCTCATCCCGAAACGATCGCTACGGCGATCAAGATCGGGAATCCGGCAAGCTGGACGCAGGCCGTTGCGGCGCGCGATGGATCGAAGGGAACGATCGATCTCGTTACCGACGAAGAGATCCTGCAGGCTTATCAGTTATTGGCCGGTGAAGACGGGGTCTTCTGTGAACCGGCGTCTGCGGCTTCGGTCGCGGGTATCCTGAAACTTGCCGCGCAGGGTTATTTCAAACATTCCCAGGGGGGGACGGTCGTCTGCACCCTGACAGGACACGGGTTGAAAGACCCCTCGAACGCCATGAAGTGCGTTCATGCTCCGGTCGTGGTCGAGGCAGACATCAAAGCCATCCTGAAAGAAATTGGCCTGTAAAGGCAAGCGCATCCTTATCACCAGTGGGCCGGCGGCTGTCGCCCTTGATGATGTGCGGGTCATTACCAACCGTTCCACGGGAGATATGGGGCGGTTGATCGCCGGTGCGCTTCATGGCAAAGGGGCGCGTGTTACCCTTCTGGAAGGTTCCGCGGCTACATCCCGCCTTTTATTACCCGATGCGGTCATCCTGAAAAATTTCTTTTTTTACGATGAACTTGATGCTATCCTTGCCCGGGAATTGCGCCAGGGCTATGACGTTGTTATCCATGCGGCCGCTGTGCCTGATTTCAGGCCGGCCAGATCTTTTTCCGGCAAGATGGCGTCAGGCAATGCGCTGGACCTTAAACTTGTCCCGACGAAGAAACTGATCGACAAGATCAAGCGTATCGCACCGCGCATTTTTCTTGTCGGGTTCAAACTCACGGCACGGAAATTTCCCGGGCGTTTCCCGGCTAGTGTCAAAGGCTTGTTCGATAAAGCGGGGTGCGACCTGGTTGTGGCCAATGTTGTCACCCCTAAGGATTACCAGGCCTGCCTTTTCGGCCCGAGCGGGCGTTTATCACCCGACGGCCTGAGCAAGAAATCCCTGGTGAAAGTTTTGATCGATACGATCGACAGATAAACTATGAAATATATCATTCTTGTCCCTGATGGTGCTGCGGATGAACCGGTGAAGGAACTTGGCGGAAAGACGCCCCTGGAAGCAGGGCGTACCCCGCACATGGACGATCTTGCCCGGAACGGATACTCGGCGCTGGTGCGCACGATCCCGCATGGCATGGCGCCTGGTTCCGATGTGGGGAACCTTTCCCTTCTGGGGTACGACCCTTCGTCTCTTTCCGGGCGCGCGCCGCTGGAGGCCGCGAACCTGGGTATCGATCTGGGGCCGGGGCAGGTGGCGTTCAGGTGCAATCTGGTCACCATCCAGGACGAGGCGATGCTCGATTACAGCGCGGGGCATATTTCGATAGATGAAGCCGCTTTGATCATGAAAGACCTGGCGCATGAGCTAAATGCTCCGGGCCTGGTCTATCACACGGGCAAGAGCTACCGCCATATTTGCATTATCAATACGGACGGGTCAGGGGATCTTTCCAGGGTTGCCTGCACGGCGCCGCACGATATCCTGGGACAGAAGATACTTGCGCATCTGCCCAAAGGCCTTAAGGCGGGGATACTTTTGGACCAGATGGAACGCTCCAAAGCCATCCTTGCCGCGCATCCTGTCAACAAGGCCCGTATCAGCGCCGGGAAGTATCCCGCGAGCATGACCTGGTTCTGGGGTCAGGGCGAGCGTCCACGGATCGATGCCTACACCAGCCGGTTTGGTGTCACGGGCAGCGTTATCTCCGCGGTGGACCTTGTCAACGGCATCGGCCGTTTGGCCGGGCTCCAGGTCATCACAGTTCCGGGTGCCACCGGTTATCTGGATACGAATTTCAGGGGCAAGGCAGAGTATGCGATCGCTTCGCTCAAGGACCATGATTTTGTTTTTGTCCATGTCGAAGCTACGGACGAAGCAGGCCATAACGGCGATGCCAGGGCCAAGGTCGAGGCTGTTGAGCATTTTGATGCGGATGTTGTGGGCCCTGTCCTTGATTGGGCGAGGCTGAACCCGGATGTGCGTATCCTGGTGTCTCCCGACCATCCCACACCGTTGGGCAAGCGCACGCATACGAGCGCACCTGTGCCTTTTGTGATGTACGGAAAAGGTATTGAACCAAACCGCCTTGATAGGTATAATGAGACCCTTGCCGCACAGGCAGGGCTCGTGTTCGACAGCGGCGAGCAAATGATAAAATTCTTTATAGGGAAGAAATAGGGCATTTATGAAAAAGAGGGTCATAGTCCAGAAATACGGCGGCTCATCGGTCGCCAATGTCGAGCGCATCAAGGCTGTTGCCGAGCGCATCGTTTCCTACAAAAACAAGGGTACGGATGTCGCGGTGGTCGTTTCCGCCATGGCGGACACTACGGATGATCTTGAGACCCTTGCGTTCCAGATCTCAAAAACTCCAGCCGACCGCGAAATGGACCTTTTACTTTCCACCGGCGAACAGATCAGTTGCGCCTTGCTGGCCATGGCCGTGCGCGAACGCGGTTTTGATTCCGTGGCGCTGACCGGGTACCAGGTGGGCGTTGTCACAGATACCACGCACCAGAAAGCCCGGGTCCAGCACATCGACGACAAGCGGCTCAAGAAAGCTTTTAGCGAAGGCAAGATCGTCATCATGGCCGGTTACCAGGGCGTGACCAAGGACAATGAGATCACCACGCTCGGCCGCGGCGGTTCCGACCTTTCGGCTGTGGCGCTGGCCAAGGCGATCAATGCCGATGTGTGCGAGATCTACACTGATGTCAACGGTATTTATACGACGGATCCGCGGCTTGTTCCCGAGGCTAAGAAACTTGCCGAGATCACCTTTGATGAAATGCTCGAGATGGCTTCTTTGGGCGCCCAGGTCATGCAGGCGCGTTCCATCGAGGTCGCCAAGAGATTTAATATTCCTTTGCATGTTCGTTCCAGCTACTCCAAGGAGGAAGGCACCATGATCGTGAAGTCCACCCAGAAGATCGAAGATATCGCTGTCCGCGGCGTCACATCCAGCAAGAATGAAGCCAAGATCACCATTTGCGCGGTCCCTGACCAGCCCGGTGTATCAGCCCAGATATTCAGCGCCATCGCCGATGCCGGCGTCAATGTGGACGTTATCGTCCAGAACGTGAGCCATACCCGCAAGACCGACATATCTTTTACGGTGCCCAAGGCGGATATTACCAAGGCGGTCAAGGTTGCCGGCGATGTTGCCAGGAAGATCGGCGCGGGCGAGATCCTTTTTGACAAGGATGTCGCGCGTGTTTCCATTGTTGGTTCAGGGATGCGTTCCCATAACGGGATCGCGGCCCGGATGTTCAACACCCTGGCAAAGGCCAAGATCAATATCAGCATGATCACCACCTCCGAGATCAGCGTTTCGTGCATCATCGCGCTGGATAAGGCGGACGAGGCGGTAAAGGCTCTTCATAAAAGTTTTGACCTGGGGAAATAACACGTGCCGCGCATAGCGATCTACGACACAACATTAAGGGACGGTTCGCAGGCCGAAGGCATTTCTTTTACAGTTGCCGACAAGATGAAGATCGCCCGCAGGCTCGATGAAACGGGTGTTCATTACGTCGAAGGCGGTTGGCCTGGCTCCAATCCCAAGGACAAGGAATTTTTTGAGCTGATGCAGAAGGCCCCGCTGAAACACGCGAAGCTGGCGGCATTCTCATCAACACGCCGCAAAGGCATGACCGCGGCACAGGATCCCAATTACAGGGAGCTTGTCAGCGCGAAGACGCCCGTTGTGTGCATTTTTGGAAAGACCTGGGACTTGCATGTCACAGATGTCCTTAAGACCACTCTCGACGATAATCTGGAGATCATCCGCGATTCCGTCGCGTTCCTTAAAAAGAAGGGGCGGGAAGTCGTGTATGACGCGGAACATTTTTTCGACGGCTACAAGCATAATCCCGCGTACGCGTTGAAGACCCTGGAGGCTGCGGCCGGGGCAGGCGCTGATATTTTAGTCCTGTGCGACACCAACGGCGGGAGCCTTCCCGAAGAGATCGCGGGTATCATTGCTGAAGTCAAGGAGAAGGTCCAGGCACCGCTGGGCATCCACACCCATAACGACATGGACCTCGCGGTCGCTAATGCGCTGGCGGCCATAGACGCGGGCTGTGTGCAGGTGCAGGGGACTTTCACAGGTTTTGGCGAACGCTGCGGTAACGCGGACCTTACGACCATCATCGGCATCCTTTCCTCGAAATTAGGTTACAGGACGATCCCTGAAAACAAGTTCAAAGGGCTTAAAGATACGGCGTATTTCATTAGTGAGGTTGCTAACCAGCCGCTAGTGGACAATCATCCCTTTGTCGGTCATTCCGCCTTCGCCCACAAAGGCGGCGTGCATATTGATGCGGTCCTGAAGAACGCGACTGCGTATGAGCATATCGACCCGGCCATGTTCGGAAATCACCGAAGGTTCATCACCTCCGAACTTGCGGGAAAAATGCCTTTCATCATGAAAGCCGAGCAGCTGAACGTCAAGATCGACAAGGCTTCCGATGAAGCCAAAGCCATGCTCAAGGCCCTTCAGGATAAAGAATTGCAGGGATACCAGTTCGAAGGGGCGGACGCTTCTTTCGAGCTTTTTGTAAAAAGATTCTTAAAGAAGCACAAGGCTTTCTTCAAGCTCGAGGGGTTCCGCGTCCACACGGAAAAGACGGCTGACGGCCAGGCATGGGCTGAAGCGACGCTCCATGTCGACGTCAAGGGGGTCCGCCGGTTCAGTTCCGCGGACAGCGTTGGCCCGGTGGAAGCACTGGACAAGGCGCTGCGCAATGCCCTTACTGATGCCTATCCTTCTCTCAAGGATATGCACTTGACCGATTACAAGGTGCGCGTGCTTGATACCAAGGACGGCACGTCGGCCAAAGTGCGCGTGCTGATCGAGTCGCAGGATGAACACGATTCCTGGACAACGGTCGGGGTGCATGAAAATATCATTGAAGCAAGCTGGGAAGCCCTCGTTGACAGCGTTGAGTATAAACTTTTGAAGGGCACCAGGAAATAATCCTCCATGACCGAAATCCCGCCGCGCTACATACCGGCTGACATAGAAGAAAAACGCCTCAAGCTTTGGGATGAAAAGAAACCTTTTCACGCCAGCGCGGGCCATTCGAAAAAAGGCCCTTGCACGGTCGTTATCCCTCCGCCCAATGTGACGGGTGTCCTGCACATGGGCCACGCGCTCAACAACACCCTGCAGGACATCTTTATCCGTTACAAGCGCATGCAGGGCTTTGACACGCTGTGGATGCCTGGTACCGATCACGCGGGCATTGCCACCCAGAATGTCGTGGAGAAGCAGTTGGCCAAAGAAGGCCTTACGCGCGAAGCGCTTGGCCGCGACAAGTTCATGGAGCGCCTGTGGGAGTGGAAGCGCCATCACGGGGACACCATCATTGACCAGCTTCACAAGCTTGGCAGTTCCTGCGACTGGGACCGCACGCGCTTCACCATGGACGAGGGTTATTCCACGGCGGTCAGGGATGTTTTTGTAAAACTTTACGAGCGCGGCCTGATCTACCAGGGTTCCTATATCATCAACTGGTGCCCGCGCTGCCAGACCGCTTTGGCTGACGAAGAAGCTGAGCACAAGGATTCCAACGGCCAGCTATGGCATATCAAATATCCTTTTAAAAATGATCCCAGCCAGTTTGTCGTTGTGGCCACGACGCGTCCCGAGACCATGCTGGGTGATACGGCTGTCGCTGTCAATCCACAGGACGAACGTTACGCCGGGTTGATCGGCCAGATCATTGTCCTGCCGTTGGTCGGCCGGGAGATCGCCATCATTGCCGATGATTTTGTTGACAAGGCCTTTGGGTCGGGTGCTGTGAAGGTCACGCCCGCGCATGACCCCAACGATTTTGCCATGGGGCGGCGCCACAACCTGGATTTTGTGAACATCATGCATCCCAACGGGGTGATGAACGGCAATGCCGGGCCTTTCGACGGGCTTGACCGGTTTGAAGCGCGCAAGAAGGTCGTCAAAGCCCTTGAAGAGCTTGGGTTGCTGGAAAAGGTCGAGCCGCACGCCCACGCGGTGCGCCGCTGTTACAGGTGCGAGACCATTGTTGAACCGTATTTATCCAAGCAGTGGTTCGTCAAAATGAAGCCCATGGCCGACAAGGCCCTGGAAGCGTTCCGCAACGGCGAACCGCGCATCCAGCCCAAGCGCTGGGAAAAGGTCTACGAGAACTGGCTTGTTGATATCCGCGACTGGTGCATTTCACGCCAGATATGGTGGGGCCACAGGATCCCCGTATGGTATGACAGCCATGGCGGTCATTTTGTCGCAAAGACCGAGGCTGAGGCGCTGGCTCAGGCCAGGGCCAAGCACGGCAAGGATGTGCCTCTGACCCAGGATCCCGACGTGCTGGACACATGGTTCTCTTCCTGGTTATGGCCGTTCGCCACCCTTGGCTGGCCGCAGGAAAATATGGACCTGAAATATTTTTATCCGACCTCAACGCTTTTTACCGCCCCGGAGATCATTTTCTTCTGGGTCGCGCGCATGGTCATGGCCGGGATCGAATTCATGGACGAGGTGCCGTTCCAGGACGTCATCCTGCACGGGACGGTCCGCGATGCCAAGGGCCGCAAGATGTCCAAATCCCTGGGCAATGCCATTGACCCGCTGGAGATCATCAAAGAATTTGGTGCGGACGCGCTGCGTTTCAGCATGATCCTCAATTCCGGGCAGGATATCTTTATTTCCAAAGAGAAATTCGAGATCGGGCGGAACTTCTCCAACAAGCTATGGAACGCGTCGCGTTTTGTCATGATGAACGTCACGCCCGAGGCGCGCGTCAAAGGCTTTGCGGACATCGACCACGCGGCACTGGATCCGGCATCCAAATGGATCATTTCCCGTTATCAAGCCGCATTGAAGGAAGTGACGGAGGCTATTGAACAGTTCCGTTATTCCGAAGCGGAGAACAGCCTTTACGAATTTTTCTGGGGCACTTATTGCGACTGGTATCTTGAAATGGCCAAAAGCCGGCTTGTCGAACTGAATGCCCAGAAGACAGCCTGGCTGGTCCTGAGCAATACCCTTAAAATGCTCCACCCGTTCATCCCGTTCGTGACGGAAGAACTTTACGTTTACCTCCATGACACCGAAGCTTTTCTCACGCTTGAGGCATGGCCCGTTGTCGAGGCGCAGTACGTCGATGCCGGGGCGGAGAAGGATATCCAGGCGGTGCTCAGCCTTGTGACGGTTGTCCGCAATATCCGCGCCCAGTGGAACATCAAGCCCTCGGATTCCCTCGAGTGCGTCCTTAACGGTTCCCGGGAAGCGCTGGCGCGGGTCCAGCAGCAGGAAGATGTTGTCCGGAAACTCGTGCGCATATCGTCCGTGCGCTATGAGACATCAGCGCAGGCTGTCAAGGATTCCGCGGCCGGAGTCGCGGGCGAACTGCAATTTTTCATCCCTCTGGGCGGGCTTGTTGATGTCGCCAAGGAAAAAGCGCGCATTATGGCCGAGATAACGCAGACGGAGAAAGCGGCCGCTTCCATCGAGGGGCGTTTGTCGAGCGAAGCTTTTGTGCAAAAAGCGCCGCCGGACGTCATTGCCAAAGAACGCCAGCGCGTGTCCGAATTGAAGGTCAAGATCGATGACCTTAAAAGAACGATCTCCTGTCTCATCTGATCCTGAACGCAATACAAATGGAGGGGTTAATATGAGAAAATTTATCACACTGGTTATCTTCATGGGCGGGTTCCTTTCGGCATCATACGCCATTGGCCAGATCTATGATGATAAAAGCGAGATGGTAACAGGACCTATGGACCGGTTGGGGGAACACGCTAAAAATATTCAAACCAACGCCAGCTTTGATAAGGCCATTGAGCGTCATTTCATCGAAGGCCATCCGTCCGTAGCAGTTAACGAGGCCATGAACGCGGAAGGCTTGTAAGAGCTCTCCATGCAGTTATCTCATATCAAAAAAACTTCAGATGAACTTCATCTGAAGCCCCAGCAGGTCGAAGCTGTCGTGGGCCTTCTTGAAGAAGGCTCGACCATACCTTTTATCGCCCGCTACAGAAAAGAAGCCACCGGTATGCTCGACGAGGTGGCGATAACATCCATCCGCGACCGTGTCAAGCAACTGGATGAGCTCGACAAGCGCAGGGCTGTTATCCTGGAAAGCATCAAAAGCCAGGGTAAACTTACCCCTGAACTGGGTGTGAGTGTCGGCAAGGCTGAAACGCTCGCCGAACTTGAAGACCTTTATCTGCCCTACAAGCCCAAACGCCGCACGCGCGGGATGATCGCGAAAGAGAAAGGCCTTGAGCCGCTGGCACTGGAAATTTACAAGCAGAACACTGCTTTTGATCCTGCCGCTGAAGCCCTTAAATTCATCGACAAAGACAAGGAACTCGCCACGGTGGACCTGGTTTTGGCGGGTGCCCGGGATATCATGGCCGAATGGGTCAACGAGACCGCCGAGGCTCGCGCCCAGGTCAGGGACCTCTTCCTTAAGAAAGGTCTTTTTCGGGCCAGGCCCATCAAGGGTAAGGAAGAGCTGGGGATCAAATTCAAGGATTATTTTGCCTGGGAAGAATCGGTGGCTACGGCACCGTCCCACCGTGTCCTGGCGGCGCGTCGGGGAGAAAAGGAAGGCTTTCTGCTGCTGCGCATCACGGTTGACGATGCTGAAGCGTTGACGTTGCTCAGGAATATTTTCCTTAAAGCCAAGGTGGGGTGTGCTGTTGTTCAGGTTGACATGGCTGTTGAAGATGCCTACAAGCGTTTGATGTTGCCTTCCCTGGAGAATGAGGTCCGGCTCCTGACAAAAGAAAAAGCTGATGCCGACGCGATCACGACGTTCGCTACAAATTTGAAACAGCTCTTGATGGCCTCGCCGCTGGGGCCGCGCATGGTCATGGCGGTCGATCCCGGCCTTCGGACAGGGTGCAAACTTGTCTGCCTTGATCCGCAGGGCAAGATGCTGGAATACCAGACGATCTTCCTTCAGCAAAGCGAGGCCAGGGCGCGCGAAGCCGGAGAAACCGTCAAGTTCCTTGTCAAGAAACACAAGATCGAGGTCATTGCCATCGGCAATGGCACAGCTTCCCGCGAGACGGAAAGCTTCCTGCGCGACTTGTCCATGAACGATGTGCAGATCGTCATGGTCAGCGAGAGCGGGGCTTCTTACTATTCCGCGTCGGATGTGGCCAGGGCTGAATTCCCGGACCTTGATGTGTCGGTCAGAGGAGCTGTCTCCATCGGGCGCCGCCTGCAGGACCCGCTGGCCGAACTTGTTAAACTGGACCCGAAGAACATTGGTGTCGGGCAGTACCAGCACGATGTGGACCAGTCCCGTCTTAATCAGGCGCTGGATGACGTTACCATGAGTTGTGTTAACCTGGTCGGGGTGGACATCAATACGGCCAGCCGCGAACTTCTGACGTATGTTTCCGGCGTGGGGCCGGCTTTGGCACAGGGGATCGTGGAGTGCCGCAACCGGCTGGGGGCCTTCAAGAGCCGCCATGACATTGCCAATGTGCCCAGGTTCAACGTGAAGGCTTTTGAACAGGCTGCCGGGTTCATGCGTGTGATGAATGCCGATAACCCCCTGGATGCCAGCGCGGTGCACCCTGAAAGTTATCCCATTGTCGAAAAAATGGCGGCAGACACCGGGGTTTCGGTCCGGGAACTCATTTCCAATGAAAAGACACGCCAGCGGATCGACCTGAAGAAATACATGACACCCACCGTTGGTTTGCCGACGCTGCGTGATATCATCAGTGAGCTGGCCAAGCCGGGAAGAGACCCGCGGGCCCAGTTTGAGTTTGTCCGTTTCATGGACGGTGTGAACACCATCACGGACCTTCAGCCGGACATGGTCCTGCCCGGAGTCGTGACCAACATCATCGATTTTGGATGTTTTGTTGACATTGGCGTCCACCATGACGGCCTGGTCCATATCAGCCAGATGTCGGACAAGTTCGTACGGCACCCCTCCGATGTCGTCAAACTCCACCAGAAAGTCACCGTTAAGGTCAAAGAGATCGATCTCAAGCGCCAGCGCATCTCTTTGACCATGAAATTGAAATAATCCCTTGTCAAACCGCCCTGTCTGGCGAGAATAAAACCAGGAGTATAATTTATGTCGTACCTAGTCCTGGCTCGAAAATACCGCCCCAAAACATTTGACGAGGTCGTTGGCCAGGAGCACGTGACCAACGCTTTGAAAAGCGCCATTGCCGCCAATAAGGTGGCCCACGCTTTCCTGTTCAGCGGCCCGCGCGGTGTTGGCAAGACCACGTGCGCCCGTATCCTTGCTAAAGAGATCAACAAGGCGAAGCCCCAAACGCCCGGCCTGCTGGAATTCAACGGGTCGGACCTTGACATCATGGAGATCGACGGCGCGTCCAACCGCGGCATTGATGAAGCCCGGACCATCCGCGAGAACGCGATGTTCGTGTCCATGTCCGGCGGTTACAAGTTTTATATCATTGACGAAGTGCACATGCTCACCGAACCGGCCTTCAACGCGCTTTTGAAGACCCTTGAAGAGCCGCCGGCCCACGTGAAGTTCATTTTTGCGACCACGGACCCTGATAAGGTGCCCACGACGATCCGTTCGCGCTGCCAGCATTTCAATTTCAAGCGCCTTTCGCTGGATATCATCAAGGCCCAGCTCAAGGCTATTTGCAAGACCGAGAACCTGGTGGTCGATGAGGAAGCGTATTTTGCCATTGCGCGGGCGGCCCAGGGCGGGATGCGCGACGCCTTGGGGATACTCGACCAGCTCGCTTCCAGCGGCGAACCCGTCACGCTTGCCAGTGCCAATAACCTCCTGGGGCTCATTGATGTCAAATATATCTTTGATATCACTGACGCGCTTATCCGCAAGGATGCCGGCGCGGCCATGGCGGCTGTTGAGTCGATCATCACGGCCGGCAAAGATGATGCCCGGCTTTTGCGCGATATGGTCGAGCATTTCAGGCACCTGATGATCACCAAGATCGACCCTGAGAAACTTCAGGCGCTCGTGGATTATCCGGTGTTCTACCGCAAACAGCTTTTTGAACAGACCAAACATCTTACGCTCGAGCAGATCCTCAAAGTCATGGATATCTTTATATCGGCCAGGGATGTGGAACGCCTGACGGACGCGCCAAGGCTTGCGTTAGAGCTGGCGCTTGTTAAGGCAGCCATCCTGTTGCAAGGCGCTCAAGTTCCGGCGGCTATGCCAGCGTCCGCGCCGCTACCTGCGCCTAAAGCGCCGTTGCCGCCATCAAGGCCTGCTGTGGCTGCGCCAAAAACAACGTTTAGTCCGCCGCCGGCACCTTCCGCGCCCCGGCCAGCGGCACCATCGGCCAAGGATCGAACCGTCACAGCGACCGCCGTGTTGGGAAAGAGTTCGACGCTGTTGGAGATCAAGCATCAATGGAACAGCATGACCTCTGCGGTACAGGCCAAAAAACCTTACCTGGCGGCCTGCCTCCTGGATGGTTATCCGACGGATGTTACCGGCAACAAGATCACGATCGCGTTCCCTGAATCCTCTTCCTATCAAAAGGATTCCCTTGAAGATATCGAGGCTGTAAAGATCATTGGTGATGTGTTCGAAGAAGTTTTAGGGCATGACGTATCGCTCGCGTATATTATTGCCAAGACCGTTGAGCGCGACAAGAACGGCGCTCTTGATGATGCGCTTGAAGCGTTCCAGGGGGAACTGGTCAATGAATGGCACAGTGATGATAACCCGAACCCGTAATTTATGAGTTACCCGCGCGTCATAGAAAATCTGATCGAACATTTGACCAGGCTCCCGGGCATCGGCCGGCGGAGCGCCGAGCGCATCGTGTTCCATCTGCTGAACGCGCCGGCGGATTATTCCCGACTGCTTTCGGAGAGCATCATCGACCTGCGTTCCAAGCTGCGCTTCTGCCGCATTTGCAATAATTTTACCGAGGGCGAGATATGCCCGATCTGTACGGATATCACGCGTGACGGCAGTATTATTTGCATAGTCGAGAGCCCCAAGGACGCGATCGCTATTGAAAAGACTGGAAGTTATAAAGGGCAGTATTTTGTCCTGCTCGGCGCCATATCCCTGTCCGAAGGCCGCGGGCCGGACGATGTTGATCTTACCAAGCTCATCCGCCGCATCACCGACAGTTCCCAGCCTGTGCGTGAGATCGTCCTGGCTACTGATGCGGACATGGAGGGGGAGCTTACGGCACTGCACCTTATCAAGACGCTGCAGCCGTACGGCGTTAAAATTTCAAGGATCGGCATCGGCCTGCCGTCCGGCGGTGCCGTCGAGTTCGCTGACATTTCCACGCTCACCATGTCGCTGAACGCCCGCAGGGAAGTCGCCGACAACCGCACCCCCGCGCCTCAGGTCACACCGGCCACGATGGTGGATATATAAATTTACAATTAAAACCCTCCCCCTCTGTGGGGAGGGCATGGGAGGGGGCGTATTAGAAGTTGTGTTTCTGTTTGTTGACAAGTTCAAGAATACGGCTATAATTCAGAACGCATTTTAGTAGGACGCTTGTCGGAACATGGCAAGGCTTGTTGTTCAAATATAGATCTATTCCCCTGTAGCTCAGTTGGTAGAGCATGTGGCTGTTAACCACAGTGTCCGAGGTTCGAGCCCTCGCGGGGGAGCCATTTAGATAAGCCCGTCGGAGAATCCGGCGGGCTTTTTCTACGAATACACATTCCTCGTCGAGGAATTGCGAAGTATCAAAGTTATTTTTATCTCTGTTTGTAGTAGAGATAGAAAATCCGTCCATTATCCAGCCAACTTTATCTCTTTATCTCTGAATTCATCAGTTTGGGGCAGTTTTTAGTAATCGCCTTTTCTCGTCGGTATTTCGATCCGATTAGGGCCGTTACTAGGAAATAAAGAGAGATAACTCGCAAATGTCGACGATAAGTCGAAGATACCCGTCGATATTCTTCAAATAATTTAGAGAAT